>JBAZVK010000003.1:0-12119 GCA_041660945.1 Patescibacteria group bacterium | reverse complement strand
AAAATTCAAAGGCAGGGCGGGCAAAAAAGGAAAGGGGTCGGGGGAAAGGAAATTTTTGCCCGCCGTGCCTTTCTCCCGCCGAAGGCGGGCTAATCCGCCTCTTTTTCAAGCCAAGATTATTTTTCGTGCCAATATTATTGGCGCGCCGCCCTATTAAACTTTGCCTAATAAATTTTTACTTTACTTTTTACCTTAATTTTTTATAAACCATCAACCCGCCTTGAGCTAAAAGCCAGGCAAAAATAAGCATTAATGAATAAATAATTAATCCTTTATAATAACCAACAAAAAGAAACAAAATAACAAATAACAAAATTCCTAATAAATAGTTTAACCATGCCTTTTTTGTTTTTAACAATAAAAATGAAAGTAATGGTAATAAAAAACTATACGAATATAAAAACCCTTCGACCTGACACCCTTTGTCAAAATTCATAGCAACAAATATACTGTCAACACAACTTAAATTAAAAATGCTTGAATACAATGACCCCATTATAACCGCTAAAAATAATGAAAAAATAATAGAAACAACATAGACTAATAAAATCATTAAAACATTTTTTAATTTTTGATTCATAAATTTATCCTTAAATAATTAATATCACTTATTATTATATCATATCCTCGCTGATTAATCTGGTCGTTGTCTTTTACTTTGTCTAAAAGCCTAATTATTAAATCCAAGTTTTTATCAATGGCTTTGGCTCGATCTTTTTTTAATTCAGCTAGTTTTTTATTATATTGGCCAATCAACTTCTGCTTTTGCTTGTCTGTCAATTTTTTATCCTCCTGCGTTTTCTTAATTAATTTTTCGTTTAAATCCAGCTCTTTATCAAAAAATTTAGTTTCTATTTTTAGCAGTTTAAACGCATTTTCTAATAGTGCGTGATAAATTCTGCCTTTTAGCCAGCCACGATTATTAATTTCTTTGATATCACTAATAGTGCTATCAATATTAGTAATAATTTCAAAATTTATTTGCACCTGTGCTTGATTGCCAGCATTGTCAAAGACCGAAATAATTAAACTGTGCTGGCCCAAAGCATAATCAAACAAATCAATCGTAGTCGTAGCAACTTCCTGGCCGTCAATCATTGTGGTAGTGGTAGCAATTCCGGAAAAATCATCCGTGGCGCTATAATCTATTAATAAATTATCACTATGTAAATATTTTTCAGCTTCCGCCGGTTTATTAATAATAACGATTGGCGGAACAGTATCAATCGGTTTCAGGTCGCTTAAGGGATTTTCCGACGCGGCTGAATAAATAATATTAAAATTTCTTTGCTGCTCCGGCGCAATGCTACCGCTAAATTCTTGATCAACTTGTTTAATTTCATCAATTAAACTTGTGCTTAACTTATATTCTCCTTCGCCCGTGCCTTGCAACTCCACTTTATATTCCCCGTCCATCGGATCGGGTATAACCGCGAATTCGACATCAGTATCAAAACCCGAATAAAACGCTCCGGGAATTTCATTAACTGTCTGCCCGCTTATTAAAAAATTTTTGCCTAACATTTTGCCGTCCGGCGCGGTTATCACGAAGTCGGCTGGAGAAAAAATTCTAACCACTAATAACTTTTCCGGTTCTTTAACGTCGCTTATTTCTACCACCGGTAAATTGCCGGTTAAATATTGGATCACTTGTTTTTGCGCTTTGGTTGGCAACGCCGAATGCTCGGCGTTATTAATTTTGGAAGGGATAAACAAAGACGAACTAATATCCGGCACCGTGCCGTCACCAGCCAGTCTAATAGATTCTTCGGCATAACCATTTTTCCACATCGGCCAATATGGCTCACCCGAACTTACTTTAATGGCATTAATAGTATTGTCGCCCGTATCGCCGATAAAATTCATTATTTTTATGACGCTATTGGCAAGCTGATTTATTTTATCAGCCGAATTAATATTTTCTAAGAATGTATTATACGGATAATTATTAGGATAATTAATTTTATCATAAATTCTAAAATCGGTTTGATTTACATCTTGCAAATACGCATAAGTTGACAATAATTGTTCAACTGATTTTACGTAATTTTGGATATAATCAAATAAAGACAAATATCCCCTAGCTTTAGCTTCTAGTGTAAATAGTTTTTTCTGCAATATTTCAAATAATTCATATTTATTATCACCCATTTCTGCACCCTCCCATGTATAATAACTCTTTGGCGAACCCCTGTGCGGCGTGCCTAAAAACACTAATTGATCAATATCCGCTCCGTAATAATTACTTTCCGCGTAAGCCCGCGCCACCAAACCTCCCATGCTATGTGCCACAATATCAACTTTATTACAGCCACAAGCAATTTTTACTTCATTAATTTTCTGTTTTAATTGATAAGCGGTTAAAATATTGTCCTGTCGCCATTCATACGGAAACGCAAACAAAGTCTTACCCTCTTCATAACCGGCATTTTTCATGGCCTGCCATAAATTATCGTAAGTATGAAGTATAGGATCTAATTCCCATTCGCCACTCACATTCCAACTCCCCATAATTCCAGGCACTAAAATCACCGGATCTGGCGCGCTTTGAACTGGCCCAGTTTTATCGGACGGCCAAGGTTCAATTAAAAAAGGAATAAAATTCGCGTTATAATAAACTTTGGTGCCTTTTTTAATGCCTTTCAGATAATCCTCTATGGTTGTCGGCCCATCTTTATGCCCCCAATAAACATAAGGCGCTTCAATTTTAGCCCCCGTCGACTTGCTGATGCCTAATTGATCACAGCGCGGCGCTGGATACCAGCCTGACGGCAAAGGGCAATTTACGTCATTGTAAAAATTTGATTGGGAAATTTTAAAAATAGCGTCGCCAAAAAAACTAACGCCGCTAAAATTGTTGACAATCGAACTATGGGTAATATTAATTTCTTTTAACTTTATGCCCGGTTCGCCGGAGTTTGACACCGAAATAAGAGAAACAGGGCGTTTATCACTACCGCCGCCTCCGTAATTAATTTTGACATAATCAAAAGTAACCTTCTTACCTTCGCCCTGAATTAAAAAATATGACCAATCACCCATGGCCGGCTTTGTCGCGCCGACGTCGCCATTAGTATCCCCGCCCACGCTGTCGTCTTTAATGGAAGTAAAAATAATCGGATTATTAGCATCGCCGATGGCTTCAATGTCTCCGTAGGAAATTATTTTTGCGCCGACCGCCATTTTAATAATAGTTCCCGGGCGAATAATCAACCGATCCCAGCCATTAAGCGTAAAAGTATTGATTACCCTGACCTGGGTATTATCCCAAATTATATCAGCGGCTCGCGCGGTCCCACCAAATACAAAAAAACATGCCATCAATATTACCATGGGCATGATGCGTAAATAGATCGCCTCCTTTTTCATAATTATTCGCATTAATAATTAATATGCTCTAATTATAGCATAAATATTATTCGAGAAAAAACAAAATCATTGTATGGCCGGGGCGTTGGGAACTTTCTGCATTTCTGATTTTAGCTCGTTGTAAAACTTTTTTAATCCCTCACGATCAACAAATAATTTCACTCCTGCATTTTGAAAACCATATTTTGTCTCTCCTCCCGTAAAACAAACTTCGCCGACAAATACGACAAAATCAAAACTGCCGTTCACACCCTCGTCGAAATTTTTCATAATAACTTTTATTTCAACTTCCACCTCTGTCTCCCACGCACCCCAACCAAAAATTTCTCCATCGATTTTACTTTCAACCGCTTTTTCGATAATATGGAGAAATTCCAAATTTTCGTATTCGTCGCCTTCAAAAATTCCGTTCTTAGTGATTTCGGGATTAAAAATCGGTTTGTCGTTATAAAAAAATTCAAAATCAAAAGTCCACCAATTTGTATATCGTGGAGTAATTCTAATTTTGAATTTATCGTCTGAAATTATGGCCATATCTCTTATTTAAATAGAGGCTGCGCCAATTTCCTTGGCGTGTGCCTATTTGCGCGTTAAAGACTTTTGCCGACTTGGCAGATCGGCAAACTCCCTTAAAGAGAAATACCTTCTAATATCTTGCTATAAGAGTCTTCTATATTTTGAGGTTTCAAGTTTTCAAAAATAGAATTTTTAACTTTATTTATTGTTTCATTTGCTTGCTCAGCGGTCATTCCGTTATCAGTTAGCCACTTAAATATTAAAGCAAGTTTGTTTCTATCCGACAAAGTCGCTTGATCGAATTCCGGCATAGATGAACCGGACAAGATTGTTTTTATTTGCTTAGTAATGAAGTCATTTTTTATAAAATCTTCTCCAGTAGTTGCCTCTATGCTTGCGTCAATATCTTGATAATTTTTCCATTCACCAAAGCCTTTATCTAATTTGTAAATTTTTTGTTGATTTTTAGCCGCCTTATCGCTATCGCTCACAATAAGACAATCTCGTTGAGCTAGCTCAATCATTGGCGTTATCGTTTTTATAGTTCCGACACCTTTTGCATGGCATATACTGAAATCTTTAAATTTGTTTTTCAAAACAGCTGTAGCGCCTTGAATGGCAACTAAAAATAGATGCTTATCATTCCAGCCCTCAAATATAATATTTTTTTCTTTCAAAACCGCAAAGACAGAATGGCCAAGTGCGTTATAAAGCACTTCCTCGTCAGCTATATTAGACTCTTTTGCCGATTCAATAGTGGTTATCTCATCTTTCTTTTTTACTATGTAATGCCTGCTAATATCACCCGAATCAATCATAAATATTGAATGGGTGCTATATACTACATAGTTTGTTTTTGAAATCTTAATTAGTTCTTCGCGGAGGTACCTTGCTCCCGTAGGGTGTAAGCTCATTTCTGGTTCATCTATGAGTAAGAGTGTATCGACAAGGTCGTCTGTTTTTACATTAACAGAAATCATAAGTAAGAAAGTAACGAATCGCTTAAACCCGTCACTTCTCTTGGAAAAATCCAGGGTATTTTTCTCTTTTACGCCAGGTTCAATCTGATCGGCATTAAGGCGAAGAGAAAATTTAATATCCTTATATTCTTTCCAAACATTTCTAAAGTGGGTGGTAGTTTTTTTCGCGATGCCGTCCAGGTAGTTCTGAAATTGATTATTACCTCGCGCTTTCGCGCTTGCAATACTCGTCGAAATCTCGGCAATCCCGGCAAGGGTAAACATATTTCTCAGAGGAACACATGTATCCGGGTTAGCGGAAAACTCCTCAATTTTTACCGAGCTTGGTAAAAGGTTATTCTCGTCGTATTTCCAAAATAGCGTATCTGGTAAGTTTTCTTCTGTAATTGCTATTATGGTTTCACCGGAAAATGCCGCCAAGTCGGCAATTTTTGCGTCCTCTAAATATTCAACCGGAATTTCTGTAAAATCTGCCGCACGAATAAGTTTGTATTGTGAGAGTATACATTTTTGTCCTTTTATTTCAATGCTGAAATCTTGCGGGCAAGCACTTGTTAATTTTTTCCAACCCGCAATAAGCCGATAATTGACGCTCCAATATTTAAAAGATTTTTCCTCGTCAAGAATATCTGCCGTATATAAACCTTCGTTTCGAGTAGCACAATAATTTTTCACCGATTGCACTTTTTCCCCAATTAAAACAATTTCGGGATTTTTTACGTTTGCGAGTATCTTTGTAGAAACAGTTTCCAGCAATTTATCGGATTCTGGCTTCTCAAATTTAAATACAAATCTTATGTAAGCTTCTTCAATAGGGTCTTCATCTGGCAACTCTTGCCGTAAATCATCTTTTTTAACGGGCTTAGAATCTTTGCGTAAAAAAGAGAGGGCGTTTAAAATATTTGATTTTCCCGATTCGTTAATGCCGACCAAAACTCGACAAGCCGGTTCAAAATTAACCGTTATATTTTTTATTGACTTAAAATTTTTTATTTCTACACGATTAAGTTTCATATTTCTATGTTAAAATCATTTGCTCTACTCGTTTTTGTGCTAAATCAACATATTTTTTTTCTTTTTCAATTCCAATCCAATTTCTACCAAGTGCTTTTGCAACAACAGCGGTGGTTCCGCTTCCTAAAAAGGGATCGAGAATTAAGTCTCCCTTTTTGCTAGAGGTTAATATTACTTGCTGAATAAGTTTTAATGGTTTTTGCGTTGGGTGAGATTTTATTCCGTTTTTATCTCTCAACCTTTCACCTCCACGACAGATAGAAAAATTCCAATCAGTATCTTTCATCTGCTTATCGCCATTCATCTTTTTCAAAAGTTGATAATTAAATACGTACCCTTTCGCAGTTTTATTTTTTACGGCCCAAATTAAAGTTTCGTGATTGCTTGTAAATCTTCGACAGTTTAAATTCGGCAAAGCACCAATCTTTACCCAAATAACGTCATTTAAAAACCATAAACCTAAATCTTGCATTATTTTACCAACACGAAAAATATTATGGTACATTCCAATAACCCAAATTGTTCCCGTTGGTTTTAAAACTCTCTGGCATTCTTTTAACCAGCCTTCGGTGAAATTATCACATTTTTCGTAACTTTCAAATTTATCCCATTCATCCTCAACAGGTATAATTTCTGAGCCGTCAGCTCGTTTTAATCTTTTTCCTTTTGGTAATTGCAGAAAATATGGCGGGTCAGCGAAAATTAAATCAAAAGTATTATCAGAAAATGTCTTTAGTATTTCCAAGCAATCACCATGAAAAATTTTATTAATATCTTTAATCATTAGAAATTCTTTATAACTAAATGCTCAACCTCTCGATCATTTCTCCCCTTCATATTGTATAAATATGTTTTGTCAAAACTGGATATTTTTATTCTAGGTTTATTTTTATACAAATTCAAAATAAATGGAGTATTTTTAATAATTAAAATAAATTTTGCTTTTGTGGTATACAAACACCGAGCTAAACGCTCCTGATCTTTTTTATCAAAAGATGCTTTCTCGTAATCGCTAAAGTCTGTATCGTACGGCGGGTCAAGAAATATAAAATCTTTTGATGTTAAATTATTTTTTTTGAATATATCTTCAAAATCTTTATTTTCAATTTTAGTACCTTTAAACAAATTTCCTACTTCTTTGCTTAAAATATAATCAACTTTGCTTCTAAAATCCTTGGAGTTATAAGCAATGCCACCGTAGGGAATATTAAAATGCCCGTCTGCATTAAACCGAAACATTGAAGCATAACAAAATTCCCTTATAAAATAATAATTTGCTATTTTTTTGGCTAAGGAAGTTTTATATTTATTTCCGTTAAAATTCATTATATCTCGAAAGTGCATATAAAAACCACTACGAAATGCAGTTTCAATATTTTTTATAAGATCACCATCGCCAATTTTGCCACGATCCTTTTCAATTTTTTTAATCCTGCCGAGCTTAGAAATAAGATTTGATATAATCTGTTTTAATAAATTTTTGTCGTCAAGACAAAAGCTAGTATGGAATAAGCCGTTAAACTTTTTTTCTTCTGCTTCAAGATATTTATTCACTATTTTTTTTAGAGTTTCTTTTGTAATTTTGTCATCTTTAAAATCGGCGTATAGTTTTGTTATTTTATTTTCAAAAATACCAATATACTTCGGTATTTTTTCCCAGTTATCAACATAATCATTTAGAGCTTTTTTAAATTCTATTTTATCTTCCTGCCCTTTTATAAATTTATAAAAATTAATCAATTCTTCGCATATATCATTTATAATCGCTTTCTTTGGCTTTAGTTGAAAAAAAACAGCTCCACCACCAAAAAACGGCTCAATGTAGCGCTCATATTGAGGGATGATATCTTTTATGTATTCAAACTCTCTTGATTTGCCCCCTGGCCATTTAATAAGTGGTTGCATAATAGATTATCCTAAATAAGTTTTTTTGATTGAATCCAATGAAGTTTTAATTAGACCAGCTTTTTCTTTATAAGCTTCGAGTACAATATTATATCCATCGTCTGACTTACATACGAAATCCCAAAAATCTTTTCCAATTAAAAGTTCATCATCAGAAAAAAACTGACGGACGCGCTCTTGTCGCCACGGCTTACCCTCGCCAAAACGATTATAAGCAGTTGCAAAAAATATTTTTATTTTTGTATCGCTTGATTGGGTGTTCGATAGGATTGCGAATTGTTCTAGTAAAGCTTCTTTCTCTGATCTAGCTTTTTTATTATCGAGATCACCGCCTATTTTTAACTCAATCAAAAAGTTTTCACCTGTTTCTTTGTCGAGCAAATAATAATCACTATCATGTCTTTTTGTTACGAGAGATTGTTCCGTTGGTTTAGTACGCAAAAATTGATAGTCCTTTACGGTTGGCGGAGTAATTTCTCGGCGTTTATATTTTTCTAACAATTCCGCCATATCTTGAGTTTGTTTAAGACTAAGAGGTCCTTCAACATTTTGTTTAACTTCATAAGTCAATTTTGCAATATTAATTGCCATTTTTTCCAGCATATTACCCAAAGAGCTATCGAGTGAACGCACAAGGGCGGTGTAATATTGTATCTCTGGTCCAAGCACAGCGATAAAAACATTGTGAATTTTCATGTTCAAAGTACCCTCAGGATCCTCTAATTCACCCTCGTGTCTACCTTGAAAACCTACTGCGAATGATTCAACGGATGCATGAACAATTGATTTAATGGCTTCTTTTTTATCTAATATATTTTTCATAGTGGTTTATTTATTAAAATCGTAGCTTTGTTTAATTAGCGCAAAAACTGCGTCTGCTTCATTTACGCTTTCAAATTTTACTTCATAATCGCCATTACCCCAATGTCCGATTGGTTTCGGTTTAGTTAAATCGCGAGTGAGTTTTTGCGGATCGTTTAATTGTCCACTTTTTACATTCAAAAATATTTTCAAACCGTATTGTTTAACAACAACATCAACAAAATTAGTTGAAGTTTTATAAGCAATATACTTTGATTTTGCTTCTTCTATAATATTTTGATCAAGCGAAAGAATCCGTTCGCGTAAATCCTGAAATAAATCCAGCGTTTCCTTATTTATTCCTGCCAAATGGTCGTCAATTGAATAAACTTTTTGTAGTTGAGCATCTTTTGCTTTTTGTATTTTTCCTTTTTTGATAATCCCCGAAGTAGAGATTTTAACTTTCTGATAGTTTTCCGGCTCAAGAAAAAGGATATTTTCATCGTAAACGCGATAACGCAAAAGCTCAATATTTATTGGGAGAATATCGGCTGTATCAAGATCAAATTTACTATAACTTTCAGCAATACAAATAACACGAGGCGAATCCCAGTCAATCTCAATATTAATATTCTTGCTTTGGCATAAGATTTCTAATTTTTCTTTGTGATCCAAAAGCCATTTTAAATATGAAAGGCCCTGATTAATAACATTGTCATTTTGATTTTTCTTATATTCAATTATACAAGGCGAACCGTTTTTATCTATACCAAGAGTATCGATTCTTCCGCCAAAACTTGTGGAGTATTCATGAGCAAGAAAAATAATATTCAAAACTTCTTCTAAATTTTGCTCAAACAAAAATTGTAGATTTTTTTCTAAATCTAAATCTTTTGCGATTATTTTTTTGACGGCGGAGCCGTTGATCTTAAATAATGCCATAGTTTTTTATTTAAATAATTCAGCCACCGGCACGCCGAGGGCTTTGGCTATTTTTTCTAATGTGTCCACGGTAGGATTAGGGCTTTCGCCAGTTTCTATTTTTACGATTGTATTCAATGCTAAATCAGCGTCTTTTGAGAGGCGATCTTGAGAAATTCCTTTTTTAATCCGAAGTTTACGGATGTTTTCACTAACTGTATTTGCCATATTGTTTTGACTTTGATAAACTATTATAATACACTACTTATAGTGAGTGTATATCAACTTGTTTAATATAATGATATCAAAAACATTGAAGTTTGGCAAACAAAAAGGGAGTTCCTTATCGTTGCGCGCGAATGGGTGGGCGGGTCAAGCGCAAACTAACGGCGGCGCATCCCGTAACCGGGATACGAAAAATAATCTTGGCTTGAAAAAGAGGCGGATTAGCCCGCCCAAGACGGATAAACCTGCCGTAGGCGGGAGGAAGGCACGGCGGGCAAAAATTTCCTTTCCCCCGACCCCTTTCCTTTTTTGCCCGCCTGGCCTTTGAATTTTTTTTGGGGGGAGAATTGCTTTTTTAATTTTGAACCTTTTTTACAAAAAAGGTTCGTCCTATGTCTAATAAACTCGACATAGACGAACATTCCTGTTCACGGAGTGCGTCCGCCTTAAGGGCGGACGCACGGATTAAAAAAAAGTTTTTAAATTCAGCGTTAAAATCAGCCAAAATTTTCCACTCCTCCCGCCACTCCCAAACCACCTCTCTATTTAGCAAACGGCGGTTCGTCGGGCGCAAAGCGCCCTAAAGACAAAAACAAAATTTTTCTAAATAATGATTTAAATACTGATTTCGCGGTATAACCTACAATTTATAAAAATATTGTTTTTGTCTTACCAGTTTTTTCCGTCCGCCGCGAAAGCGGCGGAAACAAAGCAAGTTTTTTAATTTCGCGCCTTGCACTTAACTTTAAAATCTATGAAATACTTTCTCTATGCCAGAAAGTCAACCGAGGACGAGGAAAGACAAATTATGTCTATTGAGGCACAACTCGCGGAGTTGGCGGAATACGCCAAACGAGAAAATATTATCATCTCCGAGCAGTTTATTGAATCAAAAAGCGCAAAGAAGCCCGGACGGGAGATATTTAACGAGATGATGAGCAAAGTTTATGCCAGTAAAGAGCCAGTCGGCTTGATTGCCTGGCATCCGGATAGGTTAGCACGCAATTCGGTTGATGGTGGACAAATAATTTATAGTATAGATATCGGTAAGATCGCTTCTTTGCGCTTCCCTACTTTCTGGTTTGAGCCAACTCCGCAAGGCTTGTTTATGTTGCAAGTAGCTTTCGGGCAGTCTAAATACTATTCGGACAATTTATCGGAAAACGTCAAGCGCGGAATTAGGCAAAAACTCAGGCGCGGCCAATATCCGGGCTTGGCTCCTTTCGGTTATGTTAATAATCCAAAGACCAGGAATATTGAGCCAGATGCTTTTAAATCTAAACTGGTTAAAATCGCTTTTGAGGAGTTTGCTACTGGAAAACACACTTATAGGAGTTTAGGCCGGCGCCTGGAGTTTTTGGGCGTAGTTGGCAAACTTGGCAAACCGCTATGTAAGGCGGTTATACATCGCCTGCTAAATAACAAAATCTATCTAGGAATAATTGAAAGAGCTGGCGAGTGCTATGAGGGCAACTTTGAGCCAATTGTTTCCAGAGCGGCTTTTACAGCCGTTCAGGAGGTTATTAACAATGGCAAGCGGATTAGGGTTAAAAAGAAAAAGCACGGCTTTCCTTTTCTCGGTCTGTTAAAGTGCGGAGAATGCGGCGGAGCCATTACCGCGCAACTCGCCAAAGGCAACGGCGGAATATATACCTATTACCGCTGTACTAAAAAATTAGGTAAATGTAGTCAAAAATATATTGGCGAGAAAAAACTAGTTGATCAATTAACTGAACGGCTAGAAAAAGTCGCTCTTAATGATGATTGGAAAGAAAAAATGTTAGCTAAAGTTAAAATATGGGAGAGCGAACAAAAAGATGATAATAAATCTTTCGCCCAAAATCTTGAGGAAAAAGTTAGAGACACGGAGCAGAAATTAGACAAACTGGTTAACGCGTATTTAGACGGCACAATTGAAAAAGATATTTATTTAGCTAAAAAGAACGAACTCGTCCAAACAAAAACAGACCTCTCGGAAAAGAAATCTGATTTTGGGCGAAAGGGAAACAATTGGCTCGAACCATTGAAAAAATGGATAATTGACGCTAACTACGCCAAAAAACTTGCTTTGACAAAAGATTTTATGGAAATAAAATCTTTTACGGAAAAAATTGGAACGAACCGCCGTTTGCTAAATAGAGAGGTGGTTTGGGAGTGGCGGGAGGAGTGGAAAATTTTGGCTGATTTTAACGCTGAATTTAAAAACTTTTTTTTAATCCGTGCGTCCGCCCTTAAGGCGGACGCACTCCGTGAACAGGAATGTTCGTCTATGTCGGGATGGGGAGAATCGAACCCCCGCTACAAGACCCCCAGCCTTGCGTACTACCATTATACTACATCCCGATAAATAAACCTGCCAGCCGGCAGATACTGCCGTTATGCTATAAC
>JBAZVK010000002.1:0-459561 GCA_041660945.1 Patescibacteria group bacterium | reverse complement strand
ACGAGGAGCCTACTCCGCAAAAAATAAGTGATATGGCGAAAAAAAACGAAGAAAAAAATGAAAAGGAAATTTTAAACAATGAAGAGGAATTTATTGATGACGACTCCTCAGAGTTTGACATTCCGGCATTTCTGCGAAAAAAATAACTACTTTATAAACGCTTTTATATTATAATTACACAATATGTTCAAGCTTGTTGATCCAAAAATAAACTTTCCCGAAATGGAAAAAAAATGGTTGAAGCATTGGTATGAAAAAGGAATAGATAAAAAATATCGAGGAAAAAATACCAAATCGGACAGGCATTTTTCTTTTTTGGATGGCCCGATTACCGCTAATAACCCGATGGGTGTTCATCATGCTTGGGGAAGAACTTATAAGGATCTGTGGCCACGCTTTTATAATCTACTAGGATACAAACAAAGGTTTCAAAATGGTTTTGACTGCCAGGGATTATGGGTGGAAGTTGAAGTTGAAAAGGAATTGGGTCTACATACCAAAAAAGATATTGAAAACTTGGTCTCCGGTGATAAAAAAGCTTCCATCGCTAAATTTGTCCAGCTCTGCAAGGAACGGGTTATGAAATTTTCCGGAATTCAAACGGAACAGTCGAAAAGGTTGGGGTATTTTGCCGATTGGGATAATTCTTACTTCACAATGTCCGACGAAAACAATTATATGATTTGGTACTTTTTAAAAAAATGTTATGACCAAGGTTGGATATATAAAGGGCATGAGTCGGTTCCTTGGTGTCCTCGGTGTGAAACCGCAATATCTCAACATGAAATGTTGACAGAAGATTATAAAGAACTTGTTCACCAGTCGGTATATTTTGAATTGCCTATTATTGGTCGTAAAAACGAAAATTTATTGGTCTGGACGACGACACCTTGGACGATTCCCGCCAACATTGCTGTCGCAGTCGACGCTACTTTTGACTATTCATTGGTCGAAGGATCAACAGGACAAAAATTTTGGATCGCAAAGGAATTAGTGAAAACGGTTTTTAAGGAAAATTTTAAAATTTTAAAAACAGTCAAAGGAAAGGAATTAGTTGGGTTAAAATATCACGGACCTTTTGACGATCTTCCAAGGGTTAAAGAAGTTGCTGATGCTAACCCCGATAAATTTCATATTGTTTTTGCCACAGATAAGATGATTTTACCAATAACAACTACCGAAGGAACAGGGATGGTTCATACAGCCGTTTCAGCCGGAGTTGAGGATTTCAAAATGGGGAAAAAATTAGGTCTTCCGATGATTCCAATTATCGAAGATAACGCCGATTATATGAAAGGACTGGGATTTCTATCAGGTAAAAATGCTAAAAAACACCCGGAAATTATTTTAGATTATCTTAAAAATAATTTAAATCAAAACGGAGAGTCATGGGTTTTCGCCGTTGTTGCTTATAAACACAGATATCCGGCGTGTTGGCGGTGTAAGACGGAACTTGTTTGGAAGGTGGAAGATGAATGGTATATTGCAATGGATAAACCGTTTGAGAATAAAACTTTAAGAGAAAGAATGGTAGAAGTCACTAAAAAAATTAAATGGATGCCGGAGTTCGGACTTGATCGAGAACTTGATTGGTTAAAGAATATGCACGATTGGTTGATTTCTAAAAAAAACAGATATTGGGGATTAGCTCTTCCTATTTACGAATGTAAAAAATGCGGATATTTTGAAGTGATCGGATCTAAAAAAGAGTTAAAAGAAAGATCCGTTTCGGGATTCGATAAATTTGAAGGAAATACTCCTCATAAACCTTTTATTGATGAAGTAAAAATTAAATGCCGCCACTGCGGTGAAGTAATAACAAGGATAGACGACGTCGGTAATCCATGGCTCGACGCTGGAATAGTTGCTTATTCAACAATCAGCGAGGGTAATAAAGGTGAGCCACTATATAACAAGGATAAAAAAGAATGGAGAAAGTGGTTTCCGGCAGATTTTATAACTGAATCATTCCCCGGACAGTTCAAAAACTGGTTTTATGCATTAATCGCCGAATCAACCGTTCTTGAAAACGAACCGCCATTTAAACGGGTGTTGGGTTTTGGAACTCAACTTGGTGAAGATGGCCGTCCGATGCACAAAAGCTGGGGAAATGCGATCGAGTTCAATGAGGGGGCTGACAAAATTGGCGTTGATGTAATGAGATGGATGTTTGTCCGTCATAATCCGGCCGATAATATGCTTTTTGGATATAAAAAGGCTGATGAAATCCGACGTCAATTTTATCTTATGCTCTGGAATGTTTATAAATTTTTTGTTGAATACGCAAATCTGGATAAATTTAATGTAGAGACGAGGCGTTCCTCGTCTGCACGAAATTCAAAAAACATTCTAGATAAATGGATTTTAAGTCGATTTGCATCAACTATAATTTTTGTCGAGAAAAGTCTTAAAGACTTTAATGCAAAGGACGCTGCTTTGGAAATTGAAAAATTTGTTTCCGATTTATCAACATGGTTTATTAGAAGAAGCAGAGACAGGGTTTGGGTAAATTCGGATAATATTGAAGATAAAAATAATTTTTACGAAACTCTCTACTATATTTTAGTTAACCTATCGGTAATAATTTCTCCATTTATACCTTTTGTAGCCGAAGAGATTTATATAAATTTAACCGGCAAAGAATCAGTAAATCTTGAGAATTGGCCTCAAATAAATTCAGCCCCGACTAAGTCGGGACAGAATTTAGAATTGGAAAAACAAATGGAAGCTGCACGAAAAATTGTTGAGGCTGGGCAAGCAGAAAGAAAAATAAATGGAGTTAAAGTAAGAATTCCTTTGGCTAATTTGAACATAAAAACCGAATTACCAGTCAATTTGGAGTCAATTTTAAATGAAGTCTGGGAAGTTGTGATAAAGGAATTAAATATAAAAAACATTACCGTCAACGGTAAATTCCACTATCCTAAGGTGACTGTAGAAGTTACTAAGGAGCAGTTGGAAAAGGAGGGAAAACTGAGAGAATTAATCCGCGAGATCCAGTCTCAAAGAAAATTAAAAAATTTAAGGACAGATGAAAGTATAGAATTAGTTATATCTGGTGAATTTGAAAGTAAAAAAGATTTTATCGCCAAAAGGGTATTAGCAAAAAAAATCAGTTTTGGTGATAAAACTGAGGTACAATAACAATGATCATTTTCTCACTGATCTTTCTTTCGGTCTTTGGCTTATTTAATTTATTTGGACTGAGTCAAGATCTTTTTATCCGCCAATTTATTTTTTTGTTCTTCGGTTTTCTTAGTTACTTTGTCATTAAGTCAATCGGCTCCAACTTTTTTAGAATTAACAGTAAGTTTTTTTACTGGTTTTTTATAACTATCTTAATCGTTACATTTATTGTGGGTCTTGAAGTTAAGGGTTCCAAACGCTGGCTGAATTTTTATTTTTTTAATTTTCAAGGTTCGGAATTCTTTAAAGTTTTTTTTATTTTATTTTTGGCTGAAATCTTAACAGTAAAAAATTTGTTTGGTAACACTTTTCTTAATTTTATTAAGGTTTTTTCATATTTTTTAATTCCTTTTGTAATTATTTTTAAGCAACCGGATTTGGGAAATGCCATGGTTTATTTTTTTGTTTTTTTTGTATTGTTAATATTTTCCACTTTTTCAAAAAAATACCTCGGTTATTTAATTGGGTTGATGGTCATATTCATCCCTTTTGGCTGGTTTTTAATGAAGGATTATCAGCGGTTAAGAATTCTAAGTTTTGTTAGTCCCCACTTAGATGTTCAAGGATCAGCATACAACATGATTCAATCTGTAATTTCAATTGGATCAGGGATGTTTTTTGGTAGAGGTTTGGGCCTTGGTACGCAATCAAGGCTATTTTTTTTACCGGAAAACACGACCGATTTCGCATTTGCATCTCTCATTGAACAATTTGGTTTTTTTGGGGGTTTTTTTGTTTTAACTTTTTTTAGTATAGTTATTATTTTTTTGGTAAAAAAAACCATATTTTTTTATTATCAGAAGTCACAGGAAGATCAAAAGAAGTTTCTATATTGTCTTGGAATGTTGACATATTTTGTTTCACAAACAATAATTAATCTGGGAATGAACATGGGGATTATGCCGGTAGCCGGGATCACCTTGCCTTTTATTTCCTATGGAGGTTCATCTGCCATGGCTTTATTAATAGGCTTTGCATTACTGCCATAAAAGGGTCGGTCAAGACCGACCCCTACAATAAATACAATTGCTAACAAATTATTTTCTTGTATAATTTATATCTATGATTACGTATGCAGTAGTTAAAACAGGCGGAAAGCAATATCTCGTCAAAGATCAAATGGAGATAACGGTTGATTTGATGAATGCTGAAAAAGGTAAAAAAGTAGAGTTGGACGCTTTGTTAAAATTTGATGATGAAGGAAAAATATTTGAATTAGGAAATCCGTTGTTAAAAGGTAAAGTCACCGCTGAAGTAATTGACAATGTTTTAGGTGAGAAAATTCGAATTGCGAAGTTTAAAGCAAAATCAAGATTTAGAAAAGTAAGAGGTTTTAGATCAAAATTAACTAAGCTAAAGATTATTAAGATATAATTTTTAAATATGGCACATACAAAAGCACAAAAAACAGTTAAGGGGAATCGTGACTCAAGATCCAAGAGGATGGGAGTTAAAGTTTTTGGAAGTCAAGAAATTAACCCTGGAAATATTATTATCCGTCAGAGAGGGACAAAGGTACACCCTGGAGTCGGAACAATTTTAGGAAGGGACTTCACTATTACGGCGAAAATTAAAGGAAAAGTAGAGTTCTATAAAAAACAGGGTGAATCTTACGTCAGGGTAGTATAATTATTCAATGATTGAGGATATAACTTCTTTATTAAATCAAATTAAAACTGACAAAGACATATTCCAAAAGTCAAAACTGCTTGAATATATTATTAAAGAAAAAAATCTGAGAATTATTGATCTTGCGAACAAGATCGGTTATAAGTCTTCCTATATATGTCATTTGTTACGTTTAAAAAAAATCCCTGAAGTAGTTATTGACGGATATTATTCTAAATCGATAAGTTCGAGCCACATCTATATTCTTTCCCGACTTAGTGATAAAAAACAAATGATAGATCTTTATGAAAAAATATTAGGTGAAAACTTTACTGTTAAACAAACTGAAAGCGCGGTGCGGAATTATTTATATCAAATAAAAAGCATCGGTAAATATATTAACAAAGAAAATGTTGACAAATCAATTAAAAAAATTAAAGAAAAATTTCCGGAATTAAATATTCAAGTTATTCAAACTAGAATTAGAGGCAGGGTTATCTTAGAAATTAAAGGTGATTTAGAGACATCCTCAAAGGTAATAAAACTAGTTCTTGAAAAATTGTCCGGTTGAATAATTGATAAGTCTCTGATATTTTAAGAATAATATGGCGCTAATTATTGTTGAATCACCTACAAAAGCAAGAACTTTTAACTACATTTTAAAATCGAAGGGCTTGGAAGATAAAAATAATTATTTTGTTTTTGCTTCGATGGGTCATATCAGGGATTTACCAAAAAGTAAGATTGCCATTGACTATGAACATGATTTTAAGCCTGATCTAGAACCAATATTAAACAAAGAAAAAGTAATTACGCAGCTAAAAAAGTTGGCGGAAGAAAACCAGGAGATTATTTTGGCAACCGATCAGGACCGCGAAGGAGAAGCAATTTCCTATCATATTGCTTATATCCTCGGCTACATAAACGAGGATTGGCCGAATATAGGTTTTAAGCAAGGCGTCAACCTGAAAAGAATAGTTTTTCATGAGATAACCCCCAAAGCATTAGCTGAGGCATTAGCAAATCCGGAAACTTTAAGATTAGATTTGGTCAAAGCTCAAATGGCGCGAAGAATTTTAGACCGTGTAGTTGGTTACGAATTATCACCTTTACTTTGGAAAAAAACCGGTAAGAATTGGTTATCAGCCGGTAGAGTCCAAACGGTTGCTTTGAGGTTGATTGTTGAGAGAGAAAAAGAAGTTAAAGCCTTTCTATCTGAAGAATATTTTCAGCTATTTGGTTTATTTGATTTAGACGTAAAAGCAAAATTAATTTCAAAAGATGAAATACTATATGAGCAAAAGACAACTTTAAAATTGTTTGCAGGAGATTATGTCTTTACAAAAACGACAATCAATAAGAAAAACATTGAAGTGATAAAACAGGATTGTTTATCTGATAAATATAGGGTCTCAGATATTCTAGAATCAATCGCACCACGTTATCCTATGCCACCATATACTACCTCTCTTTTACAGCAGGATGCCTACTATAAACATGGTTTTTCCTCTAAACAAACAATGCGTCTTGCCCAAGATTTATATGAACGAGGTTTAATTACCTATCATCGTACCGATTCATTTAATTTGTCAGCCCGTTTTGTTTTTCCGGCAAAAGAATATATTGAAAAAAAATACGGAAAGGAATATACGCTCGAAAAACCAAGAGGTTTTCGGACCCGGTCAAGATCAGCACAGGAAGCGCATGAAGCAATTCGTCCGACAAAATTATTGGAAGTAAAGGCTGCTTTTAAAGGTAAAAAAGAATCGAAATTAACTATTAATCATCAGAGGCTATATACGTTAATTTTCAATCGGGCTATTGCCACCCAAATGAAAGAAGCTACTATTAAGACAGTTAAAACAACTATTATTTCAGATAAAAACTACCTTTTTGAAAGCGAACAACAACAGGTAATCTTTGACGGTTTTTTAAAAGTTTTTGACCCATTTTATGTTGCCAATCACCAAACAGTAATTAAATTAGAAAAAGGCATGAACATAGGATTAAAATCCCTTGAAGATAAGGTATTATTAACTAAAGCACCGCCCCGTTACAATGAAGCTTCTTTAATCAGGACATTAGAAGAAAAAGGAATTGGCAGGCCTTCAACTTATGCCATGATCATTTCCCTCATCCAGATGAAAAATTATACGGAAAAAGATGGACGCTATTTTATACCGACTTCAATTGGTACTTCAATTTGCGACTACCTTTCAACCAGTTTTCCAACAATTTTTGATCTTTCTTACACGGCCAGCCTTGAGGATGGATTAGATAGGATAGCCAATAGAGAAGAAGACTACATTAAATTATTAAAAGATTTTTATACACCATTTAAAAAAGAATTAGAAATTCAAAAGGGAGATAGCTCAATATTAAAAATAGAAGATGATGTAAAAGGTATTTGCCCTCTGGATGGGGGAAATTTAATTTCCCGCTTTTCCCGTTTTGGAAAGTTTATTGCCTGTGCGAATTATCCTAAGTGTACATACACCAAATCAATTGTAAAAACAGTTAAAAATAGAAAATGTCCTCTTGATGGAGGAGATGTTGTGGTAAAATTTACTAAGAGCAAAAAAAGATTTTATGGCTGTGGAAATTATCCAAAGTGTAAATGGAGTGCTTGGACGCTTGTAAAATTATGAAATACATATTTATTTCCGGAGGAGTTATTTCAGGAATCGGAAAAGGAATTACTTCAGCTTCGATTGGTCTACTTCTTAAACAGGCAGGTTATCGTGTTGCTCCTCTTAAATTTGAAAATTACTTAAATATTGACGCTGGCACCATAAATCCTATCGAACATGGTGATCCGTTTTTATGCGAAGATGGGACAGAAGCTGATATGGACATAGGAACATATGAAAAATTTTTAGGTGAAGAGATGGGAAAGGAAAATTTTGTTACTATCGGGGAAATCTACCAAACAGTTATAAATAGAGAAAGAAGATTTGAATACAAAGGTGAAGATGTTGAAGCAATTCCACATATTACTGACGAAATTACCAAACGTTTGAAAGACTTAGGTCGTCATAAGAAAGCTGACATAGTATTAATTGAGTTGGGTGGCACGGCCGGTGAATATCAAAACATTTTTTATTATGAAGCTTCCCGAATTTTAACTTTGAATAATCCGGAAGATGTCATCCATATTCATGTTTCTTATGTTCCGACACCAAAGCACTTAGGGGAACCCAAAACTAAACCAACTCAACTTTCAGTTAGAACACTAAATTCAATGGGGATTCAGCCCGATTTTATAGTTGCCCGGTCAGAACAATTTATTGATAAAAGAAGAAGAGATCGATTTGCTTTATTTTGTAATGTCCAGCCGGAAAATATTATTTCTAATCCGGACGCAAGATCTCCATATGAGGTTCCATTAGTTCTTGAAGAACAGCAAATGACAGAAAAAATTTTAAAAAGATTAAAACTACCGGTAAGGAAACCTGATCTTACTGAATGGAAAAAATTTATAGAATCTGTGTACAGCAAAAAGAAAACAACTTTAAATATAGCAATCGTCGGCAAGTATTTCGGTACTGGAAATTATCAGTTAAGAGATTCGTATGCGGCCCTTTTTGACGCGATAGATCATGCTTCCTGGAAAGCGGGGGTAAATATCAAAACCCAATGGATAGACGCCCAAAAAGTTGAGGAACAGGGTGTAAAGATAATTGGTAATCCTGACGGTATTATTGTTCCAATCGGTTGGGGCGAACGGGGAGCGGAAGGAATGATAGCTGCGGCAGGTTATGCTCGGGACCGCAAAATACCTTATCTCGGACTTTGCTATGGTATGCAACTTGCAGTTGTTTCTTTTGCCCGGGATATTATAGGTTGGAAAGATGCAGCTACCAGTGAGAACGATGATAAATCAAAACATCAGGTCATACACATGATTCCTGCCCAAAAAAAATTTATGGAAAGAAGAGCTTACGGTGGGACAATGAGATTGGGTGCTTGGGAGGCAACCGTAAAAAAAGGGACAATCGCTTACGATATTTATGGAAAAACGGATACTTCGGAAAGACACCGGCACCGTTGGGAATTTAATGATGAGTTTAAATCAGATTTTGAAAAAAAAGGATTGGTGATCAGCGCCAGATCAAAAGTGGAAAATTTATGTGAAATTATAGAACTTCCAAAATCTGTACACCCGTTTTATTTTGGAACCCAGGGACACCCTGAGTACAAAAGTAAGCCGCTTTTACCACATCCGATATTTGTCGCATTTCTTAATGCTTGTAAAAACAAGCAATAGCTGATAAAATACAAACTTATGGCAAACTCATTTTTATATAAAGAAACAAGATACAAAGTCGGGGACACGGTCTCTATAGACTATAAACTTAAAGAAGGCGATAAAGAAAGAATCCAAGTTTTCAAGGGAATAATCATGGGGGTTAATGGTGATAGTGAAGCCAATCGAATGTTTACAATAAGAAAGATCTCTAAAACAGGAACAGGTGTTGAAAAAATTATTCCATTAATGTCTCCATATATTGCTAAGATGTCTTTGGTCAAAAAATCTTCTTTTCAAAAAGCAAAACTTTTTTTCGTTCGTGGTTTAACGGAACAGGAAGTAAGAACAAAATTATATCAGGTAAAAAAGAAAGTAATAATTAAACATAAAAAGGTCCCAGTAGTTTCGCCAAAAAAAACTAATGAGCCTTTATCAAAAAAATCTCGGTAAAATCGGAGAAGATCTTTCTTTTGACTACTTAAAGTCTCACGGTTTTTTTGTCCTCGAAAAAAATTTTACTTCTAAGTTTGGAGAGATTGATATTATAGCCAAAAAAGATCTAAGCTTATATTTTATTGAAGTCAAAACCCGCTCGAACTTAAATTATGGCGAGCCTTTTGAAGCCATAGATAAACGAAAGATTTACCACATAAAAAAAGCTGCCCAATATTATTTGTTGAAAAATAACTATAATGAATATAAACTGAAAGTAGCCGTTTTTTCTATATTGATTGAGGAGAAGAAAACGGAAATAAAATTTTGGGATAATATTGATTATTAAAAGTTTTTTTTGAAAGGGGTGATAATTAATTATGATTGAATTAATAAACGTGATTTTATTTGATTTTTTTAAGAATCTTGGAAGCTTCCTTCCTAACTTATTCGGAGGACTTTTGATTTTGATTGTCGGCCTTTTGATAGGAGGAATAGTCAAGCATTTGATTGTAACAATCGTAACTTTTTCTAAAATTGATCTTTTGTTTCATAAAACAAAATTAATCAAAAAAGAAGAAGTGAACATGTGGACCGAAGTCTTGTCGGAAATATTAAAATGGATGTTAATTATCGTTTTCTTAGTTCCAGCTTTGGAAGTATGGGGCTTATCAAGAGCGACAACAGTTGTCAATGAAATTCTTTTCTATCTGCCAAATGTTGTTGTAGCGGTCGTTATTGCTTTTGTTGGAATTTTAGCTTCAAATTTGACGGCTGATTTAGTCCGTCACAGTGTTAAGACGATGGGGTCGACAGCAAGTAATGGATTGGCTGTTTTTACCCGTGGTACGATAATGTTTTTCACGGTTTTAGTAGTCCTTAATCAGTTGGGTGTAGCCCAGGACTTGATAAGAATTCTTTTTACCGGCATCGTTGCGATGTTATCTCTCGCCGGAGGCTTAGCCTTTGGAATAGGTGGCAAGGATTCTGCAAAGGAGATTCTAGACGAGCTTAAGAGAAAGATGAAATAAGAATAAAATACCCTGTTAAGCAAAAATAAAGTTTAACAGGGTAGGGGTTTGTGGTAAAATTGTGTCAGGAGCGTTCGTCTAGTGGCCTAGGACATCACCTTTTCAGGGTGAATATCAAGGGTTCGAATCCCTTACGCTTCACTTAAATCTCAATTATAATAAGGTCCCCTAGGATCATAATGATCGTCCTCAGCTCTTTTCCTTCTTTCCTTTTCTTCAGGGCTTAAAGAATTCCATTCTTTTATAGCTTCTTTATTTTTTTTGATTTCCGAATAAATTTCATTGCCCAATGCAAATAAAATTGGACCAACAACCCAAATGAGTATTGGTATACCACAAACGAGTGTAGCTGTGGTTTCGCTATTACAAGCAGTGGTTGATAATAAAAGTGTGAGAGCAGTATCAACTTTAACGTTTTTGCTGGAAAGAAGATTAAGGCTTTTTAACGTATTTAGACTATTAGGATTGGCCATCGGTTGCATTTTACTCTTGTATTTTCTTTTTTTCAAGTTATTACAAAATTATTTTTTAACTATTAAAACAAATATTTATAAATATCTTCATAAATAATCTTGTATGATCTTAAAAGTTGTTCGTAAGTTCTTACTACAAGTTCACAAACTTAGATTAAATGAATTAGTATTTATCTTCAAAATTTCTACGGTATTCTGCTTTGACATATACCCCATAGTATGCTATACTATAGGACTTTATGAGCGAGATCTTAACCAACATTATTGCCGCGGCCATGATTTTTTTGATAAATCCTCTTGGGGTTACTACGCCTAAGACCCTTTCTCGTGTCTCCTATTCGTTATCAAATAGGTATTCAAATACCTTTGTGAACGATGTATTTTCAGATAATATTTTATTGACAATTGCCTATTTAGGAGGCAGGGTTAAGAAAGGAGATACGATCTCCTGGGAGTCGGTTGAAGACGATTGGGAGGTCAAATTTGCCTTAAAACCGGGTGAAACGTTCGCTTTTCATGATGCCGTGCTTGAAAAATACAAGGGTAAAGTAGCCTTGACTACAAACGCCCATTTTAATTCATATGAAGGTTTTAAATCTGATGGCTGGCTAATCGGCGATGGAGTCTGTCATTTAGCCTCATTTATGTACGTTGCTGCCAAGGAAGCTGGTCTTGATGTTGAAGCTCCAACATCACATGATTTTGCCGTCATCCCGAATATAGAAAAGAAGGATGGAGTTTCAATTTACTCTGAAAACACTCTGCAAAATTTATATATTACCAATAACAAAAGTGAAAAAATATCGTTTACTTTTATTCATAAAGAGAAAACTTTGACTATTCAGGTTGAGACTGATAACATAGATAAGTGAGGAAAAAAATTAAACGAAAACACAAATCTTTCGTACCCGCCTATTTAATAGTCGGCGTAATGATCTTTCTTGTTCTATTTATATATAAGATGATACTTCCAAAGAACATACCGTGTGCAAATTCAATTAGCTGCAAAAAAGAACCAAAATTTGAAATTGAAACAAATGCGACGGGTATATTTAATAACCAGCCGGTTCCTGTTCCAAATATTATGCTTTCCAAAAATGAAGATACCAGTCCAGTTCTTGGTTTGAAAACAGCTTTGGGAGAAAAACGTATTTACGTTAATTTAGCGACACAAACGCTTTCTGCTTATGAAGGCAGTTCCTTATTTATGCAAACGCCTATTTCTTCCGGTTTGTGGGGAAAAACTCCAAAAGGTGATTTTATAATATGGTCAAAATTTAGAGCTACACGAATGGCTGGCGGGAGCGGCGCCGACTATTATGATCTTCCCAATGTTCCATACGTAATGTTTTTTTTCAATGATGAAGTTCCAGGGAGTTCCGGTTTTAGTTTGCACGGTACCTATTGGCATAATAATTTTGGTCACGCGATGAGCCACGGATGCGTCAATATGAAGACAACCGACGCCGGCAAGATATACGATTGGGCTGACGCTTCTTCCGACGGTCATGCAGGAACAAAGATTACAATTTATGGTGATTTGCCGATATAAAAATTAATGAAAATTAAGGTTTCTATTTTTATTCTCATAGTAACGTTTTTAACTTTTTTTATTACTAGTGAATTAAATAATAAAAAAAATAAAACCATCATAACCTCAGCGGTTCCGCCCATGGTTACCCCGATTGAAACTGAAACAACAAGCTTGATGGATTCACCTGATGGAGCGAAAACTCTTATGATAGAAAAAAGAGATAATTTTTATACAATTTTTGTCACCAACAATTCTAACGGCAATAAAATCCAAGTATTTAGAAAAGAAAAAATTAATTCAAGTCAATTAGAAATTCCCTATAACACTTGGTCTCCGGATAACCTTTATTTTTTCTTGAAGGAAAAAAACGCCGTAGCAGACGATTACCTGGTTTTTCAGAGTTCTGGAGAGTCATTTTCAAATAATTTATCTAACCTGTCTATTCAAGAGCCGTTCAAGCTAAAAGTTCCCAACTATACAATAGAAGAAGTGACCGGGTGGGCAGCCCCAAACTTGCTTATTGTAAATACCAAACAAAATGATTCAAATAATAGAGTTTCTTTCTGGTATGAAGTGCCAAGCCAGTCGTTTATCCAACTTGGGACATATTTTAAATAACGTTGAATAAATATATTGTTTGTTCTATCATGAAAATATGTTGAAGGTGTTTAAGAAAATTACGTTGATATTTTTCATATTTTTAACCCTTAGCTTTTTAAGAATTAATGTTTTTGCCGCCGACTGTCTTGATGCTTCTCCAAGCGGTAGTTTGGTTATAACCACTGAATGTAGTTTTCCTGGACTTGTAAATGGGGTGGATAGCGGAATTGGATCGACTAATTCTGCTTCAATAATTTTGGCCCCGGGCGGTAAATTAATAATTCTTCCGGGACAAACAATTGCTACCGGATCATTGAGTTTTTCCGGTGGTTCTTTAGTCAAAATGACCGGTGGAATTCTCAAAACGAAAACTCCATTATGGATGACTGATCTAGACGCCGATGGTTATCCGGGATCAACAGATCAATTCGCCCAATCGGCTCCTCCTATCGGTGGCCAAAGACGAAATACTCAGGTATCGATGGTAAATTTGGATGGTAATGACAGTTTTTATTGTCCAGATGCTTATAATCCAAATGTTATTTGCAATGAGTGTGTTGGCGGACAACTTTCAAATCAATTAGACGGAGAGGACCGGTTTTTACAGTGTCCAGCTTTTAATCTATGTAACGGAGCCGGAACTTGTAGTCTGCATGCCAAACGGGTTTTTATAAGCTCCGTCAGTTATAACGGAGATCTTGGAGGTTTGGTTGGAGCCGATCAAAGTTGTCAGACACTTGCTTATTCTAACAGTTTAAACGGGACGTGGAAGGCATGGCTCTCTGATAGCGTAAGCAATGTCAGTAGTCGGTTTGTTCATTCAAACTACCCTTATATTTTAGTTGACGAAACAACAAAAATAGCAGACAACTGGACAAGCTTAATCACAACCCCCCTTTTATCAATGATAAATAAAAATGAAAAAAATAAAACCGTTTCAAACTCCAACGTTTGGACAAATACCAACATTGACGGATCAAGTGGATATATAGATCCTCTTCTTGTCTGTGATGATTGGAATAATAAAACAAAAAAAATGTCCGGCATTTTTGGAAAAAATAATCTATATACAACCACTCAATGGACTAACTTTGGTACGACTGCCTGTAATGTACAAAGAAGGCTCTATTGTTTTGAACAATAATTAAAATAACTTCATGAAAAAAATACTTATATTCTTACTTGTTTTGGTTTTAATTGGATTACCGCTTTATTGGTATTATTTTGGACCGGTGGGAGGCGGTAAAGAAACAGAAATATTCATCATTCCAAAAACCGTTGATAGCTTTAATTTGCTGCAAAAACTCGAAGAAGAAAAATTTATTAAAAAAAATAAAGTTCTTGAATTTTATATTAACACCTTTGTTTTTTTTAACGAAATAAAACCAGGAGGATACCGATTGAATAAAAATATGTGGGCGTTGGATGTATTTCAAAAAATAAACGGCAAACCGGATTTAGTTTGGATAAGTTATTCAAGCTGTTTGAGAAAAGAGCAGATCGGGGAAATTATGACTTCCGGGCTGGGATGGAGCAATCAGGAGTTAGAAAAATGGAACACGATTTATACGAATTCAAGCCCGGAATATTTCGAAGGAGTCTATTACCCAGACACTTATCTGATACCCGTCGATGAGGGTGGGAATAAGGTTGCTCAGAGACTAATAAACCGTTTCAACGAGAAGTTTGCTCCGTTTGCAAATAAATATATTTCTGCCAATATCCGCTGGGTGACCGGCCTTAAAATAGCTTCTCTGATTGCCCGGGAAGCAGCCGGTAAATCGGATATGAAGCTTATCTCGGGAATCATTTGGAACCGCTTGGATAAAGGTATGCCGCTTCAAATTGATGCCACAATGCAGTACACACTGGGAAAGAATAGTGAAGGAAAGTGGTGGGGGTCGATTGACCTAAAAGAACAAAAAAACGATTCTCCATATAATTCTTATCTTCATAAGGGATTGCCGCCGACCCCGATTTGTAGTCCAAATATTGACTATATTGAAGCAGCTTTGAATCCTGAAGAAACAGATTGTTTATTTTATCTCCACGATCATTTCAAGCAAATTCACTGCGCTGTCACTTACGAGGAGCATTTAAAAAATATAAAAAAATACTTGGACTGATATAATATATTCTTATGCCGTTTTATATTTATGCGTGGACAGGTGCCGTTATATCTGGCCTATTTGTTATAACGGCAAAATTAACAAGCAAGCATTCTATTAAAAATCCTTGGTTGTTTAATTTTTTATTAGCGGCGGTAACTTTACTATTTACTGCTCCTCCAGCAATTTATTATCATGCAGTTTTGCCCAACGGCTGGTTACTGGTTATTCTGACGGGTTTTTTTGCAACACTCAACACGATTTTTTATATCTTTTCAAACGCCAATTTGGATGTCTCTGTTTTTATGCCACTTTATAATTTTAGAAACATCTTCACATTATTAATCGGATTTCTTTTTTTTGGTGAAAGATTTCCAGCGTTTAAATTATTTTACATCGGACTTATTATCATTGCCGGTGTTTTTACCTCATTAGACGAAAAATTCAGTTTAAAATCATTTTTCAAAATCACGATAGCAATCGGTTTATTAACAGTTTTATTTTCAGCAATTAATAGTGCTTTAACAAAAGCAGTCTTAATAAATAATGATTTATGGACAACAAACCTTTGGATAGCAATAATTAATTTTGTTTTACTAATTCCTACAATACCGTTATTTAAAAAGGACTTAAAAAAATTAGACGCGGCACACATTACTCCGATTGCATTAATGGGTTTATTCTTTACCTTATCCTTTTTTGCAGCTAACAAAGGGTACGAAGGTAATTATAGCGTTACTTCTCTTATAATGGTCATGCCCTTTTCAATGATCTTCGCTTTCATGTTTTCAATTTTTGCTCCCAAATTACTTGAGAAACATACTTTGAAAATTTACGCGATCAGATTTTCTTCTGCTGCGGTTATGATCTGGGCGGCAATGCAACTCACAAAATAATTTAATTAATAAATAACCTTCGAATAGTCTATAATATATAAAGCGATTTAGCCGTGGTGGTGAAACTCAACTCGTAGTTTCCGATACGAAGTGAGGAACTACTACGAGTTAGTCCCAGTAGTGGGATGGCATACTAAGATAAGCCGTGGTGGTGAAATGGCATACACGCAGGACTTAAAATCCTGTGACTTTACAGTCGTGAGGGTCCGACTCCCTCCCGCGGCACCAGATTGCCCACTTAGCTCAGCGGTAGAGCAGCTGTTTTGTAAACAGCAGGTCGTCAGTTCGAATCTGACTGTGGGCTCCATGAGGTTATAGTTCAACGGATAGAATAAATCCCTTCTAAGGATTAGATGACAGTTCGATTCTGTCTAACCTCACAGATTAGTACGTTGGAGCAACTTACTAAGTTTAAGAAATAAATGTTAGATTTATTTAATTTCTTTTAAAGGAGTAGCTTTTTTAGATAAGGATGGATCAAAAGTACCATTCATTATTGCATTGGTTAAATCCACTAAAGTTATTGGCCTTTTTAATTTACCTGCAAGGAATGATAATTGAACTTTATAGTTCCCAGTAACATTATCAAAGTCAATTAAACCCAATTTGTGTTTATGTGCAAAACCAGTAGATAGCAATGTTAGGATATCCGCAACTTCTGAACTGAATTCTTTAAACGCATCATTTTTTATATATTTAAATGTTCGCTTTTTAACATGGACATTTTTTATCAAGTCAAACGCAGCATCAAATCTTTTTACCGATTTTTTTTCTTTAATTACATAATTTCTTAATTCTTCAAATCGTTTTTTATAATCAATGTCCTTATTAAATAAATATTTATAATTTATATAAGACTGATTTTTTATTTGGATAGCTATATTGAAAACTTCGCGAAGAGGGGATATTCGTTTAGGAACAAAAATTTCTGCATTTCTATTTCCCATAGTGGCATCATTTTACCATAAATCGCCTGATTTGACAAGCTAACTATAAATTATTTTCTTTAATAAGTTCCATTCTCTAAAAACAGACTAGAATTAGGACTGATTGAAGCTAAACCTAATCCGCAATACAACTTAAATAAGTCAGCGTAGATATAGTTCCAATTTCGTAACCGATGGGTCACCCGATCTTAATCCCCTTTATTTTGTAGTCGATCTTTCCATTTGGAGTCGTTATTTCAACTACATCATTAATTTTTTTACCAATCAGCGCCCGGCCGACGGGGGAGTAGTATGAGATTTTTCCATTAATAACATCAGATTCATGGCTGTTGACAATCTGATAAGTCTGATTCCCTGATGGGGTTTCTACCGTCACAAGGCAGCCAACATCAATAACACCCTTAAAATCAACTTTCATAATATACGCATTATCCAATATTTTAGTTAAAAACCGCAATCTCCGGTCGACTGAGGAGAGTTTTGACCGGGCTACTTTATAAGCTGCGTTTTCGCTAAGATCTCCCATTTCCCGGGCAGTTTTTAGATTAGAAACGGCATCAACCCGGCTTTTTTTCAATTCCTTTTGTTCATTAACTAGATCTTCGTAGCCTTGTTTGGTGAAGGGAGTCTTATTCATAAAATATTTTTAAGTTTTTTTAGTGACCCTTCATCATAGATCGATACCGGTAGGATATCTTGGTTAAATTTTTTTAATTCCTTAACTTTTTTTTCAACTTCTTTTTTGTCGGTCAAATCAATTTTAGTCAACAGAATTATTGATTTTTTTTCCGGAAGTTTGGAGTTATAAGTTTTTAATTCGTTAATAACGGTATTGTATTCTGTTGCTACATCTTGTGATTCGACGGAAATGCAGTGAAGTATCAGATCAACTTTTTCGATATGCTTTAAAAATTTAATTCCCAAGCCTTTCCCGGTTGACGCGCCTTCAATAAGGCCGGGAACGTCGGCCAAAACTTTACCGTTGTATACACCTAAGTTTGGTTCGAGAGTGGTGAACGGATAGTTGGCGGTTTTGACATTAGCTGAAGTTAGTTTATTTAACAAGCTGCTTTTACCGGCATTTGGAAGACCGATAAGTCCGAAATTAGCAATCAATCTCAGAATTAATTTAAAATTTCTTTCCTGGCCTTCTTTTCCCGGTTCTGCGTGCTGCGGAACCCGGTGAGTAGGGGATTTAAATGCGCTATTTCCTAGGCCACCAATACCTCCACGACAAAGTAAATATTTAGGATTTTTTTCGTTGACTGTAATTTCACTTTTCGTAACAACATCGATGAGCGTTGTACCGATTGGGACTTTAATAAGTAAATCGTCACCATATTTACCGGTGCGCTGATTTGGTCCGCCTGGTCCGCCATTTTCACCTATATATTTAATTTTAGATATAAAGGTTTCAAGTTGAGTAAGGTTACTGCTTGCCACAACATAAACATCGCCGCCCGGACCGCCGTTGCCTCCGGAAGGGCCCTTTTTATTTCTAAAAAAAGCCACTCTGCCGGCCCCGCCATGCCCGCCCTTGACCATAATCTTTGCTTCATCGATAAACATATATTAATTAAAAACTAAAACAATGGATTCCCCCCTTTTCTATTAATTTTCAAATGCGTTAGGGCTTTTTGAGTTAGTTGTCGACCTCTTGAGGTTTTCTTTAAAAAACCTAATCGTAATAAATAGGGTTCGATGAATTCTTCGACGGTTTGCTTATCTTCGGAGATAGAGGAAGCGATTGTTTCGACTCCGACCGGAACATTATTAAATTTCTTCCCCAATATATCCAGGTATTGCTTATCAATATCGGTTAATCCAACTTCATCGATTTCAAGCAATTCAAAAAGTTTATCCAGTAAATTTTTATCAATCACTTTATGTTTGTCAACTTCAAAGACATCACGGGCACGTTTCAATATTCTGTTTGCCAATCTTGGAGTCCGGCGCGATCTGGTAGAAATTTCAAAAGCCGCCTCTTCGGTCACCGGAACATTCATTATCTTTGAAGACCGGATAATAATCTTTTCAATTTCCTTATTATGGTAATAATCCAAACGCAGTAACAAACCAAAACGATCACGAAGTGGAGCTGATAGTAAGGCTAGTTTTGTTGTTGCGCCTATTATTGTAATTCTTGGAACAGGTAGGCGAACGGTTCTTGCTGACGGTCCCTGGCCGATTATAATATCAAGTGAGTATTCTTCCATGACCGGATAAAGCATTTCCTCAACTGATTTTGGTAGCCGATGAATTTCATCAATAAACAAAACGTCGTTATCCTTTAAATTAGTCAAAATAGCAGCTAAATCACCGGTTTTGGTTATCGTTGCCCCTGAGGTCACCTTCATTTCACCTTTCAATTCATTAGCGACGATATAAGCCAAGGTTGTCTTACCGATTCCCGGTGGTCCGTAGAAAAGAATATGTTCTGAAGGTTTTCCTCGTTTGTTGACAGCATCAATAAACATTTTCAAGGTCTTTGCCACATTTTCTTGTCCAATATAATCTTTAAGAAGTTTTGGTCTAAGATTTTCTTCATTTTTCACTGCTGACATCTAACCATTATAGCACTACGCAAAAACCAAAAATAGAGTTGAAAATTTATAGGCCCTATAGTATAATAGTGTTTATGGATTTAAATACAATACAAGTTTGTTCGGCAATTGCGTTACCCTTAGCTTTAGCAGGTTTAGGAATATTGAGATTTAGACACAGATCTAAAGAAGGATCAATTGAGCCAAAAGTCAAATTTGAAAAAGTTGAAAGTTTTCAGGATGTTGAAGATAGACAGTTTTTTCAAGCTCTCAGAATGCATATAAGCCTCGAAAACATTGGTAAACTATTTGGAATGAAAAAATAAAATAAGAACTACTTTTTTACAGATTTTAAACTTTCTTTGATTTTTTCTTCAACCGTTAAATTTTTAGGAAGTTTGGAAACTAATTTTTTTGCTTCATATGATTTATAACCCAACGAAACTAAAGCGCTGACGACTGTTTGATCATCGTCGGACATGACCATATTCTTCATATCAAAATCAGTTTTGAGCTTCGATGATAACTCTAAAATTATCTTCATGGCTGTTTTCCGACCTAAACCCGGCACTTTTAAAGAATCAACTTCATTGGTTGTCACGGCTCTAATAATCTCTTCTACCTTCAACGATGAAATAACCGTGAAAGCTGTTTTTGGCCCAACCCCGGAAACTGTCAGTAAAAGCAAAAAGAAATCATGCTGTTGTTTAGTTTCAAAACCAAATAAAACCAAAGCATCGTCACGCACTTGAAGATAAGTATAAATTTCTATGTTAGTTTGCAGCTGATGTTTAGCCACAAGAGAGGTAGGTAAAAATACCTGATAAAAAACACCACCTGATGTTTCGATTAAACCGATATTTTTATCTACCTCGACTAATTTGCCTTTTAATTTGCCTATCATAGTTTAAAAATTTTCAATTACCAATTTGCAATTTTCAATAAATTTTCACTTTATCAATTTTCCATTGGAACTTTAAATCATTGTAAATTCAATGTAAATTGAAAATTCGAAAATTGAAAATTAACTCAACTTAAGTTCTTTTTCTATATCCAGCAATCTATTATACTTTGTCACGTTTTCAGAATGTACCGGGGCTCCGAATTTAATAAAATCCGCTTGAAATGCGAAGCTGCAATCCGCGATAAAATGATCATTTGTTTCAGCATGACCGACAGATAAAATAAAATTAGAATTACTGGTTTTCAAATCGTTAATCCTTTTAAATAGATCAGTCATAGTCATACATTCTCCCAGCTTAATTACGGTGCTGGTCACCATCTTGGATAAACTTTTTTTTCCGCTTGCTAAATAAAAATCGGTCCTCAGATCTTCAAAAGCACCCTTATTTGACAACCAGTCATTTTCTTCAAGAGGGTCTATCGCTACTAAAAGCAAATATTTTTTTATTAAATCGTTAATAAAACTAATATATTCTTCGCTTCTTAGAGGTTCATCCTTTTCTTTAAGCATATATCTCTTTTGGTTGAAATAATTCTTGGCTTGAAAATTAACTCCGGCAAAAATATCCTGTCCAAAATGAAATCCCATTGATTCAACAGTCTGTTTTATTGAATCAATTGCTTCAACGTTAGAAAAAAATTTCATTTTATAAAGTCTGCGTAAATTTTGATAAAGGTCTACACCGATCTGATAAGCTTTATGATAAGGAAAAGCCGATGAAGGAAAAACTAAAAATTCTTTAAAATTCAGGTCTGTTTGGCCGTCTTTCGAACCGGTTAATAATGTAAAAAGAGGGGTCGGCAGCTTTTTTAATTCAAGACTTAAATGGGTTGCCTCAATTAATTTAAAATTAATATATTGATAAAGCTGCTGTTCGGAAATTATCGCACCGGCGGAAATAACCAGCTTAGAAATAATATTAATCGTATTAATCCCCAAATTGCTTAGATCTTTAGTTCCGTCTGCTTTTAGCAGCCAATTGTCTATTTCTGTCTGTTTAAGAGGAGAAACACCGACAAGCTTGGGACCTATTAAATCATTGACGTATGAGGCTGCTTTTTGAACCCCAAGTCCGTTAAAGCGGTTTTTATCTCCGTCACGAAGTTCCTTAAGCGGTGATTCGACTTCCGGATCATAAGAAGAAATATTAACCGTTACAGAACGTCCGTCATCCAAGGTAAGGGTGCCTTGGAGCGTAGGATAACCGAGCGAATTTATTATTTCATTAGCAACAATTTTTTTTATAACCGGCATATATTTATTATAATATAACTACTTCTTAGCTTTTTCTTTGTAGATTTTACGTTCAACATCGAAAACAATCTGTCTGGTTCTTTCAATTACATCAGGGGTAACCGAAAGGCTGGTAATTCCGGCTTTAACCATTTTTTCAGCTATTTCAGGATAATCCGAAGGAGCCTGTCCGCACATGGAAGAAGTAATCCCGAATTTCTGGCAGGTTTTAACAATATATTCTAAAACGTTTAATACGACCGGAGTCCTTTCGTCATAAACCGGGGCAACGTCCTCGCTGTCACGGTCAACTCCTAACAACATCATTGTCAGGTCATTGGTACCGATAGATACTCCGTCGATCCCGATTTTAATAAATTCTTCTAGATTTAAAGCGCAGGAGGGAACTTCAACCATGATCCAGAGTTTAAATTCAGGGTAGCTCAACAGACCTGTTTTTTCAATGATCTGCTTAATTTTAATCAGTTCCCATGGGACACGGACAAAAGGAATCATAAGATGCAAATTGCGGTAGCCTTTTTCCCAAATATTCTTAATGGCTTTTAGTTCCATCTCAAAAACCTCAGGATTACTGATGTACCGATAAGCACCTCGAAATCCTAGCAGAGGATTTTCTTCGTGAGGTTCAAATTCCTTTCCTCCTGCCAAGTTCCGGTACTCGTTCGTTTTAAAATCGGTAGCACGATAAACAACCGGACGGGGGGAAAAGGGAGCAACAAATTTTATTAATTCCTTCGTCAATTGATTTATAAAAATTGTTTGTTTTTTTTCTTTGATAAACTGCTTTGGATGAACACCTATCTCGGCAATGACGAACTCAGCTCTCAAAAGTCCTATTCCATCAACGTGCATTTTGGAAACCTTTTCCGCTTCGGATGGCTGTGCTAAATTAGTATAGATTTTTGTAGCAGTATGAAGTTTTTTAATTTCTGATTTTGTCTTCTTGCCTACAGGTTGGGATTTTTTTACACTTTTCCCTTTATAAACATCTCCGGTTAATCCGTTAACGGAAATAACCATTCCTTCTTTTAAAATCTTGGTTGCTCCCTCCGCCCCCACGACCGCTGGAATACCAAGTTCTCGTGAAACTATTGCGGCGTGCGAAGTGCGTCCGCCTTTTTCAGTAACAATTGCAGTTGCCTTTTTCATGGCCGGGACGTAATCGGGATTAGTTTGAGGCGCAACCAAAATATCACCAGGTTTAATTTTGTCAATTTCCTTTGGCGACATAATTATTTTTACGATCCCGACACCAATTCCCGGTGAAGCAGGGGAACCGGACAAGATAAGCGACAAATCGTCTCCCGAGGTGCTGGAAACATTATTTTTTGTTGTTGTTATCGGTCTTGATTGGATTATGTAAACACGGTTGTTTTTTATCGCCCATTCAATATCCTGAGGAAAATAATAATGATTTTCTATATCGCGGACAAGAAGGGCAACTTTAATAATTTCCTGGTCCGTCAATTTTATAATGGACCCGGTTTTACCCAATGCAATTTCCTTATTAGAAATATTTGATTTAACAAACTTAACATCCTGTTTTCTAATTTCTTTTTTAGTAATGACAAGTGATTTTTTATCAACTTCATAATGGTCAGGAGTCACTTTTCCTTGGACAATATATTCACCCAATCCAAAAATTGCTTCAATAACAATTTTATTTTTATTATTTGTGACCGGGTCAATCGAAAAAGCGATCCCTGATTTTTCTGATTCGATCATTCTTTGAACAACAACAGCAAGACCGACTTTACTGTGATCAAATTTTTGTTCGTGACGGTAATAGATAGCCCGCTGGGTAAATAGCGAGGCGTAACATTCTTTAACTTTTTTTAATAAATAAGCTTCACCTTTAACATTAAGATAGGTATCTTGTTGGCCGGCAAAGGAAGCGGTTGGCAGATCTTCAGCGGTTGCTGATGACCGGACAGCTACTAAAGGAGTTTTATACAATGATTTAATTTTTGAAAAACTTGTTTTTAAAAAAGAAGAGTCGTTTTTATAATATTTACTTTCTTTAATTTCCAAATTATCATAAAACTTAACAATTTCTTTAACTAAATTGGGAGGCAATGTAGAAGAGATTATAATCTCGCCAATATGTTTTGAAGCTTGCGACAGCTCATGAGAATTTTCGTAGTTTAATTTTGACAATATATTTAAAATTTGATTTTTTATGCCCGCTTTTTCAATAAATTCAAAATACGCATGTGCAGTTATAATAAAACCATAAGGAATGGGTAATGAAGAGTTAACCATTTCGCCTAAATTGGCGCCTTTTCCACCCACGGAACCAACATCATTTTTTCCAACTTCTTCAAACCAGACAATCAATTTTTTATTAGCCATAATTTTATGATAGCATAATTCTTTTTCTGTGTTGACAAAAAATAAAGTTTTATGATATGATTTAAAATCGTTTTTTTATGATAAAAAAATACGTATATTTCTTTGGGGGGGGATCTGCGGATGGTGATGAGAGCATGAAGAATCTATTAGGAGGCAAGGGAGCAAATTTGGCGGAAATGGCGGGTCATAAAAAACTTTGCTTACCGGTACCTCCGGGATTTACGATCACAACCGAGGTCTGCACTTTCTACTACGCAAACAAGCAAACATATCCGAAAAACTTAAAAGATACCGTTCAGAAATCAATTTCAAAGATAGAAAAATTAATGGATAGAAAATTTGGTGATATCAATAATCCGTTATTGGTTTCGGTGCGAAGCGGAGCCAGACGGTCAATGCCGGGTATGATGGAAACGATTTTGAATGTCGGCTTGACTACGAAAACTATTCCCGGTTTAATCAAACAGTCTAAAAACGAACGTTTTGTTTATGATGCCTATAGGAGATTGATAACTATGTATTCCGATGTCGTTATGGAAAAAGCGTCCGGAATTGAACCAAAAGATGAAGAAGATGGTATCAGAAAACAATTGGAAAAAATTTTAAATAAAATAAAAACTGAAAAAGGAGTTGTAAACGATACTGATCTTGATGCGGAAGATCTTAAAAAAACCTGCTTTTTATACAAAAAGAAAGTTAAGGAAATTTTAAAAAAAGAATTTCCTGATGATCCAATTGAACAATTGTGGGGGGGGATAGGGGCTGTTTTTGCTTCTTGGAACGGAAAGAGAGCTGTTTCTTACAGAAGAATAGAAAACATTCCTGAAGCGTGGGGGACTGCCGTTAATGTCCAATCAATGGTTTTTGGAAACATGGGTGAAGATTCTGCAACGGGAGTTGCCTTTACCAGAAACCCCGGTAATGGCGAAAATAAATTTTACGGTGAATATTTAATTAACGCTCAAGGCGAGGACGTAGTTGCCGGTATCAGGACACCGGCTCCTGTGAATGAGGATTCAAAAAATGATCATAATAAAAAATTAAAAAGTCTGGAGAAAGCAATGCCAAAACTTTATGATCAACTTTTTAAATATCAAAAAAATCTTGAGACTCATTATCGGGATATGCAGGATATTGAATTTACAATCGAAAAAGGTAAGCTTTTTATGCTTCAATGTCGAATTGGAAAGAGAAATGGACCGGCGGCGATAAAGATGGCGGTGGATATGGTTGATGAAGGCCTTATTAACGACAGAACAGCAGTTATGCGCGTTACTCCAAGCCAACTAGATGAACTTTTGCATCCTATTATTGATCCGAAGGAGGAGTTGAAAATTAAACCGGTTGCTCATGGCCTTCCAGCTGGACCTGGTGGAGCAAGCGGAATGATCGTATTTAGTGCTTCCGACGCTGTCGCTTGGGCGAAGACAGGAAAAAAAGTTATTTTAGTTCGGGAAGAAACAAATCCAGAAGACATTGAAGGAATGAGGGTTGCTCAAGCAATACTTACTGCCCGGGGTGGCATGACGTCGCACGCGGCATTAGTTGCCCGTGGATGGGGCAAATGCTGTGTGGTCGGCTGTGGAAATATTGCAATTGATTATTCAAAAAAAACAATGACGATCGGAAAAAAAGTTTATAAAGAGGGAGATTGGTTTACATTAAATGGAACAAAAGGTAATTTATATGAAGGCAGTTTAAAAATGATGGACGCTTCCTCCGAAAATAGGGTGCTTTTAAAATTTTTAAAACTATGTGATAAAAGCCGGCGTTTAAAAATCCGGACAAATGCCGATACTCCGGAAGATTCTAAAAGGGCTCGGATGTACGGAGCAGAAGGAATTGGACTTTTTAGAATTGAGCACATGTTCTATGGAAAAGGTAGTGATAAAGCGCTGTTTCTTCTCAGGAAAATGATCGTTTCAAAAACTGTTGAAGAAAGAATTAATGCTTTAAAAGAACTATTTCCTTTTATGAAAGCGGATATTAAGGGGACTCTCCGCGAGATGAAGGGATTACCGGTGACGATTAGGCTGATTGATCCACCCCTTCATGAATTTGTTCCGAGAGAACATACTGCGCAGGAAAACCTTGCTAAAAGTTTGAAGATCGATTTATCAGAGTTTCAAAAAAGAGCCAACTCACTTCACGAAAACAATCCAATGATGGGACATCGAGGGGTAAGACTTGGGGTTACTTACCCGGAAATCACCGAGATGCAGGTGAGAGCAATACTTGAGGCAACTGCCGAATTATTAATCGAGAAAATCAAAGTTGAACCGGAAATTATGATTCCCGTTACCTGCGATGTTTCAGAATTGACCCATCAATCGTCAATAATTAAACGCGTTTACAAGGAAGTCTTACAAAAATTCAAACTTAAAAAAATTAATTATTTAGTTGGTACAATGATCGAAATACCGCGCGCTGCTTTGACAGCCGGCGCGATGGCCCAAGAAGCTGAATTTTTTTCTTTCGGAACCAATGATCTTACCCAAATGGGATTTGGTTTTTCCCGTGACGACATAGGCGGTTTTTTACCTGATTATCTTACGAAAGGAATTTTACCTGACGATCCTTTCCAAACAATTGATCAGGAGGGGATTGGTGAATTAATTAAGATCGCTATCGAAAGAGGCAGAAAAACACGTAAAAATCTTAAAGTAGGAATTTGTGGAGAACACGGAGGAGATCCGACCTCAATTAATTTTTGTCATAAGGTTGGTATGGATTATGTTTCTTGTTCTCCATTCAGGGTTCCGATCGCACGTCTTGCCGCCGCCCAGGCTGCTTTATAACCACTGGATAAAATTCCATTGACAAAGAATTTATTGTTTGCTATTATTTCCTTTACCAATGATAAGACAACTTTCGTAAAGGCATTTTGGATGCACAACTTGCACTCCTATCAGCCTCCAAAGAAATATTAAAATCCAAAAAAAATCAAAAATATTTTTTGATGGATTTTTTGTCGTTGGAAAAGTTGGGCTTGGAAAGAAGTTGGCTAGAGCACGTTTTAAAATAAAGGGCTCGTAGTTCAGCTGGCTAGAACATCGCATTTGCAATGCGAAGGTCACCGGTTCAAGTCCGGTCGAGTCCACTGCACTTTAACAATCCGGCTGTAAGAAAGTAGGCAACATTAAGAGTGAGCCATATTGTCCTTTGACAGGATTTTATGAGCTCGACAAATATTTACTGATAAGAAAGATGGGAGAGATTAACGCCAATGGTGGATGCCTTGGCAGTTTGAGCCGAAGAAAGACGCGTGTTTAAGCGCGAAAACAACGATGAGTCCTTAAATAGACGCTATCAATCGTTGGTTTCTGAATGGGGTAACCCCTGCTGATGAAAGTCAGCGGATCTTAGGAAGGAAACTTGAGGTTGGAAGTTAGGAAAACTTTTTTTCTTGCTTCTGCCTTTTAGTCTCCTTCTTAAGAAGGGCACTCGGGGAACTGAAACATCTCAGTACCCGAAGGAAAATAAAACAATAGTGATAGCCCTAGTAGCGGCGAGCGAACGGGCCACAGTCTAAACTCATGACGCAAGTTGTGAGGGTTGCGGGGCAGATAATATGGGATTTATCTCGGATAAAAAAACGCTTTGGAAAGAGCGGCCTTAGAAAGTGATAGCCTTGTATTTTAAATCCAAGATAACCCTATTCTGTTCCCAAGTACTACGAGTCACGGCAAACCTTGTAGGAATCCGGGTCGGTCACGACCCAAGACTAAATACTCAAACTGACCGATAGTGAACTAGTACCGTGAGGGAAAGGTGAAAAGAACCCAGAAATGGGAGTGAAATAGAAACTGAAACCATTGGCTAACAAGCAGACAGGGCTCCGCGTAAGCGGGGTGATGTCGTGCCTATTGAAGAATGAGTCAGCGAGTTTACGTTTACGGTTTGTTTAACCTCGAAATTTTTGAGGGAAGACATAGGGAAACCGAGTCCTAATAGGGCGTCTTTATCGTAAACGTAAGACCCGAAACTGTGTGAGCTAACCATGGGCAGGATGATTCTCTCCGAAAGGAGAGAGGAGGTCCGAACCCGTTGTCGGTGAAATGACATGGGAGGACTTGTGGTTAGGGGTAATATGCCAATCGAACACAGAGATAGCTGGTTCTCCTCGAGATATATTTAGGTATAGCCTCTAGTTAACGTTTCACGGGGTAGAGCTACTGGATGGTCCCGAAAGATTAATTTCGATCGGGATCAACCAAACTCCTAATACGTGAAATTTAGTGCTAGGGAGTCAGTCGAGTCCGGATAAGCGGATTTCGGCGAAAGGGAAACAGCCCAGACTCTCGTCTAAGGTTCTAAAATGACTTTTAAGTGAAAAGGCCGTTTGATTTCCAATACAGCAGGTAGGTTGGCTCAGAAGCAGCCACCCTTTAAAGAGTGCGTAACAGCTCACCTGAATATTTCCAATTTATTGGAATGGAGATCTTGCGCCTAAAATGATCGGAGCTAAAGAGTCTACCGAAGACGGAGATGCCCCTATGGGGCGTGGTAGAGGAGCTTCCTGTAAACAGTGAAGGTAGATTGTAAGATCTGCTGGAGATTACAGGAGTGAGAATGCTGACATAAGTAGTGAATCTTCCGATGAAAACTCGGAATGCCGTAAGTTCAAGGTTTCCTCGGTAATGTCAATCATCCGAGGGTAAGTCGAATCTAACCGCGTACCGTCTGGTACGGGGGATGTACAAGCCGTTAATATTCGGCTACTTGGTTTAATGAGTTATATTTTTTAGATGACGAGGTTTGATAGGTCACGCCTTCTATATGAAGGTCCAAATTATAAATCTATTTCGCAAGATTTAGGCAAGTAATTAATGCAATTCTGTCGCAAGACGGGAAAGGTGAATGACTTAAGCCTCCGGGAAAAGTTTAAAAAGGATTATTAAATCAATTCGTACCACAAACCGACACAGGTGAACTGGTGGAGTACACCAAGGCATTCGGGAAAAGGTAGTTTAAGGAATTCGGCAAAAAAGCTGAGCGTAAGTTTTCGATATGCTCTGCCCCGCTTAACCGCGGGGTTACAACAAAAGTTTATTAAACGACTGTTTAGCAAAAACACAGGTTCCTGCAAACCCCTTTAGGGGATATATAGGAGCTGAGGCCTGTCCAGTACTGGTAAGTCAACCGCTTTGGGTGATCCAATTCATTTGGTTAGCTCGAGGTGTAAGCTCCAGTGAACGACAGCTCTAACCCTGAGAGTTCTAAGGTAGCGTAGCCCCTTGCCGGGTAAGTTCCGGCCCGCATGAAAGGTCTAACGATTTAATAACTGTCTTAAACCGCCACCCGACGAAATTGAAATGGCTGTGAAGATGCGGCCTACTTGCACATGGACAAAAAGACCCCGAGAGCTTTACTGAAGCTAGGTATTGATGGAAGAAAATTAACTGTTTAGTGTAGGAGGGAGCCTCACGGCGACAATGCAACACCTCTCTTTGATTTTTTTTCATCTTAGTTCGTCAAAAGACGTACGACAGTGCTTGGCAGTCAGTTTAACTGGGGCGGTTCCCTCCTAAAGAGTAACGGAGGGGCGCAAAGGTCAGCTTAGTCCGGATGGAAATCGGACTATAAGTGCATACGCATAAGCTGGCTTAACTGTGAGAGTGACTACTCAAACAGATGCGAAAGCAGGTGTTAGTGATCCCCTGACTCGCTGTGATTGCGGTCAGGGCTTAACGGATAAAAGCTACCTCGGGGATAACAGGCTAGTCGCGTCCGAGAGTTCATATCGACGACGCGGTTCGGCACCTTAATACATTGGGGCGCCATGAGAGTAATCTCACGCTTGTAATCCAAATTTTTGTTGGGTCTTTTTGAAAATTTATACTAGCTCATAACGGTGGACTCCTTTTAGCAATAAAAGGACAATACCGTGGGAAGCCTTCGACTAATTTTAGGTTAAATCCTAGAAATGTTGATTGCGCCTGTAACGACTTTTCAATATCGAAAGATTTTGAAAGACTTGATAATTTATTATCAGGTAATAAGGCTAGCTCCTGAATAATATCGGGAAGAAGGTATAGTCTAAACTTTTAAGTAATTAAAAGAATTTTGCGATGTCGGCTCACCGTATCCTGGGACTGAAGTAGGCCCCAAGGGTTGGACTGTTCGTCCATTAAAACGGTACGCGAGCTGGGTTCAGAACGTCGTGAGACAGTTCGGACTCTATCCTGTGCAAGCGATTGAACTTTTGAGGAGACTCTTCCACAGTACGAGAGGACCTGGAAGAGGAAATCACTGGTCTACCGGTTGGCCCACAAGGCCATCGCCGGGTAGCTACATTTCCAAACGATAAACACTGAATGCATCTCAAGTGTTAAGCGAACTCCAAGATTAGAAGTTCCCATTAGCTTCCCCGCAGAATACGGGGTTGATAGGACTTAGATGTAAGACCTGCAAGGGTTTTAGTCGAGAGTTACTAAGTAGCGACTCTCCCATCTTTTTTCTCAGTAGTATTGATGGGTTTACTTTCTTATAAAAAACTTCGGTTTAATTATTTAAATTTTCAAATAAATTGACGAAAATTCCGCGTATAATCAATCAATGACCATTCTATCCATCGATTCAGGTATTGAACGGACGGGGTACGCGCTTTTTAAAGATAAAAAGTACGTTACTTCCGCGCTAATTAAAACGTCAAAGGGTCTGTCAACTGAAGTTAGGTTAGAAGAAATTTATTCAAAACTAAATCAAGTTTTTAAAAAATATCAGCCGGATGTGATGGTTCTAGAACAGTTATTGTTCTTTAGAAATCAAAAAACATTTATTAGAGTTGCCCAAGCCCAAGGAATTGTTATGCTGCTTGCGGCTCAAAATAAAATTAAAGTAGAATTTTTAACACCGCTTCAAATTAAACAGATTGTGACCGGCTATGGACAGGCAGATAAAAAATCGATCCAAAAAATGATTCGCCTTACAACCGGGATCGTGTTAACACAGGACGATGAGGCAGACGCGGTAGCATGCGGATTAGCATATCAATTACTAAATCGTTAATAGAATTTTCAATAAATTTTCATTGATTCAATTTTCAATTGAAGAATTGAATCATCGTGTAATTCAATGTAAATTGAAAATGGAAAATTGAAAACTAATTTAGTTCGCTCCGATTCTTGTCAATTTTTCTGCCGCATACTTTGCTCCTGATTCCATCGAAGATTTTATGTTTTTTGTTTTTAAATATTGGGCGATAAAACCGGCCGTGTAAGCGTCACCGCAACCGGTAGTGTCAACAATTTTTTTAGGCTCTACCGCTGCCTGAAAATATTTCTCGTTTTTATAGTACCCATAGCTGCCTTTTTCGGCATCGGTTATAATCAAAATTCTGTTTTTGAGGTAGGGAAGTGTCAATTCCAAATTTTTTAGATAAATATCTTTATATGGTTTTTTAATTAATTCGCTGTATTCATGAGCATTAATTATTAATACATCCAAACTATCAAAAATCTTATAAAGAGCTTCCGGTTCGCGTTTACAATCAGTAATTGAGAGATTAACAAAAGTCAAAGTTTGATCTCCCTTAAGATAAGTAATTATTTCAATTTTATCTTCAAGTGATACATTTGTAAGTGAAGAAATATAAATATTTTTAGCTTTTTTTAAATCGTCGTGGAGAAAAAATTTCTTAACCATGTGCCCTGGAGTATCATAACTTATAATTGTTCTTTCTCCCAAGTCAGTCAGCAAAATCGAAGAAATAATATTGTAGTTTTCCTCAAACTGGCAGAATTCGCTGGAAACATTTTTTTGTTTAAGCCTATCAAGAATCGTTTGTTTGAAGTTATTATTCCCTATCCGAGCAAAAACCGCTGTTTTAAATCCCAGTTTAGCAACTCCAACCGCGACATTACAGCCGCCCCCGCCAATATCTTCGTGAAAAAAATCAGCATGATATTTTCCCCCGATCGCTAGCTGGAACCTTCCGTCTTTATTTGTAAAAGTTTTTCCTTTGTAATAAAGATCAACGGCAATATTACCTACGCAAATAAGATCGTACATAATTCCATGATAGCAGAATTTTCAATTTTCAGTTTTCAATTTTCATTGAATTCTCAATGTTATAATGTCAATATGTTAACTATTATCTGTGGTGAGGATTCAATTACGTCAAGGAATTATTTTACAGATCAACAAAGATCTCTTAAGGAAAAAGATTTTGAGATCGTTAATGTCGATTACCACCAGGTGTTAGAACTTGATGAAACGGGCGATTCAGAAAGCTCTCTTTTTGCCTTAAAACGAGCCTATTTCACCCAAAGTTTAAACAAAAAAGTTTTTAAAAAGATTAGTGACCGGAATGAAAAAAAGATTATGGCACTCATTTCATCAAAAGAGATCCAAGTTTTTGACTGGGAAGAGGAAACTTCTTCTAGAGATTTAAAATCAATCAAGGGAACTATTATCAAGGAATTCAAACCTGATAAGAACATTTTTAAGCTTTTGGATGCATGCTATCCCGGAAATCTAAAAATTTTTATTGATACATTAAATACCTTATCAGAATCAACTGAAGATATTTTTATTTTTATCATGCTAGCCCGCCATATGAGAAATATATTAATTACAAAAACAGGAGAAAAAATTCCTAAATTGATGTCCTGGCAGATCGGAAAACTCGCGAATCAGGCAAAATATTGGGAGTTAAAAAATTTAATAAATTTTTATCAGGGGCTACATCGTATAGATGTTAATTCAAAAACAAATGGAACTCCCTTTTCAGTCAAAAAGTCGCTTGATATATTAGCTTGTTATTATTTATAATTAACAGATGAAACAAGTTCCTGATCACGTATTTCGTGGCTATGATTTGCGGGGAGTCGTCGGCTCAGATTTGGATGATGAAAATGTTTTAATTCTTGCCAAAGGCTACGCCACTTACTTGCTGCAAAGAAGAATTTATGATTGTGTCATCGGTTTTGATTCACGGGAATCTTCCCCTCGATTTAGAGATATATTTGTCAAAGGTCTGACAGAGTCAGGAGTGACAGTTTATGATATTGGGATCACTCTTTCTCAAATTTGTTATTTCGCTCAATATTTTTTTAGGACGAGAGGTATGGTTATGATTACGGCTTCTCATAACCCGAAAGAATATAATGGTTTTAAGTTCGGAACTGGTTATTCGGAGACGATGGTAACCGAGGAAATTGTTGCGTTTCGCGAATTGGTCAAATTAGGCAAGTTTGTCAAATTAGAGAAATCAGGTAAACACATTAAGCAAGACATATTCCCAGATTATCAAGAAGACTTATTGAGGAGAATTGGCAAAATAAGAAAATTTAAAGTTGTCGTTGATTCCTGTGCCGCCACAACCGGATTGTTTCTTCCAAAAATATTGCGATCCGTCGGTTGTGAAGTAATCGAACAAAACACTACTCCTGATCCGAGCTTTCCGGTCGGTGTTGCCGATCCGACAGAAAAAGAAGTTCAGGAACGATTGGCTAAACGGGTAGTAAGCGAAAAAGCCGATTTAGGTTTTTCTTACGACACAGATGGGGATAGAATGGGTGTTGTCGATAATGAAGGCAATTTGATTTGGAATGACACTCTTGTTTCAATTTTTTCTAAAGATGTTTTGGATTTTGCTCCGGGATCAAAAATAATCTTTAACGTTCTTTGTTCTAAACAAGTCGATGAGGTTATAAAGCTAAATGGCGGAGTTGGAATTATGTGGAAAACCGGTCATTCATTTATTAAAGCTAAAGTTCGCGAAGAAAAAGCAATATTCGGCGGAGAATTAAGCGGACATTTTTTCTTTGTCGATAATTTTTATGGTCATGATGACGGCGCAATTGCCTCTCTTCGTCTATTAGCTTATTTGACCCGAGTTAATCAATCGTTGAAAGAAACTATTTCTAAGCTCCCTCACTATTTTTCCAGTCCGGAAATCAAGGTTGGATGTGCTGATAATATCAAATTTGCCGTTGTTACCAACAAAATAGGAGGAGAAATTAAAAAACTCTATCCAACAGGCAAATATGTTGAAATTGACGGAGTTAGAATGGATTCGGAAGATGAGATGATGATAGTCCGGGCCTCGCAAAACGGTCCTTATTTAACGATTAAATTTGAAGGTAAGACGCAAGAAAAATACGATTTGCTTAAAAATCAAGTTAGTAAGATACTTCATGGACTATCACAAATTGATTTTAAATCAGGGGTTAATGTTTCTTCCTTGGATTAAATCCCCTGCAAAGTTGATATAACTGCCTAAATTTAATATAATTAGGTCGCTTTATGACAGACGAAGAGGTTAAAACAACTGAAAATAATACGATTGCTCTTTCTCAATATACTAAAGCTTTGCTTGACACCCTTAACAATGTAAAAAAAAGAGTTCGTCCTGACGACATTTCAGCTTTATCGGTTTCTCAAACGGTCTCCTTTTTTGCCCTTGTTTATGAAAAAGTTCGAAACGCGGTTGAATACCGGGAAGATCATCTAATCCTTAGGGCTGCAATTGAACGTATTTTACGAAGACGTTTTTCTCTAAATCCGGACGGACACGGCGAAGCGGAGAATTTACTCAGAGAACTTTTATGGGCCCGTTATTTTGATAATGGAGTTTTGGGAGCGGAAGATAATACGATCATTCAAAACTTAATTGACAAATACATTCTTCTTAGAAGGCAAATGGTAATAGGCCGAGACAACGAATTAAGAATTTTTTTGGATCAGTTTTTAATGGATCTTTTAACCTGTGAAATCGAGGAAACCTTACGACCAGAGCTTGCATCTATTCAATCAAATCTTTCCTCATTTATTTTTCAGGTTTTAAGAAAAAAAATAAAGATTGAGGATTTGAAAGAAGATCAAAAAGATGCTTATTTTTTAGTGGCAATTGAAAAAGTTTTTGGTAAAAGCGACCGATCTTATTTACGTTACCATTTATTTACAACCTTTTATAAAACCCTTGAAGCTCACTCCGAGAAAGAATTAAAGGCCCTAGGAATTAAATTACCGGCTATCTTTAAAAAGATAGATGAGATGGTGGTTAATCCCTATGTCGAAAATTTAGCTAAGTTTACCCGCAAACAATTACCGCCTTTTTTAATTTTATTTGCTCTTATTAAGAATAAACCTGATGAGTTACAGGCAATCCTTACAGATCGGGAAAGGCTTTGGAATCAGGTCGATCAAACTTGTCGTGACAAATACCAACAACTGGGAGCAAGGGTTCGAACACTTGCAGTACGAAGCTTTATTTATATTCTTTTGACCAAAATGATATTTGCAATTATTCTTGAAATTCCTGTTTCAATGTATTTTTACGGTGAAGTAAATCGAAACGCAATCATTATAAATAGTATTTTCCCTCCAATACTAATGATCGGAATATTAGGTTTTTTTAAAGTCCCGGGAGATGATAATACTAAAAAAATATTCCAAAGAATTGTTGATATTATTGACGATGACAAATCATTTGAAACTAGAGTTGCTTTTGTACCAAAAAAATCAACAGCTAAAAGACCAATATTGATATTTGGTTTTACGGTTTTTTATTCCTTAACATTTTTAGTTACATTGTCTCTTATTTATGAATTTTTAAGTAATTTAGGATTTAATTTAGTCAGTCAGGCAATCTTTATTTTCTTTGTAAGTGTGGTTTCCTTTTTTTCGTATCGAATACGGCAAGTAACAAAAGAATTGCGGTTAGAGGAAAAAGCAAGCATTTTGGCGCCGGTCGGTGATTTTTTCTTTATGCCGATGTTGTCTTTGGGAAAATTTTTCAGTTCCGGGATTGCTAAATTAAATTTTTTTATCTTTATCTTTGATTTTATTATCGAAGCTCCGTTTAAACTGATCTTCGAAGTAGTTGAGGAATGGATATCATTTGTGAGGAAAAGAAAAGAAGAAATCATTTAGTTTGATATTATGGAAAAAAATCTAAATCCTTGGCATCTTACTGAAGAACAAAAAGCTCGAAAAAGAAAAACATTACAACCAGATTTAAAAACGAAACTTTATTTAAATCTTATTGCTTACATACACAGAATTTTAAAAACCCCAACTGACACAAGAGTTCAAATTGAAACCATTAGTTTGAAAAGATAAATTTATATTTGATAATAATACGTTGGGAAGGTACTTCTATCGACTTTCTTCATTAGTTTAGCTTTGTATTCCTCGATAGGGAAACCGTGGGAAATAATCATTGTTCCTTTTTTTAGATTGCGATCAAAGTTAGGTATCAACTTTTTAATTAATGCAGGAAATAGGAAAAGATAAATATAGTCTGCTTTTGAGAGATCAACTTTTAATATGTTTTTATTTAAAAAAGTAATTTTTGAATAAGTTTTATCAAGTTTACTTAAAAATTTTGACCAAATAATCAATAAGCCGTTAATATCAACAGCAGTACCTTTTACTGAATATCTTTTAACAGCCGTCCGAACTATTCTACCGTCACCGCTACCAAGTTCTATAAATAGGCCATTCTTTTTAAACTTAACTTCTCTTAAGATCTCCAGAGCTAGTTTGTTTTTTGTTGGGACATAAGGAGCACCGTAAAGCGAAGAAATTATCAATGAAATTCCATAAACAGACATAAAAAAAAGAAAGATTAACAGAGAAAAAATTAATAGTAAATATAAGATAAGTTGGAGCATGTTTTAGTATAATATATTGAATATAATTTTGCTCTCATAGCTCAACGGATAGAGTACCTGTCTTCGGAACAGGTGATGGGGGTTCGATTCCCTCTGGGAGCACATCTTGACAATGTAAATACAAAAGTATAGAATTCCTATATATTAATAATTATTGATATAAATGAATAAAAATGAAACTAGAAGGAGCGTTGATCCTAGTAATAGGAAAAGCATATTAAGAACACTAGGAATTATTCTAGGTTGTTTAAAATTTCACAGGATAGAAGGCTCACTTTCCATATTCAATAGAAGAGCAGAGAAAACACTAAGGAAAAACGAACCAAAAAAACCATAATTCAAAGTAAGCTATATGTAATGAAGCTTTAGTTGGTAAAACTTAAACCGGAATAAACAATATCTTTATATAGTTGAAATTCTGAAGCGTTTTTTGCTTTTACAACAGTAAACCAGTACTCTACTTTTCCATTTGGATTTTTAGGATAACCTGCGGATAAATATAAATTTCCTTCACACACCGATGAAACAGTTTGACCCAGTATGGTTTTTTTCTGCCAAGCTCCATTTCCATTTTGATCAAGACATGCTCCTCCCTTTCCGTTGATCGACGGAATTCCGTACTGTATAACTAAAGCGCTAATATCTTCTTGATTAATCCGTGTTTTTATAACGATATTTCCTTGTTTCCACGAGCCCTGGTCTTTTATAGTTTCATTTACGTAAAAAGGTTTAGGAGAAGTAATCTTTATTTTTCCTAAAATACTTGTATATGAACTTACCACCTTATTATCAGGAGAAACAAGGGTTGATGAAATACTTGGAGTTATTGAAGATTCTGATAAATAAACCAATTTTTGATACCGTATACCTAAGAAAAAACCTATTATAGGAAAGGATGTAAAAATGATCAATGCCAGCGCTTTTGATAAAGGAGTGACCGTTGTCATCCATTTGGGTAGGCTCATAGTTTATCCTAACATAACTTGTAGGTAAATAGCACGTTTGATATACTTTCTGAAGATTTGGGTCCGTAGCTCAACTGGTAGAGCAGTGCCCTCTTAAGGCATTGGTTGGGAGTTCGAGTCTCCCCGGACTCACAATTTGACTTGGGTAACTTTGGGGTTATTTTTTAGAATTCTTTATTGAAGAAGCACTTTTGTATGAATTTATGCTATAGGGAACAATACTTAATAAAATTATCGCAGATGTAAAAAAAAGAAGATGAAAATTAAAAACAATTGCACTACATTCAAAACCCAAAGCGTACAACGCTGACCCGACTTGAAATTTATAATCCTCGGGTAATCTTTCCCATATTTTTTGCTGCTTTTTAAAATAGTTGCTAATTGTAAATTTATTTTCTTTCATATTAAAAAAAATATTTTGTTGTCGATAGTATAGCTAATTTCATTTATTTTATCAATCCAATATGCTCTATACTCCATAAACTATCATTACTAATGACATGTGTCTGAACCTAGGACAGGTTTTACAAACCACCCGACAGGAATAAATTCCCAGTCATAGCCATTTTTTTTAAGAGTAAATTTAAATGCGCCAAAGTGGTCATTATCAAATGCTTCTAAATCTGGCAAGTTGTCCTGCTTCAAAATAAGCCCCGCACCCCCCGTTCCAATGATGAATTCACGAACCCCATCCATTTTATCAAAATTACCAGAAGCATCCATTGCACGAAATACCAAAGCACCATGTTCATGACCATTTATTACAAACTCTACTCCATATTTATACATTAACTCATAAATATCCCTCATTTCTTCAGTTGCCTGCGGCCACGACGCATAAAGTGGTTTATGCCAAAAAGCAAATGAACACTTTTTATCAACATTTTTTTTCAAATCTTCTTCTATTTGTATATATTGCTGGCTTCCCTTTCTACAACCCCCTGATATTCCACACTCAGAATTAATAGCTAAGATATGCCAAATGTTATCTCCTTTTCCAATATCAAAAAAATAGTAGCCCTTGTCTCTGTCTCCCGCCGAACCGAATTTTTTTCCTATTCCATCAAAATAATCAAAGAAATATTCTTTATTATCATGATTCCCAAGAACAGGGTAAATAATATTTTTGAATTTTCCGAATGTTGAATCAAAGTCTTTTTCATAACAATCTATGGTCGCTTCGTGACACACATCTCCAACTAACGTAACTATATCGGGTTTTTGAGACTCTATAGCTTTAGCAACTGCCTTATCTTGGCAATCAAAGGCTGAAGCGTTGTCAGGATTACACATAATATCTCCTATAGCCATGACAATAATAGGATTATTTTGAATGATTTGATTTTCTGAAGTGTCTGCGGTGATCGGTTTGCAACTACTAAAAAAAATACAAGCTACTGAAATAAAGATAGCAAAATTATTTAATAAATTTGATCGTTTTTTTGATTCTATTTTTCGACGAGTTTCAAGTTCCACAACTCCCATAGTATAGTACATTTCCATCGTATTTCCTTTCCACCGGTCTTTTCATAAAGACTATGTTTAGTCTCCAGTTTTTCTATTGATTTTCCTGTTGTTTTACTCTATATTGAAGTTATGATGAGAAAAGCAGGGATTCTTTTTGTAGTTTACTTGTTTCTTAATATCCTTAATTTATTTTTGATAGATAAGACTTTTGTCTATTCTAAGACGCGTAAGGATTTTGCTCAGGTGCTGGGAGAAATTTCCGATAGAAGGAACAACGGCAAAAATTATCAATTTACAGCCTCCTATAAGGCGGATTTATCAGACGGTTATTCGGCGGAGATAAAATCTGGTGATGCTAGAGCTGCTAACTTAAAAGCTTTTTTACGTAAATATAATTCCGATTTATACCTCCATGCGGAAAAAATAATTGAAGTTTCGGATAAATATCAATTTGATTATCGCTTATTGCCGGCAATAGCCATGCAGGAGTCAAATTTATGCCGTGTCATTCCTGATAATTCCTACAACTGTTGGGGATGGGGAATTTATGGAACGACCGTGACCAGATTTGATTCTTATGATGACGCAATTGAAACGGTGGCTAAAGGAATAAAGGAACACTACATAGACGAGGGACTGGTAACCGCCTCGGCCATTATGCAAAAATATACGCCTTCTTCAAACGGCAGCTGGCAGAACGGGGTTAATACCTTCTTAAAAGCCTTGGAGTAAATAGGCTATTTATTGAACGGATCTAGAATTGGAGAGTTCCTGGGACATTGAGTACTGAGTGCCTTGTTTTTTAGATCTTACTGCAAAGGCTGATCCTCTTTTTTTCTTTTTAGACATTAGGGCTTGAAGCCATGTTTTCGATTCTCCGACCTTAGCTCTTAAGGTTCGTAAAATATTTAAGACCAATTCTAAGAAGCGGATATGATAGATTCCCGGTTTTTCCGGCAAGCCATTGATCGTTAAGTTTTCAACATCTTTAACATCGTTAATTAGGGAAGCATCTGCACGCTTAATCATTTCAATTTCCTTTTTGATAGCTTCGGTTAGTTCTTGGATCTGTTTTTTTATTAGGGTATTCTCGTAGTATTCTTGATAGTTAAATACTTTAACTTCCTGTTTCTTACCTTTTGCTTTATCTAATTCTTTTTTAAAATTTAACTCATCTCCAAAGTCTTTATTTTCATCGTTATCAGTGCCGCCAAAAAATTGATCTAACATTCCGCCACCTATTTTTCCAAAGGCGTCTGCAGTATTTTTTGCAGTGGACGTCCCCAAATCACGAAGACTTTCTAGAGGATTTTTCTCTGTATATTTTTGACTTTTTACTTTTGAGTTTTGAGTTTGTGTCATGCCTACATTTTACTACAGGCTAATCAGATAGTCAAGCGTTTTCTGTTTTCTAAGTATTGTCGCATAATAATAACTATTTTGCTCGGCAATTTTTCTTTCTTTGTCGTCTTTTATGTTAATAAACAACTTATTTAAGTCTTCCTGTTCAACTTTCAGATTTTCTTTATCGGCTATTTCCGCTAGGACAAACTCAAGTTTATAAGTATCCTCTGTTTCTTTTTTAAATTGTGTTTTAAGTGAATCCATGGTCAAATTCTTGGATTTTAAATAATTTTCCGTGGTTAGCCCTATTTTTTGAATTTCGTCAAGCAAATGGGCTAGGCGATGGTTAACCTCTTCATTAATTACCAAATCGGAAATTTCAAGTTTTGTTTCCTTTAAAAGAGCTGTTAGGACTTCGTTTAATAATTTATTCTTGTCTTCTTCCGGTTTTTTAGCATCCTTATCTTTTCCAGGAACCCAAATATTTGCTTTGCTTATTTTAGCTTTAGCTTCTTTGATAACTTTTTTGTAATCTCCTAATTCAATACTAGGTTTTTCTGCTAAGGTGATTTTAATCTGCCAATCTTCGCCTTCTTTAGCTTTAACCAAATCGACTTTTGGAGAGATTATCGGCTTTAAATTTTCCTTGGACAAAATCTCGGTGTAAATATGGGAAATCATTTTTTGTGCAAGTTCCTGATATAAATCTTCCTTGTGAATATGTTTTTCAGCAATATCCTTTGGCGCCTTACCCTGTCTGAATCCTTCAACTGTTAATTTTTGTTGAAGTCTTAAAAAGGCTGCTCCTTCCTCCTGTTTAACATCGGCTTTAGGTACATCAACCATCAATTGAATTGTATTTTTCGGAAGTTTTTCCTTCTTGTAGCTATACATGACTATAATTGTACAGGAAATTGATTCGAAAGCAACGATATTTTAGCTTCCTCTTTTTGAAATTGATTAATGAAAAAATTTACTCTGACAGCCCAAGTTGGACTTTCTGAATAAATAGGTCCGATATCTTCAACAGTTAAGGCACCTTTATTCAAATAACCTTTTCTTAATCCATATGCAACCGTATCAATTCCGTCTGCCCAATTTTCAAACATCATAAAACCTCTATCCCACCCAAAAGCGTTATAAGAATTAGGCCAAATAAATTTTCCAAATGTTGATTCCAAACCCGCAATTGATGGTAGGAGATAACAATCAATTTGATATTTTATACAGGCTTTGACAAACGCTTCACTTTCTCCGGCCATCGGAGAATCGTATCTGTTTAAAACTGACTCGATAACTATTTTGAGTTGTTTTTCTTTTTCCGTCTGGATATCTTCATAAGAAATAAATGATTGATGAGTCAAAGGAGCCGATGCACCGGCGATAATTTCAGCCTTAACAGGGTTCACTAATGCCAAAAATATTCCGAGAAAAACAAGCAAGCAAATGACTTTTTTCATATAAAAAAAATCCTAAAGCTTTTCTAAAAATTAGAAGAACCTTAGGATCTAGGAGGTATTATAGCAGATAACTATAGGAATGTCAAGGATCGTTGAGTAAAACCTATAAGAATATTAAATAGTAAATATCAAATATCAAAACAGTTTTGTTCATCGTCATTTAGTATAATCTAGCCATGAATAAGGCTACATTTTACACCTACAGTTTCGGATGCAGAGTTAATCAGGCTGAAAAAGAGGTGATTGACCAAGAAATGCAGAATGCCGGTTTTAGCCCCAAAACAGTTAATCCTGATATATCTATTATCAACACCTGTGCGGTAACTCATAAAGCGGAAAGAGAAGCTAAACAACTAATATATAAGCTTAAACGAGACAATCCGTGCGGACAAATTATTATTACAGGTTGTTCAGCTACTTACTGGAAAAAGAGCAATATGCTCAAAAGCCTGCCAATAGATTTAGTAATTGACAATATTAATAAGGAGTTTCTAGTCAAATTGCTTCAAAAAAGGCACTCCAGCCAAGCGAGTCCTAACCCCAGGGGTCGGAACATGGCTGGCAAGATCAATCCGATTAATGATAAATATTTAAATTCTGGTCGGGCACTGATCAAAATTCAGGACGGTTGCCAAAGGTTTTGCAGCTACTGTATAGTCCCTTATCTTAGAGGCACACCAAGGTCGTTTAAGATCAATGAGATTGTTGAACGTGTAAAGAAACACAGAAATCTGAAGGAAATAATTTTGACGGCCATTAATACCGAAGCGTTTGGACTGGACACTAAAGAATCACTAATTCAACTAATTAATTCTATTTTAACTAATTCAACTATTCCGAGGATTAGCTTCGGGTCAATTCATCCTTGGAGTATAAACAGCGATTTTTTAGAATTTTACAAAGAAATCCTGCCAAAGCGTCGCCTAATTAACTTTTTTCACGTTCCGATTCAATCGGGCTCAAATAAAATATTAAATTTAATGAAAAGAGGTTATTCTCGCGAGGAAATGATGGAAAAGTTAAATAAACTGCATAAAATTAACCCTTTAGCCTTGATTGCCACCGATGTAATAGTTGGATTTTTAGACGAATCAGAACAAGATTTCCGAGATACGTACGATTTTCTTGAAAAGTCTCCAATTTCAAAGTTCCATATTTTCCGATTTTCAAATAGAGACAATACTGCCGCCCATTATATGGCTAAGAATTTAAAAGATCCGGCTTATAAAATAAAAATTAAAAGGGCAAAAATATTGGCAGATTTGGGAAAGAAAAAATACGACGCATTTTTAAATGGAAATGTCGGGCGAGCCTCGTCAGTATTGTTTTTAAATACTAAATTTGAAGATCATCAAGAAGCTTTACTTGATAATCAGCTTCCGATCTATATAAGAGTTACCAGGCCCGTTCAACCTGAGCGGTTGGCTGTGGCAAAAATATTGGAATATAAAAAAGGCAAACTTTTTGGTAGAATTATTTGATCGGGCGCATAGCTCAGTTGGCTAGAGCGTTACATTGACATTGTAAAGGTCTCAGGTTCAAGTCCTGATGCGCCCACAAGCACAGGTTTCCCCCAGGGGGACTAACTGACTGTAATCTCGACGATAGTCGAGAACAGTCAGTTGAGCAAGTCCTGATGCGCCCACCATGGAAAACAAAAATTTATCAGCAATGCGGCATACGGCTGAACATTTATTACATCAGGCCGTCAAGGAGTTATTTCCCCAAATTCAACTAGCGATGGGTCCTGCGACTGAAGATGGTTTTTATTTTGACTTCGACAATAATCCAGAAGGCAAAGGCACTATAAAAATATCTGAAAGCGACTTTAAAAAAATTGAAGAAAGAATGAGGCAATTAAAAAACCTTGATCTTCCTTTAACTAGAATGGAAATTTCTTTAAAAGAAGCAAGAGAATTATTTAAAGATAATCCTTATAAATTAGAGTGGATTGACGGAATTGATAAAAAAGGAGAGAAGGTAACTATTTATTGGACTGGCAAACCAGGTGAAAAAAACTCAATGGCCGATCTTTGTAAAGGTCCTCATGTAGAATCAACCGGAAAAGTCGGATCTTTTAAACTTCTTTCAATCGCGGGAGCTTATTGGCATGGTGACGAAAAAAATAAAATGCTGACTAGAATTTACGGAACCTGCTTTCCAACAAAAGAAGAACTTGAAAATTATCTAAAAATGCTTGAGGAAGCGAAGAAAAGAGACCACCGGAAAATAGGCCGGGAACTTGAATTGTTTACAATAAATAACGAAGTCGGACCGGGAATTACTCTTTGGCTTCCAAATGGGTCAATAATTAGAAGGGAAATTGAAAATTACATGATTAATGAACAAATAAAGTTGGGATTTAAACATGTCTATAGTCCTCATATCGGCCGAAAATCCCTCTGGGAAAAGAGCGGACACTGGGATTTGTACAGGCAAAAAATGTACTCACCGATGGATGTCGACGGCGAAGAATACCTTGTAAAACCGATGACCTGTCCAATGCATATTCAATCGTTTATTTTTAACCCTAAATCCTATCGGGACTTGCCTTATAGAATTGCCGAGATCGGATCAGTTTACAGATACGAGCAATCCGGAGAATTAGCCGGTTTACTCCGGGTGCGGGCTTTTACTCAGGACGATGCCCACATTTTTTGTACTCTTGAGCAAGCGGTAGAGGAGTTCGTTTCTGTTTTTAATTTTATTAACAAATTATATAAAGTATTTGGATTTAAGGACTATCGGGTAAGACTTGGAGTTAGATCTAAAAAAGAAAAATATTTAGGAGAAGATTCTTTATGGAAAAAAGCTCAAGAAAAAGCAATCGAAGCATTAGATAAAACAGGTGCAAAATATACTATTTCAGAAGGCGATGCCGCCTTTTACGGTCCAAAGGCGGATTTTATGATTAAAGACGCATTGGGCCGCGAATGGCAATGTGGTACGGTTCAAATTGATTTTATGCTACCGGAAAGATTTAATTTAAAATATGTTGATACTGACGGTCTTGAAAAAACTCCTGTGATGATTCATAGAGCTCCTCTTGGTTCACTTGAACGATTTTTGGCGATCTTGATTGAACAATACGCGGGGATATTTCCGTTATGGCTTTCTCCCGTCCAGGTGGTTGTTCTTCCGATTTCGGAAAAGTTTCTAAAAGAAGCCGATAAAGTTAAAAAGGAACTTGAAAAAAATAATATTCGGGTCAAATTGAACAATGAAAACAAGTCCCTTGGAGGAAAGATCCGTGAGTCGACCTTGCAAAAAATACCTTTTATGATTATAATTGGAGAAAAGGAAATAGAAAAAGGCGAATTATTTGTAACGGTTAGAACAAGAGAAGGAAAAGATTTGGGAATGTTGGAAGTTAACAAGTTTATAAATCAATTAAAATCTCAAATTGAGAATTTTTCATAAAAGAAAATTTACGCAGCGAAAGTTTTACTTTATAAACTTCAGGATCGAAGCCCCGATGCTGAGAGTGCTTGATGCGAAAGGCGAACAAATAGGAGTGTTAAGCAAGCAGGAGGCGTTAAATAAAGCTCAAGAAATGGAAGCGGATTTAGTGTTGATCGCCCCGAAAGCGGTCCCACCGGTAGCCAGGATTATTGATTTTAAGAAGTTTTTGTATCAGGAGGAAAAGAAAGAAAAAGATGCACGGAAAGGTGTTAAAAAAGGAGTTGTTAAAGATATTAATTTAGGATTGTTTATAGGCCAAGCTGATTTAGACAGGATGAAAAGACGGTCGATAGAGTTTTTAGGAGAAGGACACCAAGTAAGAATAAATTTGTTACTTAGAGGAAGAGAAAACGCAAAGAGGGATATGGCATTTGCTCTAGTTAACAAATTTATTGTTAGTTTAGGCGATGTTAATATTTCCAAGCCTCCAAAATTGGAAGGCAAAATATTAAGAGCGGTAGTCGCAAAAAAGAAATAATATGGCAAAAAATAAACCAAAAACAAGAAAATCGGCGGCAAAAAGATTTAGGGTTAGTCCTAAGGGGAAAGTATTAAACCGAGGACAGGGCTTCCGACATTTAAGAGGTAAAAAAAATAAAAGCTGGCTTCGACGTAAGAAAAAATCCCTTGAAGTTGTCGGAAGAATGAAAAGGAAAGTATTAATGATGTTGGGTAAAAAATAATTAATATGTGTAGGGAACAAAAATTTTTGTTCCGTACAGTACAGTGATATAAAAATATGGTAAGAATAAAAGGCGGAGTAAGAACTAGAGCAAAGCATAAAAAGGTCTTAAAACTGGCTAAAGGTTTTTGGATGACGAGACATAAACAGTTTAAAAAAGCTAAGGAAGCTGTTCTTCATGCGGGTGAATATGCTTTTAAAGGACGAAAACTTAGAAAAAGGGACTTCAGACAACTGTGGATTATGAGAATGAACGCGGCTTTGAGAGAGTTGGGTATGAAATATAGTATATTTATCAATAAGCTTAAAGTAAATAAAATAGAATTAGATCGAAAAATTCTTTCACAACTGGCTGTAGAACATCCAGCCGTCTTCAAAAAAATAGTCGAAAAGGCGAAATAAAGATAAATTGCCGTATTGTTAAAATAATATTTTTCTTATATAATCTTCATTATCATGGATAGCAAAAAATACGAATCAGAAATAAACGATGTTAAAACTATCGAAAAGCTAATCGAGTTGGAAATAAAATATTTAGGGCGGAACGGTGAAATAAATAAGTTACTTTCAGCAATCAAAGACATTCCGAAAGAAGAAAAAAAAGATTATGGTCAAAAAGCTAACAAACTTAAACAGTCTATTGAACTTCTGATCAATGAAAAGAAAAAAGAACTGGAAAATAAAAAATCTGATGTTTTTTTTGATAAAACTCTACCAGGGAAAGCATATCCGAAAGGAAGTCTTCATATTGTATCTCTCGCGATAGAAGAAATTACTAAAATCTTCGAAAAGATCAGTTTTATTCGAGTTTCTTACCCGGAAGTTGATTGGGAGTATGGTGCATTTGAATCCTTAAATATGCCCGCTAATCATCCCGCCCGCGATGATGTCGAAACTTCGTTTATCGATGCACCGGCGCATTCTAAGCTTGGGAAAATGGTCTTGACTCCGCATACTTCAAACGGACAAAACCGGGAAATGAAAAGGGTCGGAAAGCCTCCGATTAGAATGATCAACATTTCCAAATGCTACCGACCGAATTGGGACGCGACACACACTCCGATGTTTCATCAATTTGAAGGATTGTGCGTTGATAAGAACATTACTATCGTCAACCTTAAGGGAACCCTGGATTATTTTGCAAAAAAATATTTTGGAAAAGGAACAAATACCCGTTTGCGACCTCACCATTTTCAATTTACCGAACCTTCATTTGAGGTTGATATAACATGCACTGTCTGTAAAGGCACTGCTAAAATTGGTGACAAAAAATGCAAGGTTTGTAAATCCGGATGGTTGGAACTAGGCGGATGTGGGATAGTTCACCCCAATGTTTTGAAAGAGGGCGGAATTAATTCTGAACAATTTTCCGGCTGGGCATTTGGTTTTGGAATCGAGCGGGTAATAATGATGAAATATGGACTTGATGATATTAGAAATTATTATAGCGGGGATATAAGGTTTCTTGAACAGTTTTAAATATGAATATCAAAATCACATACAATTGGCTTCTGGAATATCTTGATACTGATGCAACGCCTAATGAATTGCAAAAATATTTATCCCTCTGCGGACCATCAATTGAAAGTGTTGAAAAAGTCGGAAATGACTTTGTCTTTGATATAGAGATTACTTCAAACAGAATAGATACTGCTTCGGTAATCGGAATTGCTCAAGAAGCTCAAGCAATTTTACCGATGTTCGGAAAAAAAGCCGTACTCAAACGAAACCCTTTATTAAATTTAAAATTAAACCAAATCATACCCGGTTCAGGTTTTGATTTAAAGGTTGAAATTAAAAATCCGGATTTAGTTTCTAGATTTACGTCAATAATTTTTGATCATGTAGTAATAGGAGATTCACCTGATTATATTAAAGACAGATTAAAACTTGCAGGAGTTAAAGTTATCAATAACGTTGTTGATATCTCTAATTATTTAATGCTTACCTTAGGACAACCAATTCACATGTTTGATTACGATAAAATTAGTAATCGCACAATGATAGTCCGTGAGTCAAAAAAAGGTGAAAAGCTTACAACTTTGGATGAACTAGAAATTACACTGCCTGGCGGCGATATTGTTATTGAAGATGGATCAGGCAAGCTGATTGATCTTTGTGGAATTATGGGGGGATTAAATTCGGCAATTACTCCAGCGACAAAGAGAGTTTTGCTATTTGTCCAAACTTACAATAAAACTAAAGTCAGAAAAACTACCATGTCAACCGGTCAAAGAACAATTGCCGCTACATTCTTTGAAAAAGGTCTTGATGAAAAAAGGGTCGAAGCAACCACTGTTGCCGCTTCTCAATTAATTGAAAAATATTGTCAAGGAAAAATTGTATCTGAAATTAAGGATATTTATCCGTCGCCGGTAAAGTTAAAAGAAATTAAGGTTAAATACGAGCTATTTGATAAATTAATTGGTGTGAAGATCGATAGAAAAATAATCATTGATATTTTAATGAACTTGGGTTTTATCGTAGGGAGAGACGCCCATGTTGCAACTGTAACCGTACCATCTTGGAGATTGAACGATATTAATATTGCAGAGGATTTGGTTGAGGAAGTGGCCAGGGTTTACGGATATCATAATATTCCCTCGGTTTTGCAACCAAACACGTATATTGAACAGCCTAAAGAAATGGAGGATATATTTGTTTTTCAAAATAAAATAAAGTTATTTCTTAAGCATTTAGGTCTTAACGAAGTAATCAACTACTCAATGATCTCAAAAGATCAGATAACTGAATTTGGATTTGATCCAACAAAGCATCTCCGTCTATCAAATACCTTATCGAAAGATATTGAATATTTAAGAACAAATTTAATACCGTCTTTGTTTAAAAATGTAAAAGATAATATCGGGAAAAAAGATGTTTTAAAATTATTCGAAATTGCAAAGGTTTATCTACCAAAAAAAGGTGATTTACCGGACGAAGTTTATAAGGTTGGGATAGTTACAAATACTGATTATTTTGACCTTAAAGGAATAATTGAGGCATTATATTGGGAATTGAATATTCAAGAACTGTCCACCCCAGAAATTATTGAAAAATCCGGTGTATTTATGGCAGAAATTGACTTTAAATCGTTAATTGATGATTCTATATTGGTGCCAACGTATAAGTCTATTCATCCTTACGCTGTGATCAAATTAGACAAAACCTTTAAAATAGGACCAGATTACACATACCGGATGATATCTAAATTAGCAAAAAAATCAAAATTATTGCATAAAATTGAAGTAGTTGCTATTTATGAAAATAAATTGACCCTCCGTTTTTATTATTCTTCTCCGGAAAGGAATATCACAGAAGAAGAAGCGAAGGAAGAATTACGTCAAGTTTGAAGTTAAGGTGTAGGAATAGACGTTGATGTGGGGGAATCCCATGGTTTATTAATTCCAAATTTAATCGTTGATTCGCCACTTTTATCTTTTTCATTTACAGCAATAACCTGAAGCTCGTAAACTCCATCCTCAGTAATCGAAATTGCTTCATCAATTTCTTTCTTGTCTTCGTTCCAGCTTCTAATTTCAGCGCCGTTTAATTTAATTTTGACGTTTTTTAATTTATCGATTGAAATGATTTTTGCTTTTATATTTACATTTCCTGATGAAATCGTAGCTTGATTAGAGGGGCTTTTTATAGAAACAATCACTGAATCTGAGGAAGCATCAGATATTTCCGTCGGTGGCTTAAATTTACTATCTGTCTGTTGTCCGGCCCATGCATTTATAGCCTCCTGCCAACGATTTTTACCGTCGGTTGAAACAGGGTCACTTTCGGTAATGACTATAAAATCCTTCTCTTCATAGTTACCGCTTTTTACCTCAACATCATTAGCTAATTTTCCGTTTGATTTAGAAATTTTAAGTTTTTTATACCATGAAGAAACATCCTTAGGTTCTGTTCCTTCAACAAAATATTCTGATCTGGTTGAGTAGCCGTCTTTTGGCAACCCCCCAAGAAATGAATCAATGTTTATGGCTTTGACTTTTGCCGGCTTGTCACTTATCCCATCTTCGTATTTTTTAAGTAATTCGCGCATTATTCTATACCAAATTGGCGAAGCGCCGGTTGCTCCCGAAGCTATTTTAGGATTCATAGGACTGTTGTCATTGTTTCCGACCCAAACCCCAACCGTGATTGATTTAGTATATCCAACAGCCCAGTTATCCCGTTTATCATCAGTTGTCCCTGTCTTAACAGCAACGGTCTTTCCGGGAATATTAAGATAGGAATTTGGACCAAACTCATCTAATCGAGCGTTGTTATCAGATAGAATATGAGAGAGTAAAAAGGAAACTTCGGTAGAAAAAACTTTTTTTTCCAACGTTCTTACTTTCTTATAAATATTTTTGCCTTTAAAGTCCGTGATATCATAAAAGGAACTGACGTCATGCTTTATACCACCGGTTGCTAAGGTCGAATAAGCTGAAGTTAAATTAAGAAGAGTTGTTTCTCCGCCGCCTAAGGTCAAGGAAAGACCAAAGCGTTTTAGGTTCTCACTTGTCGGAGCAAACGTAGTCATTCCCAAGTCATTTAATTTGGTTAAAAAATCGCGAACTCCAAGGACAGCAAGTATTTTTACAGCTGGAACGTTAATGGAGTTTCCAAGGGCAAATCTTAACTGAACCGGTCCCCGGAATTTTCCATCATAATTCACCGGGATGTAATCTGCATTTCCCTGATCTGGAAAAGTCGTTTTTACATCCATAAATATTGATGAGGGAGTGTAACCTTTTTCAAAGGCCAAACCATAGGTGAAGGGTTTCAAAGTACTTCCCGGCTGCCTCAAACCAAGCTCGGCAACGTTGAACTTTCCAAACTTTTCATCGTTATAGTCATAGGAACCAACCATAGCTAAAACCTCGCCAGTTTTTGAATCAAGAACGACCACAGCCGCATTAGTGGCGTTAAAATCTTTAAGTTTTGCTATCTCTTCTTTAACTATTTTTTCTGCAGTTTGTTGAACATCCAAGGCCAAGGTTGTTTTTATTTTGACCCCTTGATCGATAATTTTTGATCCGTATTCTTGCTCAATTTGATCTTTGACATAAAAAACAAAGTGAGGGGCTTCGATCAAAATTTTTGGTGCAACAAACCTTGTAGATTCAACTTTTTTTATGGAAGAGTTTTCCTGATCTCTAGTTATATAACCATCCTCTCGCATTCTCCTAAGAACACTTTTTGTTCTGGCTTTCCAGGCTTCGTTTTTTCCGATGAAAGGCGAATAAAGACTCGGCGACTGAGGCAATCCTGCTAAAATAGCCGACTCAGTCAAACTTAAGTCCTTTACCGATTTTCCAAAATAAGCTTTGGCAGCTGTTCCGACACCCCAATAACTACCTCCGTAGGGAGCTTCATTTAAATACATCAACAGAATCTCATCTTTTTTGTAGCGTCTTTCTACTTCAAAAGCTAGTATTATTTCCTGAACTTTTCTGGTAACCGTTTGTCTGTTTGTTAAAAGAACATTTTTTATCAATTGTTGAGTTATTGTTGAGCCACTTTGGAGTCCGCGGCCTAAAAACATATTAAAAACCGCTCGAATCATTCCGGTCTGGGAAAAACCTCCGTGTTTATAAAAATTCTTGTCTTCAATCGCAATAGTTGCTTCTTTTAATGTTTTTGGGATCTCTTCAAAAACGACAGGTACACGATTTTTGTCCTTGTACATATCATAAAGAACTTTACCGTCGCGGTCATAAAAAACAGTTGAGTAGCCTGTTTGTTGGGAAAGTTTTGAAGGTGAAGGAAGGTCTTTAGCGTACCAGGCAAAGAGTATAAAAATAAAGATAAACCCTAAAATAACAGCCCCAGTCAGAAAAAAGAGGAGCTTAGCAATTAATTTTTCTTTATCGTATTGAGAACGAAAACGTAACCTTCTGGATAAATACATACATTTATTATAGCAATTTGTTACAATTTCAACTATGAAGATTTTTGGGAAAAAAATTAAAAAAATGAACATTTGGAAAGTAATTGTTATTGTTTCATCCATATTGTTAGTGTTAACATCATTTGCGCCAATGTTTATAAAATAATGAATTTTTTGGGTACTAAGATAGAGTCTCTTTCTTCAACAAGTTCAATTACTATCCGCAAATTCAAATCACTCGGAATTAATACTTACTTTGACTTGTTAAATTATTTTCCCTCCCGATACGAAGATTATTCTCTAATTACTAAAATAAACAAAATTCAGGAAGGGGAGATTGTTACGATTAAAGGGACAATAAATGAAGCAAAAAACCAATACACCAGATCACGGATCACTATTCAAAAAGTGGTAGTTTCTGATGATACCGGGCTTGTTGAGGCAAGCTGGTTTAACCAGCCATATCTAATACGGGTTATGAAAATCGGAGAAATTATTTCGATATCCGGTTTAGTTAAACGATTTGGTTCGAAATTAGTAATTGAACCAAAAGAATACGAAATCGGAAATAAGAAGATTCATACAGGCAGGATCGTTCCGATTTATCCTGAAAAAAGGGGTCTTTCAACAAAAACTATCCGAGAAAAAATCCACGCCATTCTTGTCCTAACCCCTGGGGTAGGGACACGGGTGGCAGAGACGCTCCCAAAGGAGATAATCTCGTTTAATAATTTGATTGAAAGACAACAAGCTTATCAACAAATTCATTTTCCGGATAATCTTGAATCAGCTAACCAAGCCAGGGAACGATTAGCCTTTGATGAATTGTTTTCAATCCAACTATCTTCATATTTAGTCAAGCAACAGTGGGAAAAAGAAAAAGTTGGAAATGTGTTTAAGGTAAAGACGCAAAATCTTGCATCCTTACATGCCTTTATGAGTAATTTACCCTTCAAATTAACCGGAGATCAAAACAGAGTCATCAATGAAATAATTTCTGATTTAAAGAAAAGTACTCCGATGAACCGCTTTCTTCAGGGAGACGTTGGATCCGGTAAAACAGTCGTTGCGGCAGTTGCCAGTTATCTATCCTTTTTAAACGGCTACCAAACAGTCATAATGGCTCCTACTGAAATACTTGCCCAACAACACTTTAAAACATTTATTGATTTATTTAAAAATAATAAATCAAAAAAACCTGAAACAATTTTAATTACAAGTTCGACCAAAGATTTATCTTTGCAAAAAACGGATAAAAAATTTGACATATTAATAGGCACCCACGCTTTATTAGGCAAGAAATATAAACTTGATAAAGTCGGTTTGGTTGTTATTGACGAACAGCATCGGTTTGGGGTCAATCAAAGAGCTTTACTGAAGGAAAAAACCCTGAACGCACACTTATTAACGATGACCGCAACTCCGATTCCAAGGACAGTAGCTTTGACACTATATGGAGAGCTCGATCTTAGCTATATTGAAGAAATGCCAAAGGGACGGCAAATAATTAGGACCTATCTTGTTCCGAGAGAAAAAAGAACTGCCGGATACCAATGGATAAAAGGACAAATTTCGAAATTTAAATCACAAATTTTTATAGTATGTCCCTTGATTGAAGAATCAGAATCGGAAACTTTGAAATCTGTTAAAGCCGTCAAAATTGAATTTGAGAATCTTAAAAAAATCTTTTTTGAGTATAAACTTGGGCTCTTACACGGAAAAATTAAATCAGAGGAAAAAGAAAAAGTTATGTCAGATTTTAAAAGTCGAAAAATTGATATTTTGGTAAGCACACCTGTTGTTGAAGTTGGAATTGATATCCCGGGAGCAACAATTATGTTGATTGAGGGAGCTGAACGTTTTGGTTTGGCCCAGCTTCATCAGCTACGGGGACGGGTTGGTCGATCGGATAAACAATCATATTGTTTTCTATACACCGAAAATCAATCAGACAAGACAAATAAACGTTTGAGTTTTTTCTGTAAGAATAATCTTGGTGTAAAACTGGCGGAATTTGATTTAGAAAATAGGGGGGCGGGAAATATTTTTGGAACTGAACAACACGGTTTTGTTAATCTTAAAATAGCTTCGTTGAGTAATTTTGAACTGATTAATAAAACAAAAAGAGCGGTCGAATATTTTGTTGGAAAATATAAAATTAAAGATTGGAATGAACTAAAAAATGTGGTTAAAACATATTACGAAAAACAGATTTCTCGAGATTAAATTATTTTATTTAAATGAGTTGGTCAGATTATAAATAGGAGTAATTACCGACATCACCAAAAATCCTACACCAACACCTAAAAATACCAGAATCATCGGTTCGATCAACGTCGTCATGGTTTTAACAGCCATTTCAGATTCCATTTCAAAATATTTTGATAACCGTAAAAGGGTATCGTCTAAATTACCCGTCTGTTCTCCTACCTGGGTCATTTGAACAAGAATAGGCGGAAAAATTCCTTCCTGTTCAAGAGCAACCCCCATAGACTGGCCTTTTTCCACCTTTCGGCTGACGTTAGAAAAAGCTTCTTGAAAGACTGAATTATCGGTCGAATCTACCACAATTGATAAAGCGTCTAATATTGATATACCCGCGCCAATTAGAATAGCTAAAGTCCTAGTTGATTCCACCAATGCAGAGACGGAAATTATATGTCCAAAAACCGGCGCTTTTAATGATAATTGATCAAAGGTTTTTTTCCCGATTTTAGTAGCTAAATATTTTTTAGCAAAATAAACACCTGCTAAAACCAGGATTATTACAAAAGGCCAAAATTTTGTAGAAAAAGTCGATATTGCAATCAATACCTTGGTTGACGTCGGAAGCTCAACATTAAAATCTTTATAAAGACCTAATAATTTCGGTAAAACAAAAGTAACCATAATGAACATAACAATAAGCATTCCTACTATAATTATTACCGGGTAAACGAGCGCCCCCTTAAGCTTACTTTGAAATTCACGTTGTTTTTCCAGGTTGTCGGCCAACCTTAAAAGAATTTCCCCCAATTTGCCTGAGGCTTCCCCCGATTTTACTAACGAAATATATAGATTAGAAAAATTGCTTTTATAATCTTTAAGAGCATCAGAAAATGATTGTCCTCCTTTAATTTTAGAGTCTATTGCTTCTATCATTTTTCTTAAGGGAGGTTTGGTTGTTTGTTTTTTTAGAATTTCCAAGGAATCTATCAGTGTTAATCCTGCGTTTAACATTATCGCTACTTGTCTGGTAAAGTCGACGATGTCATTAAAGTCAATTCTTTGAGTTAAATTATCAAGAAATCCAAAGTTTTGTTCTTGAATTTTTTTTACAGAGATAGGAAAGTAATTGTTCTTTTGTAGGTAATCTATGACCACTTCAGAACTAGCCGCCTCGATTTTTTTTTCAATTATTTCACCTTCTTTTAAAGCCTTGTATTGGAAAAACATATTTATACCCTAATAAATTTTTCAAGTTCTTTCGGTCTAATCGCGAATGAAAAAGCCGTTTCTTTTGAAATTAATCCGGCCCGAAAAAGATTAAGAAGACTCTTTTCGAATAATAATGATCCTTCCCCTTCAGTTGTTTCAAGAATATTGCTGATAAGATAGGTCTTTCCTTCTCTTATACTTGTTGAAATTGCAGAATTGTTAACCAAAATTTCAACCGCAGGAATTCTTTCAATCGTATTTAATTTAGGCAATAATCTCTGAGTAATAACCATCTTTAAAACTGCAGCCAATTGGCTTTTAACCTGGTCCTGCTGATGAGGCGGAAAGATATCTATGACACGGTCTATTGATTCAGGAGACGAATTTGTATGTAAAGTTGAAAATACCAGGTGTCCGGTTTCTGCCGCTGTCAAAGCCAAAGAAATTGTTTCGTAATCACGCATTTCACCGACCAAAATAACATCAGGATCCTCCCTTAAAGCTGATTTTAAAGCAACACTCCAGGAATGAGTATCCTGATGAAGCTCCCTTTGGGAAATGATCGATTTATATTTGGAGTAAACATATTCGATTGGATCTTCTATTGTAATAATATGTTTAGCATATTTTTTATTAATCTCATTAACAAGCGATGCCAAAGTTGTTGATTTACCTTCACCTGTCGGACCGGTCAATAAAATCAAACCCTGCCTGAAATCGGTAGCTTGATGCAAAAAGGCAGGAAGACCTAGCTGCTCTAAAGTACTAATTTTTGGTTGAATATAACGGAAGCTACCGCACAACATATCTTGAGCATAATATAAATTAACACGATATCTTGATTCATTCAAACTATATGCTAGGTCGATTTCACGATTAGCTAATAAAATCTCTTTTTTTTCATCATTTAGAAAAGATTTCAACATTTTCTCAGAATTTTCAGGAGTAACCAGCTCCAAAGTCGTTAATTGAAACAGTTCTCCGTTAACTCTGATCGTCGGAAAATATCCCGGAACCACATGAAGATCAGAAGCTTTTTTATCAACCACAAGTTGCAAAAGTTTTGATAAATCCATAATTTAGGTTTCAGCGACTCTTAATACCTCTTCCATTGTTGTTACTCCGTCAAGAACTTTCAAATATCCATCTTCGATCATTTTGATAAACCCTTCTTTTTTTGCGGTTTTCTCGATCTCTTCAGCAGATTCTTGACGCAAAATATGCTGATTAATAGCTGAGGTTACTCTTAAGATTTCAAATATGGCAATTCTACCTAGATAACCTGTTTGATTACATTCATGACAACCTTTACCTTTGCTTAATTGTATCGGTTCAGTTTCATATTTTTTTGGAAAAAGCGGACCCAAAACCGCTTTAATGTTGGCGGTAACTTCTTCTGAAGCCTTAAAAGACACTTTACAATACGGACAAATCTTTCTTGAGATTCTTTGAGCTAAAATGGCCGTTAATACTGACGCAATTAAAAAAGATTCCGCTCCCAAATCGATCAAACGGGGAATAGCGGTAGCGGCGTTGTTGGTGTGCAAAGTCGAAAAAACTAAATGCCCCGTCAAGGCGGCTTGAATGGCTAATTGGGTAGTTTCTTTATCTCTAACCTCACCAACAAGAATAATATTAGGATCCTGACGTAAAAATGCCCGAAGTCCGGTTGCAAAGGTCAAGCCCGCCTGAACATTAATTTGTACCTGATTAATGCCGGCTATTTGATATTCCACAGGGTCCTCAAGAGTGACAATATTTACGGTGGGTTTATTTAACCTAGAAAGGATCGAATAAAGAGTAGTTGTTTTACCGCTTCCGGTTGGCCCGGTGATCAAAACTATTCCGTAAGGTTTTGCAATTGCTTCTTCAAGTTCTTTTAACTGTGGTCCTCCAAAACCCAATTCCGTTAAGCTCGGAATGCCGCCCGTTTTTTTTAAAAGCCTCATTACTACCTTTTCACCAAAAACAGTTGGTAGGGTGGAAACACGTAAGTCAACTTCATCATTTTTTGATTTAAAAGTAAAGCGGCCATCCTGAGGAATTCTTTTTTCATCAATCTTCATTTCCGAAAGAATTTTAATTCTAGAAACCAAAGCTTCATGAATGGTTTTTGGCAGTGATAACTTTTCTTGTAGGATTCCATCAATCCTATAACGTACCTTGGTGCGCATTTCTTCCGGCTCAATATGAATATCCGAAGCCCTGCCTTTAACAGAAAAATCTAAAATTGTAGAAACTATTTTAGCGATTGGTGCTTGTTGTAATTGCGTATTATTTATTTGTGCTTCACTATCCTGTTCCGGCGTATATTCCTTGAGGGCGTCTCTCACTTCCGGTGATAAACCTTGACTGTATGAAAGATCCAACATCTTAATGATCTGCTCTTTATCGGCTAAAGTCAGAATAACCTTTTTTCCGGTCTTTTTTTCAAGAAAATCAACAATAAACGTATTTGAAGGTTCTTCCGTCCCTATATAAACTACAGATTCTTTAGGATCAAAACGATAGGGAATAATTTGATAACGACGAGTGATCGATTCTGAAATTAAACCCACTGCTTGAGAATCAATGGGAATCTTTTCTAGATCTACGTAGGGAACCATTTCAACAATCGAACGTGCTTTGATTATTTCTATTCTGGGAACTTGGGTAAATTGATATAAGTAATCAATAATGGAAAGGTTCTTTTGTAAACTTGCCACCTCAAACTGTTGAGCTTCCTTTTCGGTTATCTGTTCATTTTTAACCAATTGACCAAGTAATTCTTTTGGAGTTATGTTCATTAATTTAACTATATATTATTTCTATGATAAAATTCAAGGTATATATGATTCCTTTGTTACTTATCTCCAATAATAAATCCTTATTAAATTCATACGTTGATAAACTGAAGAAAGATAGTGTGTTTTTTGAGATTATTCCTTTAACTAAAGAATATTCCATAACCGACATCAAAAATATAATAAAGGAAACTAAGATTTTTAATCCTAGAACCCGTTTTTATTATTTGCCTGATTTTCATTTATCCTCAATTCCTGCTCAAAATTCTTTTTTAAAACTTCTTGAAGAACCTCCGCTAAATGTTCAACTTATTTTAAGTACCGACAATAAAAACAGATTATTACCAACAATTGTTTCTCGGGTTAAAATTGTTAAGATCAACATGCAAGATGTTGTTAAGCCCAGCAAAGAATTAACTGAAACTTTAACCGATTTAATAGAAAAACATAACCTAAAAAATTTAAACAAAAATCTATTTACGCAAATAAAAAAGGAAGACCTTGTGATTCTGCTTAATGAAATTATCACTTATTTTCGCGACAGGTTAAAATCAGATAAAAATTCCACTATCGTTATTAAAGAAATTTTTCGCTTAAAAAAACTTTTTGAGAGTAACAACCTTAATCCCCAATTAACGATCGATCAGACATTGATATTTATTTGGAAACAATATAGTATAAAACTATAGATATGAAGAAAGCTTTTACATTAATTGAATTGCTGGTTGTCATCGCTATCATTGGTAGTCTTTCAGCGTTATTTTTACCTAATTTTATGGCCGCTCGAGAACGAGCTCGTGACTCACAGAGGAAATCGGATCTTCGACAAATTCAAAAAGCTTTTGAACTATATAAACAAGACCAAACGGATTCGTCTTTTCCTGCTGTTTTGCCAGCTGCCAATGAATGTTGGTCAAGTGTAGCCAATTGCACAGGAAATATATATATGAATAAATTTCCCTTTGATCCAAATAAAACTGCTCCAGCAAATTATTACTACAGTGTTGGTGGATTAAATTACACTTTGGCAGCCTGTTTAGAAAACATTGCCGACCCCGACAGTACGGCTTGTCCGGCTGATTTTGCAGCAATCTCAGGATACACATGTTCATCAAATAAGTGTTACATTGTTAATCAGCCATAATTAAAAGTTATTTTTGTTATGAAAATTAAAAGAGGTTTTACATTACTGGAGATGTTGGTTGTTATCGGTATAATTGCAATTTTAGTAACGATCGGATTCGCTTCTTATTCTACGATCCAGAAAAAGGCTCGTGATGCCAAAAGACAGGGAGATTTAAAGGCAGCCCAACAAGTAATGGAACAGTGTTATTCAGCAAATACCAATAGTTATCAATATGAAACTATTTCTGTTAGTGCAAGCAATGTTTTATCGATGACCTGCCCTGGATCTGCAACTTTAACTTTTAGTATAAAAGACCCGTTAAATACGGCAACGTATAAATATTCCGTTGATCCAAACACATCATCTTTATATACAATTACAGCTGTTTTAGAAACATCTGCCGATCCATATTCTGTTTCTAATCAACAATGATATGAAAAAAAGTTTTACTCTAATAGAGATCTTGGTTGTCACCACAATTATTGTTCTTTTAACCGCCGGAGCAATTGTCTCTTATTCAACTTTTCTAAAGCGATCCCGGGACGCCAAAAGAAAAACTGACTTAGAACAGTTAAGAGCCGCTCTTGAAATGTATCGAAGCACCGAAGATGCTTATCCGGTTGGGGCTGCTTGGGGAACCACTTTAAATGTTTTGACGACACCGGTTACATATATACAAAGTTTACCTGCCGATCCAAAAAACCCAACCTATAGCTATTATTACAACGGTTCAAGTTCCGACTATACATTAGGAACATATCTTGAAGGCGGAGGAACCATCTGTGTGGCCGGTCAATGCGGTGGGTACTGTAACTATTGTGTTGGGCCCTACGGACAGACTAATTAACAAATATCGAATTAAACAAATGAAAAAAGGCTTTTCTTTGATAGAACTTCTTGTTATTACATCGATCACACTTCTTTTTAGTGGAATTATCTTAGTTCAATATAATAACTACACACAGGAGCAGAAGTTGAAAAATGAAGCTAGAAAATTGATCGATATAATGGAGTTGGCTAAAAAAAAAGCCGTCACCTCGGATCTGATTCCCACTCCTAATGTAACTCCACCTACCTTCTGTACAAATTTTACAGGCTACCAGCTTTCGTTGAATACAAATAGCAGTTATTCTCTAAATTATTGTTGTGATTCCATTTGTTCAACTGTTGTAAATAGCTATACTTTTAATTCTAAAATATTATTAACTGCTCCCGTATCTATTCCTGCTAACCTTATTTTTACACCGTTAATGAAGAAATTTCTTTTAACGATTAACTCGATCACACTAAAAAATACCGTTGTTAACAAATGCGTAACTATTTCAGTTTCTCCAATCGGAGTTATCGAATTGGACGAAAGTTTATTAGGATGTTAATATGCTATGAAAAAATTCCTTAAAGGGTTCTCTTTAGTTGAGGTGCTTGTTTTTACCGCCGTGTTGGGTTTATTTTTTACAGCCGCCATGTCTGTTGCAACTTACAATCTTAGAACTTTGAAAGCCCAGGAACATAAAATTTTAGCAACTAGGTATGCAGAAGAAGGTAATGAATGGATCAAGGGAGAAAAAGAGTCTGATTGGTCTACATTTATTGCTCATGATACAAGTGGTATGGGAACTACTTATTGTTTGAACAGTTTGGATTGGGGTAATTTGGGGGACTGTGGAGAAACTTATTCGCTTGGAAGTCCGTCATTTTTCTTGAGAAAACTGTTAATAACTAATACCGGATCCCCTGTAAACCAAGTCAATACAACTGTTACAGTTACATGGAAAGAGGGAGTTAATGATTCAAATGTTTCAATAAAATCGGTTTTTAAACTTTTGGAATAACCATATATAGATTCTTATGAAAAAAGGTTTTACTCTTATAGAAACCATTGTTGTTATTGCGGTTATCGGCATTACTTTGCCTGTGCTGGTTGCTATTATTTTAACTTTAATGCGTCAGCAATTAAAAATTAACCGTCTCAGTCAAATAAAAAGGGAAGGTGATTATGTGAGTAGTGTTATAGGAAATACAATTAAAGATCGGGCCTTTTCCATTCATACCGGCAAACCTGTTAATGATACGACCAAAATATGTGAGGAAGCGCTTAGTTTTTCTAATCCGACAACCAGTTTATTTTTTCTTGATAAAAGTAAAAATTGGTTTGGCTATGAGATATCAGGAAATACGATTGCTTCTAAATCAGCTGATTTAGAAAATCTCCCAAATGATCAAACAATTAATCTAACTTCAACAAAAATTTTTATTTCTAATTTTTCTATAAGTTGCTCAAGGGATAACGTTTATTCTGCTCCGTCAGTTCAATTCAGTTTTGATGTTTGTTATGATAACGGGCTTCCTAATTGTGCAACAACGCGGCCTGAAGAAATTACATCTCTGCACTATCAATCGCGGATAAAAATAAGAAACTACTAAATTTGTCATTTGAATTTTGTGTCAATTTCTTTTATATTGAAAGTATGACAGATGATTCGTTTTGTTTAGATATTGATGAAAAATTTACTAAGCTCGTTGATGCTAAAAGGGTGGGTGATGTAATTCAAGTTAGCGCTTTGGGTAAAACTGAAACGTCTGATTTATTTTATACCGGCAATCTTGAAAAAATCATTGATGATGAAGTGGCCAAAATAAAAAAACTCCTTGAAACACTTAACATCACTAAAAAAAGTGTCAATTTAATAATTCCCGATACCTTTACCTATTGCCAAGTTGTTTCAATGCCATTGTTAAATGAAAAAGAACTGATTTCCGCAATTAAATATCAGGCCGATCAGTTTATACCAATGCCTATCGAAGAAACAAATATAGATATTGAAGTAATAGAGGAAAATTTAAAGGAAAAAAAGGTCCTTCTTTTGATTGTGGCCGTTCCAAAAAAAATCGTAGAAAAAATTCAAACAACAATTGAATTGGCCGGACTTAATCCCGAATCCGTTGAAAATGAACTAAGCAGCAACAGCCGTTTTATTAATACTTTTAATAAATATATTCTTAACCAATTTAAGATTAACCAGGATAAAGGCATCGTTATCGCTAATTTTGATGAAAATTCAACTTCGTTAGCTTATTTTTCCCCCGAAAAACTAACAATAACTGAGACGCATCATCTTTCAATCGGATATCAATTATTTTTAAAAGAAACCCAGGTTAATACTGACACTGATGTAAAAAAATCCGAAGAAATTCTCAAGAACTTTGATAAAAAAAATCCTTCTTCTTATCCGGTAGACACAATTGTCCAACCTCTGGTTAAAGAATTTTCTAACGAATTAAAAATTTTTGCCGCAAAACATAATCCGGCTTCAATTTTATTTACTAACAAAATATTTTTATTTCCGTCTTTAGTGACAAGTTTGAGCGAAGAAATGCAGCGCCCGGTCGACATACTTAATCCCTATTCTATTTTGGGGAAATCGCAATTAACAGAAACTTACAAAAATGAATTGCCTATTTTTGTCTCGGCCATAGGTGGAAATTTAAGATAATATGAAAAAAACCCGAATTAATCTTCTTGTCAACCGTGAAGACTATCAAAAATACGAAAATTTTTTCGAACGTTTAAAACTATCAGCTGCAATACTTACTTTTTTTTTGCTTATTCTTTTTATTTTTTTCTATTTAACGGTAAGGAAAAAATTTAATTTGTTTGAACAGATGAATTTACAAAAGAAAACTTATTTGCAACTGCTAACAACAAGACGCCCCGATGAAGCCAAGATCAATTACATCCAAAAGAAATATCTAGATTTGAAAACTTTTTTAAAAGACGATGCCTCATCAACACCTTATTACCAGCTACTTTCTGATGCTATAAAAAACAGCAGTCAGGCTGCTAATCTAAAATCTTTTGAGGTCAACAAAAATAGAGAGGCATCTTTTACCATTACTTTTTCCAACTTTAGCACCTTAATGGATTTTTTAAAATTTGCAGAATCTAAAGAATTTATTAATAATTTTGAAAGTATATCTTTAAAAAATTTTGTCGTTATAGGTAATGAGGAAAAAAAGGAAAGCTATGAATTAAGTTTCAGCGGGAAATTTACCCCGATAAAAATTGAATTATGAAATTTACGATTAAACCTTTTTTGCGCCGTTTGCTAAGAGAAAATATTTTTTATATTATTGGCAATATTTTTATATTTATATTGATCATCGTTACCATCAAAATAGGTATAACTAATAATTTAAGCTATGAAAAGAAAATTTCCTCTTTAAAGATCGAGCTAAATCAACTAAAAAATAAAGTTACTCTAATGAACACAACTATTCCTTCTTCTGAAAAACTGGACGAAGATTTGGATTTTTTAAATAAATTGATTCCGAATATAGAAGACTATTTTTCAATCGTTTATGCTTTAGAAAAGTTATCACAAGAATCAAATTTTATTATTACTTCGTATACTGTCGCTGTTGGAAATTCATCAGCAGAAAAGTTAAAGCTTAATGTTTTAGGAGTAGGCGACAGTCAAACTTTTATTGACTTCTTGAAAAATTATAACTTTGGCGGTGGCCGGCTTATTACTTCTGACAAAATCCAGCTTGATCCGAATTTTTTTGGAACCATTAAAATTGATTTAACTTTTTATACAAAAAAAGTTTCTACGACTAAAAATTTAGAGATCGAGCCCGATGACAAAATATTTAAGGAGTTAGAAGCTCTTAAAAGTAAGGTTAATTTCACTTTTGAACCTGAAGTAGCGCCCGATTATAGTTATCCGAGGAAACAAAATCCGTTTTAAACTTTCCTATTCTTAAGTAATTTCTGAAGGCCTTCTGATACTTGAGCGCCAACTTTCATCCAATAATCAAATCGTTCCTTTTTTACCGTAAAGATAACCGGGTTAGCCATGGGATCGTAAAAACCAACTTCTTCAATGTATTTTCCGTCCGCCTTATAGTGCTTATTAACAGCCACAATTCGGTAAGATGGTTTTCCTTTTTTTCCTTGTCGGTATAATTTAAGTGCAACAGCCATAGAAGAAATGTTATCACAATAAATGAATATTTTCAAAGGCTTTTTTTGCTGCTCCTTCTTCAGCTTCTTTTTTTGAAGGAGCTGTGCCAATTCCAAGAATTTTATTGTTAAAATATACTCCTATCTTAAAAACCCTTTTATGTTCCGGTCCTTTTTCTTCAAGCACCTTGTAAACTGGTGTTTTTTTATACTTTCTTTGAATTATTTCCTGCAATTTACTTTTGGAAGAGAGATAGAGATTGTTCTTCAAAAGATAATCAAGCTTATCTTTAAAAAGAAAATCAACGACAAACGTGTAAGCTGCCTCAAAGTTTTTATCCAGAAAGATCCCGGCAATAAGAGCTTCGAAACAATCCGCCAATATATTATTGTTCGTTCTTCCCGCTCCCTTTTCCTCACCTTTTGAAAGAAGCAAATATTTATTAAGCTCAATTTTTTTCGAAGCTTCGGCCAGACTGTCCATTTTTACAATTGCGGATTTTATTTCCGTATAATCGCCTTCTTTTAGTTCAGGATAGTGTTTAAATAAATAAACTGAAGTTATAAGTGACAGGACACTGTCTCCTAAAAACTCCAGTCTCTCATTTGACTGAAAAAGCGATTTTTTGTGCTCATTTAGATACGAACGGTGAATAAAAATATTTTCCAGCAACGTCCTGTCTTTAAATTTTAAATTAATCCTAGTCTCAAGATTTGAGTATTTATTATCCATAATATTTTTTACTTATATAATTATTTCCTTATTATAAACCTTACCTAACACAGCGTTGACAAAACTGAAAGTTTTTTCACTGCCTAATTCTTTTGATAACTCAATCGCTTCGTCAATAATTACCTTTGGAGGCGTTTTTTTTTCAAAATTCAATTCATAAATCGCCAGTTGAAGAATTGCCAAGTCGACCTTAGATATTTTTTCCAACGGATATTTAGGAGCGTGCTTCTTAATAGAATCGTTTATCGCCTGAATATTTTTTAGTACATCTTTGGTTTTCTTATCAACAACATTAACTTTTCCTTTCGAAAAACTTAAGGCAAAAAGCTGTTGAACGATCTTAACTCGAAGCTCATGTCGTGGATCCATTGTTATTTTTTGCAATATTTACAGATTTTGTGTGGAAGTTTAGTTTTTCCACAGTTCGAGCACTTAACCAACTTAGAAAAGGCTCTAACTTTTGAAGCTAAACTCTTACCTTTTCGTTTTGTTGAACGTTTGGATTTTGGTAGGGGAGCCATAGGTCAAATATTAAATTTTAAATATTAAATAACAAAATAATAATAGCATAATAAATGCCTATTGACAAACGGAAAAGAAATATATTATATTGAGTCTATATGAAAAAATTTACAAAAGGTTTTACTCTAATCGAGCTTTTGATCGTTATTGCGCTTTTGGGTGCTTTAGCAGTTGGTTTGCTAGCCGCACTTGATCCCTTCGAACAACTTAAAAAAGGTACTGATACCGGAGTTAGAAACACGGCTGCGGAACTTCATGGTGCAATTGTTAGGTATTATGCAATCAAGAATATAATGCCATGGTGTACTGCCGTAGGAGCCTGTGCCGTTGACGGTTTTAATGAGGGTTCTCCAAATCTTGCGGTTAATTTAAAAACTACTGTTATTCCTAATATCGTTGGTACAGGAGAGCTGAAAAGTGCGTTCTCAAGTTTAGCCGGTGATGGAACTTTAGGGAAACTGGTGGTTTTTGGTAACAATACTACAGCAACTGTCGAAGTATGTTATAAGCCATTAGCCAAATCATTTATTGAGGATCCAAACACCAAGTTTGTGGCTGCAACTGGAGTTGAGGCAGCTGCTGGAACCTGCAAAGGGCAGGGCGGGGCAGACTTGACTTGTCTTTGGTGTATAAACTAAGCAACCTTTAATTAAATAAAAAAGGGTGGAGAAATCCACCCTTTTTTCGTAAAATATTATATATTTAAATTATGAATAAAAAAGGTTTCACCTTGATGGAGCTTCTAATTGTTATTATGATATTAGGCGTTTTGGCAGCGTTAATCACCGGCAATTTTTTTACCTCACTCAAAAAAGGCCGTGATGCCAAGCGGAAAGGGGATTTGGAACAGATCCAGCGGGCTCTTGAAATGTATTATGAAGATAAAAAAGCCTACCCATCTGCCTTAGTTTTTGAAAGTTCTCTGTCGGACCCAATCAGCGGTAAAGTTTACATGCAAAAAGTTCCCAATGACCCGCTTTCCGAAAAAGATTATGAATATCTATCAACAGACGGGAGTGATTATAAAATATTTGCCTGTTTAGAAAACAAGTTGCAGCAGTTAACTTACATATCATCTGGTTATACTACTACATCTATGACTTCATGCGGACCTTGTAGAAATCTTGACAACACAGCTGACGTTGATCATTGTGTTTGGGGTGTATCGAGTTCAAATATATCGCCATGAATTATTGAAGTTCTTTAAGGACATCCGGGTCTTTCTCATTAAAGTTTTTTAATATATATTCAAAAACGCCCTTGGCTTCGCTCGTTTGTCCGTATTTTTTTAACAGCTGACCCTTAAATAGATAAGCTTCTCTGAAATTTGATTTTAGCTCTATAGTTTTGTCAATCTCCTTAAGAGATAAATCTTTCCAATTTTGTCTCTGCATAATATCTTTCGATGAATCATAAAGAGTCGTATAGTAGAGAGCCGATGAATACGGTATTTTAGGATCGGTCGGATATAATTCGCGAGCTTTCTTCAAAGCCTGGATACCCTCTAATATTTCATTTTCATTATTGGTCACCTGATAAAAATAAAACATGTTTTTTGCCCGGGTTTTCCAGTAAAAAACATTTTTTGGATATTTTTTCACTAACTCACGATTATAAGAATCTGACATTACAGCAATTTGTTTACCCATATCTTTTTGATTTTGCAGTGATGCTAAGGCGGAAAGATAAGCTAAGGTTGAAGAAAACCGGTCTTCATAAACCGGTTCTTTCCGCAACTGTATCGCTTTTTCAAGATATGCAGCGGCTTTTTGCTGATCGTCGATCTTTGCATATTTTGTCCCCAAGGAATAATTGACATCAGCCATGTAATAGACCACGGTAGAAAATAAAAGGTAAATAGCAGAAGAAATAATAATAAAAATTAAGAACTTTTGAAAGGTGGAAAGACTGACAAATGTTTTATTGTTATTACTACTATTTTCAGCGTCACTGTTTAGCAAAATCACAAAAGCCGGTATCAAATAAAAGAATAGCTGGGTTGTGGTTGTTGAAAAACCAAAGAAGTTGGTTATTAATATTGTCAACCAACCACAAAACAAGCTCAAAGTTAAAATGTCAAAGCTCAAATCCAAGTTTAAAAACTTTAAGTTTTTTGATATTTGATATTTGATCTTTTTTATAATATAAAAAACGAAAACACCAATAAAAATTAGATAAGATCCTAGTCCGACAAATCCCGTTGTTGCAAGGTGGTTCAAATACTCATTATGAGCTTTATTATAAACGTAGTCCCACTCGCTGGTTAAATTATGGGCGGCCGGTCTGACAAGATTGTAGCTATAGGCAAATGTTTCAACACCGGTACCAAATAAAGGATATTTTACCGCCAACTTCCAAGCTCCTTCCCAAACAATTTTACGGATATCAAAAGACTCTGTAACGTTGTCAGTTTTTTGTATATTAATGTTTTCTTTTTGATTTTTGATCTGTACCTCTGATATTTGATCCCCAACATTTGATATTGAAAGGTATTTGTCAATTTTTTCCACCCCGGTTTTAAATAATAATATTGGGACTATGGTTATTACTAATAAGAGGATTAAAAAATTTTTAAAGTTAGACCTAATAAAGAAAAAATAGTAACTGATAAACAAAATCAGGCCGACGATAACTGCTCCAATCGCTGATCTTGACCGGCTAAACAAAATCATTGAAAAGTTCAAAAACAAGTATGCGGTATTTAGTATTAAATATTTAGCATCAGATTTATTTTTTATTAAATAATAAATACCAATAAAAAAGGCAACGGCCAAATAAGCTCCAAGCCAGTTAGGTTGCCCCAATGTTGAGAAAGCCCTTAGTTCCGGACGAAATGCAAGTGTTGTATTATCCCAACAGGAATTATTGTATTGGCCCGTAAATAAAAGACAGGTTAGATCATGGCCGAAGTGTCCTGGAATTGCCCAAAGTATCACAAATAACGAAGAGAGAACAATTGTTTTCAATAACCTTTTAACATTGACTATATTGGAAACTAAACCATAGTAGAGCAATATGTAGCAAATGATCGAAAGCAATCCTCCGTTAAAACGACCGTAATAACCAAAGATTGAAGTATTAACATCGATCGATGTTGCCGTTGAAATTAACTGAGATAACAAAAATATTAAAATCGGTATATCTAAAGATGTTTTTTTCAGTATAATTTTCTTATTAACGATCATTTTTAAGAACCAGAAGAAAGTGATTAGAATTGTTGTAGTGTAAATAAAAAGGATTTTATTGAATTCAAATAATTCCGAAGTTGATTTGGTCATTATCAACGGAGTTACAAAAAAAAGGGCCTGGTAAAGAAAAAGGATAGTTTGATCAATCATTATGCTTAATTTAACTGAAATTTTTAAAAAAATCAAGCTGCCGTTTTTTGCTAATTTAGAAATTTATTTTGATTTAGGCACTTCTATAACAAAAATCGCCATCAAAGATAAAGGAGTTATTTTACGGGAACCCACCTTTTTAGGTTATAACACTAGAATTAAAGATTACTCATTTACCGGTACTGAAGCAAAAACTATTTTAGGCAAAACTCCCGAATTTATTAAAGTTATCAGACCGATTGTCAGCGGGGTTATCTCCGATTTTGACGCTGAAGTATTTTTATTGCAGAAATTTTTAGAAAGATCTGTTTATTTATATTCAAAAAACAAAACAATAAAACCGATGATGGTAGGAATCGCAACAGTTCCTACCATTGCCACGGAAATTGAACAAAAAGCGGTCAAAGAGGCATTATTAAAAATAGGTATGTCTCAAGTTTTTTTAGTTGAAAAGCCTTTGGCCACTGCAGCGGGATCAGGCATAAATGTTCTATCCCATCAACCAACTCTGATTGCTGATTTAGGGGGCGGATTAATTGAGCTGTCGATTGTCGGATCTTCAGGAATACTTTCCCAAAAAACCATAAAAAATGCCGGAGATCAAATGAACAAGGTGATTTATAACTACGTTTATTTAAAATATGGAATCATTCTCGGAGAAGCGACCTGCGAACACCTCAAAATTGATATTTTAAATTTCAAAAACGAAGAAAAAATTGTTGTCACCCGGGGTAAATCACTCGAAAATGGTTTACCAAAATCTGTAAAAATAAAAAGTTCTGATATTAATGAGGCGTTGAGAGTAAACTTTAACCAAATTATCGATGGTATTAAAGAGTTGATAGAAAGTTCTCCTCCGGAAGTAGTTGATGAAGTGATGCAAAAGGGAGTGATCCTGACGGGAGGATTGTCCCGCATTGAAGGAATCGACAAGTTTTTTGAAGACGAACTTAAGGTAGGGGTTTACTGTAACGATAAATATGAATATTCAACGATTAATGGTTTGATGAAATTGACGGCTAATGAAGAAGCCTTTTCCAAGATTTTAATCTCCTAAATTAGCGGTTGCTTTTTGATTATTTTTTATATAAAATTAGAACTCACCAAAAGAAATTTGGATGCTCTTTGACATTTTGTTGTTTTTCTTTGCCAATTTAATTTTTTTAGTTTTCAATAATCGGGTTAGGATCATCCGCTACAGATGCGTTGTGCGTTTGTAGGGATTTTTTTAAGAGTTTGATCCTGGCTCAGGATGAATGTTGGCGGTGTGCCTGAGATATGCAAGTCGAACGTCTTTTTGCCGCAAGGCAGAAGGTAGTGGCGGACGGCTGAGTAACACATAGGGACTTACCTCTTTTTGAAGGATAGCCCATCGAAAGGTGGGATAATACTTCATGGTATGAATACCGTAAGGTATTTGTTAAAGGGATTAACTTCTCGAAAAGAGATGGACCTGTGGCTTATCAGATAGTTGGTGGGGTAATGGCCTACCAAGTCTACGACGAGTAGCTGGCCTGAGAAGGTGGTCAGCCAGAGGGGGACTGAGACACGGCCCCCACTCCTACGGGAGGCAGCAATCAGGAATAGTCGGCAATGGACGAAAGTCTGACCGCGCGACACCGCGTGTAGGAATAAGCTCTAACGAGCGTAAACTACTGTGATAGAGGAAAAAGCCCCGACTTAGTCGGGGTTGATGGTACTCTATAAGAAAGGGGCCGCTAACTGCGTGCCAGAAGCGTCGGTAATACGTGGGCCCCAAACATTATCCGGTTTTACTGGGTGTAAAAAGTAGTGTAGGTGTCTTGCTAAGTTTTGTTTCAAATACTGCGGCTCAACCGTAGAAAGGGGCAAAATACTGGCTTGATAGAGTTTGCTTTAGAGAAACTGGAACTCAGGGAGGAGTAGTGAAATGCGTTGATACCCTGGGGAACACCAGTGGCGAAGGCGAGTTTCTGAAAGCAGACTGACACTGAGACACGAAAGCTAGGGGAGCGAAGCAGATTAGAGACCTGCGTAGTCCTAGCCCTAAACGTATGCTTGCTAGCCGCATTCTTCGACCGCAAGGTTGAGGGGTGTAGCGAAGGTAACCCGTTAAGCAAGCCACCTGGGGAGTACGGCCGCAAGGTTGAAACTCAAAGGAATTGGCGGGGAGGCACACAACCAGTGGAACATGTGGTTCAATTCGAAACAAACCGAAGAACCTCACCAGGGTTTGACATGCTATCGTACATTCTGCTAGAAATAGTGGGAAATCCGCAAGGATGATAGCACAGGTGCTGCATGGCTGTCGTCAGCTCGTTCCGTGAGGAGTACCCTTAAGTGGGACAACGAGCGCAACCCTTATCTTGTGTTATATTTGTCACAAGAGACGGTCCCGACTTAGTCGGGAAGGAAGGCGGGGCAGACGTCAAGTCAGCATGGTCCTTATGCCCTGGGCTACACACATGTTACAATGGATAAGAACAACGGGTTTTGCCAAGAAGTAATTCTGAGCAAATCCCTGAAATTTATCCTCAGTGGGGATTGAGGTCTGCAACTCGACCTCATGAACACGGAATTGGTAGTAATCGCGAATCAGTCATGTCGCGGTGAATACGTTCTTGCCTCTTGCACACACCGCCCGTCAAGCCAACAAAGTCGATGATATTTGAATTTCGATTTATCGGAAGAGGATATTACCGGCGATGGGGGTTAAGTCGTAACAAGGTAACCGTTCTGGAAGGAGCGGTTGGATCACCTCCTTTCTTATTTTCTTTCAATTTGTAAAGAAAGTAGTCTGACTCGCAAGGTGCGAGTACGACTCTAATCAAATTTTCCTAGCCCGATTATTAGACTAAAGAATTAATTGCAAAGAAAACAAAAAAACTTCAATTTAACGTAAGGATTTAGGCAGGGGGTTAGAGATAACTCCCATAACATTTGTAGGGTAGTACCTATAAAAAACATCTCCGATTATACTGTCGGTTGTGACAGCACAAAATTCCCTTGAATCCGAGGACCTGGGGCGATTATCTCCCATTACAAAAATATAATTTTCCGGAACAGTGTACGGAACGTTATCTTTAATACATCCGCCTTCCCACAAATTGGTTGTTGCAGCGATATAATTTTCTTTCAATTCATTGTTATTTACTTTTACGACTCCGTCAGAAATCGTTATGATATCACCCGATAAACCAATAATTCTTTTAATGTATTCAACGTCAGGGTTTTTTGGAGACTTAAAAACAATAACATCACCCCGTTCCAATCTCCGGAACTTGTATGTCACACGGCTGGTTAAAATGTAATCGCCTGTATGAAAAGTATTTTCCATTGAAGCCCCTTTGACTTGATTAGGGGTTAAAATAAATAGATAAACAACAATAAACATCGACCCGATAAAAACAACCGTCTCAAGAATATCCATGACGAATTCAATGATCGATTTGACTATTGTCCTCATAAGAGTTCATTTTAGAAAAAAAGTGAATGTTTTACAATCGATTTTTGTATAATGAATTTAGGGCTTATAGCTCAGTTGGCTAGAGCGTTGCATTCACATTGCAAAGGTCCTTGGTTCAAGTCCAAGTAAGCCCACATTTAAAAAGAGCTATCCTTTTTTTTGTACACGTAAATCGACGTAGCAACAAATAATATTAGTAAAATAATCGGAAAAATATATTTAGGAAATTTTTTTTCTATTTTTTTAACTGTTTGGTTAGTTTTTGTCTTTTTTATTGTTGGCGGTTGAGGCGAGGTTTTGATTGATACTCCTAAGACGTCCTCAACAAAACCTTCCGGTATCCCGGCGATAGGACCGTTAAACACTCTTCCGATTACTTCGTTTGAAAAATCGCCTGGTGTGCATCCGTTTCCCGCCCTGACTTTAAAATAATAATTTTGACCGCTCGAAAGATTGCTGATCGTGTATGAAGTGGTGTCAGAATTACCGACATTTGGATTGCCGTATAGTTGCTCACCCGGTTTCATTCCGTAAGCAACAAGGTAATAACTAACCGGTTCATTAGCTTTTTCCCAGTTTAGGGTAATTGAATTGGGACCTGAGGAAGTTGCTAAATGGAGAACTGGAGCGCTACCTGGTTTTTGATCGTTACAAATCGGGGTGGAAACGATATTAGTCGTTTCTGTAGTTAAACTTGATTCGTGTGTAGGAGTATTTGTCGCAGTCAGAATTAAAGTAGGAGTATTGGTCGAAGTTGTTGTTGGAAACGGAGTTGGAGTTAGCGTGCTGGTTGGTGTCGGAGTATTTGTCGGTGAGGGAGTCGGAGTATTTGTAGGTGATGGAGTAATCGTGTTAATTTTTATATACAAACAATCAGTTGAAGAATCTGAATTTAGTGCACCAGCAAATAATCCGTAACCGTTGTGCTGCCAAATATTTTCATAAATATTTGGGTAGTCATAAATTGAGGCTTTATAACATTGTTCGGAATTATCTCCAACAAAAGTAGAAAAGTGTTCAGTATTAAATCCCACGTTAAGATCTCCCCGCCCCTGAATACAATAGTCAATTGAAACGAGCTCATCAACTGGGGGAAGATCCGTATTATCAACCGTAAAATAGTCATAAAATGCACTGTTATAGCTGGATGAAGTTGAGTTGTCGCATTTGCTTAACGTATCTTCATTGGTTTGCGAACCAAACGTTCCCGAAGTCACAAAACGAGTATAAACTTCCGCTGAAACAGAATTTGTCAGCAATAAATAGATAGTAAGAAATATAGTAACTTTCAAAAATATTTTCCACATATTTTTTAAAAACTTTATAACTTTATAATTTATAAACTTTATGAACTTGTAAGTCTACTGCTTATAACCTACAAAAATAACCTTTTAGATTGTCTGTTCAACGTATTTATTTCAATAGATACTCACTGTTGAAAATATTCAAGATATATAGTAATATTATAGGTCTATGAATGCGGAAAATAAATTACGAGGCAGAAAATATTCAAATGCCGTTGGAAAGATCTTTGGACAAGAGTTAAGCAGAAAAGGAAGAGGAATCGCCGACTTAAAATTAAGAAGCGATTATAATTCTATGGAAACTCAAATTCTTAATCGAGAATTAGGATTGATCGGATCGAGCATTGATGAGGTTAAAAAAAAACATCTTAGAGCAGCATTAAAAAGAGTCTATTCTAAGCTCGACTCTTTTTTATCCGAATCTGCTAAATCCACAGTCAGAGTAGTCTATCCAAAAATTAACGAACCAAATATGTTTTTGACAAATGCCGTAAACGGAATAGGAACTTTTTTCGCAGAACAAGTTGGAACTATGAAGCAATTAGGAAATAATATTGCAGGCGGTGTAACAAGTTTTAACATTATGGATGAATTTGCAAATATAAAATCAGGGGTTAGTAGAATAGTCAATGTCATAAAATTTATAGTTAACGGTGAGATTTAAATAAAATAAATTATCGGGCCAAAGACTCTCCTTTTTGTTACACTATATATAAGTTGAAAAATTTTTTAGGTAAGAATATTTTGTTTTTAATTCTTTCTTTTTTGATAGTTATTTTAATTATCATAATATTTGGTAATTATTTAGTTTATGTCGACAATATTAAGGAAATCGCTAATTTGAAATCTAACAAAGAAAATTTAATTAAAGCGAGCAGTAAAGTTTTGGCAGATATAAAAATTCTACAATCACAAGATCAATACAAGATAAATAAAGATCTTCAACTTAAAATAAATAATATTGAAACAGCTTACACAAAAGCCGTATCCGCCTATGAAAAACTTCTTGACCTGAAAGTTGTCAGCAAAAAAACGGAAAAATTTGATTCTGCTTTTGCCGATATTTTGACGTTGCTTTCCAAAAGAAACTATTCGTCGGCAGAAGCTGACTTATTAAATTTTGAAAGGGAGATTACCGCTGAAAAACAAACGATATTGGCGTCTTTTCAAATTCCTGTTAACGTGCCGGAAAATAATACCCCGCCCGGAGCAGGTTATCAGCAGCAGGTCGTTAAAAGCGATGTCGGAGATTTTTTGGTTGGAATTGTCTCGGCTGACTTAAATTCAACCAGGGTAATTGTTGATACTGCTTCCGATTCCGATTGTAAAAATGACTGCCCGGTTCTGTCTCTAGGTGATTATGTTTCTCGTTCAGGAGCTTTTGCAGGTATAAACGGATCCTATTTTTGTCCGGCAGATTATCCGAGTTGTTCTGACAAGAAGAATTCTTTTGATACCTTAGCAATGAACAAAAATAAAAAATATTTAAATTCCGATAATAACGTTTATAGTACTGTACCGGCAGTAGTTTTTTCCGGCAATTCAGCCCGTTTTGTCGGCCAATCGTTAGAATTGGGACGTGATACGGGGGTTGATGCGGTTCTTGGCATGCAACCGCTTTTAGTTTCTAATAATAATATCGTTTTTAACGGTGATGGAGAACCTAAAAGAGGCAGCAAGGGCAATAGAAGTTTTGTCGGAGCGTCAGGCTCAACTGCCTATATCGGTGTCGTATTTAACGCCACCGTTGCCGAAGCTGCCCATGTGATTCATACCATGGGGATACAAAATGCTCTTAATCTTGACGATGGAGGATCAACCGCTCTATGGAGCGGGGGATACAAAGCCGGACCCGGCCGCAATCTGCCCAACGTATTACTTTTTATTCACAAATAAAAAAAACCCACCGTCAAAAACGATGGGTTTTAAATCCCAAAAGGTTTAGTGAACGCCATATCCTGCCGGAATCGAATGTAATATGGAATGAATATGTTCTGAATTAGTTCCCTGATCCATAATTACTTCATACCCGCCCCATATTGAGTATCCACCTTCTTTCCAATATGGACTACTTTCTGCTCCAGGACCAACCCAAATAATTTTGTAATGCCAAACTTCGCCGCTTCCTCCTAATTTTTTACCATTCCATTCATTGTCGGTCCATGCCCCTAGACAGTTTTCTTCATTGTAATTTTCATTACATGCATCCCAAGCGGAATTCCACTTCATTACAATTTTGTCATTTGCGTATATACCCATGTAGTCGTCACAATAATCTTTATCCATTTCCAGTTTTCCTTGACACCAACCCGAACCCGTTCCATTAAATATTCTAGCTGTGTCATTATATCCGTATTGATCAAATCCTGCTTTCACTGATCCTACCAGAAAAAATACGCTAAAAACAAATAAGATCGCGATTAATTTTTTCACTTTATATCACCCCCTTTCGAAGAAAAACTTGAAGATAAATTGTAGGTTATACCCCACATGCAAAAACTATAGTATCTCTTATGCGTGTTGTCAAATCTTACCTTTTTAGTACTAGTTCAGATTTTTTACGGAGTAAAATACCCCTTGATCTTATCAAAAAACTGTTGAGGATTAACGGTGCTTTTTATTAAATAATCTATTTTTAATTCTTTAAAATATTTAACCGTTTCTTCGCTATCGTCATTGGTAATAAAGACGATCTTTTTCTTATATTTTCCGGGGAAATCGTTTTCAAGCTTTTCAAATAACTTTTTTCCGTCCATTATGGGCAGATACATATCTAACAAAATTAAATCGTATTCGGTTCCCGTAATTATCTTATAAGCACTTTCGCCATCTTCAGCTGTATCGACTTTAAATTCACCCGACAATATTTGAACATAAATGTCACTGGTAAACTTATCATCTTCCACCAATAAAATTTTTTTCATATAATTTCATTATAATAAAAAATTATTCAATTAATGCCCGATCGATATCTATTTGAAAACGTTTTTTATAATCATATTTAATATCTTCAAGCTGTTTCTTTTCTAAACCGCAATTTTTAGCATAATAATACCTTTGTAAGTAATATCCGTTCCAGACGGGATAAAGATTTATAGCATTTGAAATATTTTTTATCGCTCCCTTACAGTCATGATTATTATATTGACTGGCTGACAGCCCGGCAAAACCTGCCGGATTATCATTATCGGCATCAATTGCTTTTTTATAGTAAAGTTCTGCTTCTTCATAGTTCTTATAGTGCTTTATTAAATAATCACCGGTATTAACTAAAGCCCGGGAATAAAACAAGGGTACTTCGGATGCGACAAAATTTTGCTCAGACATATCTAATTTACTTCTGCTTTGTATTTTGATATTTTTCCAAATTTCTTCCTGCTCGGATATAAATCGTTCCTCTGTTGGAGCATCGGTTTTTTTTATCACCTCATACACCATTCCTCTAGGAAGCAGAATTGATCCGTTAGGGGTCGAAATAGTCGGATTTGTCAAAAATATCCGGTGGTCTTTTTTAAGAATTTCAAAAGTATCTGAAATGATCGACCTTAACTCAGCTTTTGGGTTTTTTGAATAATAATTATTAATTTCCCTATTTAAATAAATATTATTTCCAACATTCGGGGGATTGATAATTTCTACATCAGGCCGTAAATTTAAGACGTAATGGACATACCAAACGTCAAATGAAGTGTTGTCTCCATAAACAAATAATATTGCATTTTTTGGTAAAGGATTCAAGATACTTGCAGCAAGATTGTAACCGATCTTAGTTTTGGAGAGATTTGTTTTTGGGAAGTTATATTTAAATAAAAGAACAGGAACAATCGCAAAATACGTCAAAATAAGGTAGCTATAAATCAAGGAGGAAAATTTTGATTCCAGAAATTCTTTAATGAGAACAAATCCGTAGGGAATAAAAAACATTAAAACTATGATCGATTGACAGTAATATCTTTCGGCGACACCCCAGACATATTCTGAAAAAATTGGTCCGGCTGCATAAAAAAAGCTGACAGCTCCAGTTAACAGAAAACCGATAATTAATGATAATGACAGTCTTTTATTTATTTTTGATGCTTTGAATACCCCTAAAATTAGAACAAATATAACCTGATACGAAAGGATATCAAAAAGAGTTCTAAAATATTTTTCGACAAATATAAATCTAATTTGAAGAGGGACGTTTTTTGGAGTGTTTGTAATACCGCCATAATCATACCTAAATACCAGTTTTATAAAATTTCTTAAATTACTGGCATTATCCCAATTTATAACCGGATTTCTTGAGGCTGCTAATGGTATATATAGATAAACAGAGAGTCCTGCCAGTAAAAATAAGCCGGCAATTAGAAATCTTTTTTTTGAAAAGAAGTATTTTGCATGTTTTATTATTAATAAAAAAATTGCCGGAAAGAGTGTGATGATAAATAACTGATGAGTAAGGGATAAACCAATAAACAGAAACAGCCAATATAAATCTTTTGTGTTTTTGTTTTCGGCAAATTTTATAGCTAAAAGCAAAATTACAATCACAAATAAATTATTAAGGGCTAATCCTTCCGGCAGTTCAGCCGTCAGCCAATATAAATATGAGAAGGCTAGGATCGATGTTGAAAGGAGTGAAATAAATATATTCCTGCTGACTTTTAGGCAAAATTTAAAATAAATTATCAAGCCTATCATTGATGAAACAACCGAGATCAAAGCGACTTTCGAAACAACCGGAAATGGAATGTTAAGATGAGAAAAAAAGTATCCAACCAGGGAAAATAAAGGATATCCCGGCGGATGGGCGACGCCCAAGAAATAAGCCGAAGTAACCAGATCTCCGATATCGCCTCCGTACACATCCCTCGTCAGATTGTGAAGATAAATATATCCGATAAATGCAAAAAAAAAGAAAGTAATTATTTTTGCAAATATTTTCATAAACTAAATTTTACCATTTATAAATTCTATTAACTACAAAAAACCCCGCCTAAGAAAGGCGGGGTTTTAATTCTAACTCTAAAGTTACTTATCTCGTCACCTGAATTGTGGCACTCAATTCGGCTTGTGGCGCACTGACGGTTATCCTACCAGCCGCATCTTTTTCAATTGTATATCCTGTATCCCAACCTGCTGTCGTACAATCAGTTATATTTCCACCCGTAATTGATGGATCAACTGGCAATGCAGGGATATAAGTAGACATTATTTCACTACATAGTGTACCCAAGCTTCCTGTGCTGTTAAATAATACCGGTGTCGTAACAGCCATTGCTGTTACTGAAGGAGGCAAATGGGCATTCTCCGCGTTGTATTGGTGAACCGCATTTAATACCTGCAATATCGCGCTTCGTCGATTGGTATTGTTGGCCTGTCCAAATTGTCTTGCCGGATTGATGGCAATCAATGTGATTGCAAGCAATATGGCCAATATTCCTATAACTACTAACAACTCAATAAGGGTAAAACCTCGTGAAAGTCTTTTCATAAAAATTTAAAAAATTATAACTTACTTTCAGAATAAAGTTATTTAAGTTTGATTTCAAGAGGATAATACTATAGGAGTTAACTAGCCGAAATTATTTTCTTAAGAGCAAAAAAATCAGCAACCCCGTCAACACAACAAAAATGATGATTAATAACGGCATAAGAGAGCTATTTTTATTGTCTTTTGTCCTATCAGAAATAGTCGGTTCTGATAAATTTTGGCCAATATCAGTTTCTAACAAATTATCTGATTTAAAGGTATTTATATTTTTCCATATCTCCTTGACCGATTCATTTCTGACATTTGCATCAAAAATGGAATATGGAAATACTCCGGTTAGGTGAACATCTTCTTTTTGAAAGGCTTCCTGCAAGCAGATGATAAAATCCTTATTGGTAGCAATTAGTTTTTTTTTATTATCTTTAATCCAAGAATGTATAAGGGTATTTTCAAACGGTATGCTTTCGATAAAATCAATTTCTTCTTTTATTTGAACATCAGTTTGAGGAATAGTCCAGTCTTTTTCAAATAAAATTTCCGGAGTTATTATTAATATAAATGACGAATAATTCAAATTATTTTGCTTGATAAACGTAGAAATGAGACTTTCTAATTTTATTTTATCGACTATTTCTAAATTTAAAAAAAGATCCGGTGTAAAACTTAAACGTAAAAATGGTTTGTTTTCCAAATAAACAGATAGTCCACTTTTATCGAACCATATAACCCCGTTTTGTTTTATTACTTTATCTGCCATTAAGGTATTTCCTTCCAACTAATAACGGTCATCTGATTATTAGTATAACTGACTTCAACTTGAATTTTTCTGGTTAAATTATTAGCCCTGCCGGTGCTGACAATGGTGGAGCCTGAGACCGTGACAGTTGCGCTATTATTTCCAACCGGCAAAGTTTCGCCGGTATAGGTAGGGTCTCGAAGCAGTCTCATTAACGCATTTTCAGCGCCCGATTCAGCAGTATAATAAGCGTCAATGGACTGTTGTTCAATACTTGCAGATGCGGTATTTGATATTACTGTCGTAATGGTCGAAGTGATCACGGTCAATGCAACCACTATAAACATCAACAGACTTACTAAGGCCTGTCCGTTACGGTTTTTCTCTAAGCCCGACGATTGTTTCATATGATTGGCTTTCATTACCGGTTGATTTTTGCACCCGGCTGACAATTGTAAATTCGATTTTAATAACGTCGTGAATATCATCCTGACCAATGCGGGTGAATAAAATTCTTGACACTTCCGTGTCATACCCGTTTAATTGATAATTATTCACACCATCTGTCATTATAAGATTTTTTGTACTATCGATGGCGTATGAATAGGTAATTCCGTTAATGACGGTATTTAATACGTTGGACTGGCTTGAAGGATGAAGGGGAAGGCCGATTGATTTTGCCTGGTGAATATCATAAATAAATTTATTTATAAGATAACTACTGTCCTGCTGGATATTTGAGGCTGATTCATTTTCCAATCTCACCCGAGTCAAAGAGACAAACAGTTCGATAAAAACCATGAGAATAATTGAGAGTATCCCCATATAAAGCAACGACTCGATGATTGTAAAGCTTTTTTTATTTTTCACATTTATATTATGGCGAATAATTAACCGTCATATCAAATAGGGCGGGTGTTCTTGAACTATCCGGTGTATTCAAATACGCCTTGTATTTAAAACACCGGCCCGGATTAACATAGTTTTGATACGTAACCAAAGGTATTTGACCGCTTATAACCGATCCAACAGGTTGAAACCTGCTGTTTAGATAATCGGCAGGATCGGGTCCGATAAAAGTATAATTTGCATCTATACAGCCATTAGCTCCCGCGTTGGCAACGGCAACCTGCAAACCAATTGATGTCTGGGATGGTACGGAAACATTGGCAAAAAAACGGTTAAATGCGTGGGTAAAGGTGCCATCAGTATCAAAAGGTGCTGAGGTATACACACCATTATATCCAAACGAACCTCCGGGACCTCCTTCAATTATTTTTAGTTCGGCATTGGTGTCTCCGGTCACTATATATGCATAAGCGTAACCATTAGACGACTGAGTGACCGTGGAAACACCAAAAGCTCCGCCGGCAATTGCCAAACCAATGTTTGGGCATGACACGGGGGAGGTCTCATCATCGAGCTTTAAAACCATGTATTGATATGAACCGCCGGTACCGACGATAATTGCCCGGTTGCCTGTCGCAATTGCTACTCCTTTGGGAGTCATACCGCCGGTGTCAAAAGTTCCAATTAAAGGTAAATTACCTGATAAGGCCTCTGCCGAAGTATCCAGTATAAAAAAATCTTTTTTCCCCGAAGCGTATGAGGTGACCAAATAGGCTCTGGTTCCGCTCGAATTTGTAGCAATGTCTATCCCGGGTTGACTATTTCCGGTTTCATACCAGGCTACCTTTAAAGGAGCTTCCGGATGGGTTACATCAATAACTTGAAGCTGTGTTGTCGTTGAGTCCATTGCTACAAAAGCATAAGTTTTGTTGTTTCTGGTTGAAACGACTATCTTATTTCCAATGCCGCCCAAATCATAACTTCCAAGCTCGCTTCTTTGATTGGTTTTTTCGGTTAAATTAAATGTATAAAATTTATTATCAAGGGTTGTTAAATAGCCGATATTATTCAATACATAAACGCTGTTTCCATAAGTGGTTCCATTACCCGGAGCATTAAACCAACCTATATTCAAAAACTTATCGTTGACCGGCGGATTACTGTATTGATCAAGATCGAGGATTTTAACCTCAGCATTATGATCGGTTGTGGCAATGTAACCATAATGTTCATTATCCCGAAAGACACCATTGGCTTTATTGTTGTCGTATGTCCCTGTTGTTTGAGCCGAAGGGAAAGAAGTTTGAGCAAAAGTCGGGCCGGAAGCGTTGCCGCCTGTCCCTGTTATTACACTTCCGTCAATGGCGGATATCGCCGTTGGGATGCCTTGTCTTGATAAATTGACAGTTGTCACTGATTGAGCCGGATTACACCAATCGCTCAACCCTCCCAGGCCCATATCAACCTCTCCGTCATCCGGAAGCGTGCTTCCGGTTGTATTCACTGCCGTCGTTTTATCAAAAACGGACAGGTGGGTTGGATCATTGTTAAACTGAGCTTTAGTTGTTTCTGTGTATGGAATGTTATCTCTAAAACGGGTCATATAAGTAGCATGATTTATTGACGAAATTCTTGGTTCCGTCCATGATATTGTTGTTGTAATTTTTTTAGTTGATGGATCAAGTAATCCGGGTGTTGGTGAAAGAACAATTGTTCCGCTTGTATTCCGATAAACGTCGCCGACAACTACCTGTTGAGTAAATCCGTTAATATTGGTCGGTCCGGCCACCAGGCTCAAGGTTGATCCGGAAAGGACCGGATGATAGGTCCCGGTCGGTGCCAAGTAGTCCCAACCGTGTTCCCTGATATTTCTTGTCTCTTCCTGAGTTTCCTTCATTAAAGAAGTTGCTAAAAGACGTTTTTTTTGTTGGGCTTTTCCTTCCCTGGACGACATATATCCCATAAAAATCGGGGGCATTAAAAATGCCGATAAACCTATTATTATCAATAGCTCAATCAGTGATTGCCCTTTTTTATTGAACATTCGTAATAATGCCATATTTGTTAATATAAATTAATTTTTGTTCTTTTGAAAAAGTATTCAGGAGGGCTATTTTATTGCCGTTTATATAATTATTTATTTCGCCGCTTAGAGGATTAAAAATTATTTGCCGTCCGCTGAAATCGATAATTGAAGTCTCTATTTGATCTCCAAGATTTATCCTAAAATTACTGTTATTAGCAGGATTATAAGTATCTCCTTCAAATACGACGTAGCTTTTATTGTCCGGATCAAAATATATTCCCGTTGACAGTTTCCCGCTCATTGCTTTTAATTGTTGTTGTTTAAAATCAGTGATCATGTTTGAAACTGTTGTCGTCAATGATACTTTCTGTTTAATTGGAAAAAAATTAACCGATCCGATCATCATTAAAACTACCATAATACCCATTACGATCACTATCTCAACCAAGGTAAATCCAGTATGACTTTTTGTAGACATATTAGTTTTTATTTGCCGCCGACTTGACCAATTAGTCCATACATCGGAGCAATTATTGAAAGCATCATTCCACCGACCATAAATCCGATTAAAACTAGCATAATTGGTTCGAGAAGGGCCGTCATTGATTTAAGTGAATTAGTTACCTCATAATCAAGATATTCTGATGATTCAAGAAGAGACTTGTCCAAATGACCGCTTTTTTCACCAGCTTCAATCACTCTGACGATCAAAGAGGGGACATGTTTTTGATATTTTCGGAATGCGCTGGCCAGACTTTTTCCCGAAGCGACGTTTTCTCTAGCATAAGCTACCATTTCCAAAATATTTTTATTAATAACAACATTCTCGATTAACTCAAGAGAATAAGTTATGCTCACTCCCGAACTTAAAAGCATATGGAGGCTTCTTGTTAATCGGGTTAAATCAATTTTTTGTATTAGACCGGAAACCACCGGAAGTGAAAATATAGCTTGAATCAACGCCCTCTTTTGTGATTTATAAAGAAAAAATATAAAAACTGAAAAAGAGGTCAATCCAACAAGTAACGGAACTGTTGATTTAAGTATAAAATTTGACAGAAATATCAATACTTTTGTGGGCAGGGGCAGTTCAAGTTTTAAAGATAAAAAAATTGCTGAAATTCTTGGAATAACAAATATTAAGATCATTAATAAAACTCCAAAAAATACCGCTACAATAAAAAGAGGATATGTAAGCGCCGATCTTACCTTATCAGTAAACTCATTATCCTTTTGTAAATTTTTTTGAACTTCCTTTAGGGTAGAGTCCAATGTCCCGGCTTCTTCGGCCGCTTTTATTAGATTTACAGTTACCTTATCAAAGATATTTGGAAATTTTAATAAAGACAGGTGGATCCTTTTACCCTGTTGTATATCATTTCTCAAAATTGTCAAAAATATTTTTAAATTTCCCTTTGAATCTTCAAGCATTGAATCAACCGCCTCAACCAATGTGATTCCTGCGGCAAGCATTGTGCTTGATCCGATAAAAAAACCCATCTTTTCAGAATTCGAAATTGAAATATTTTCCGTTTTCATGATAAACCAATTTTTGTAACTCTTAATACTTCCTCAAGTGTTGTTAATCCTCGCTTAACTTTGCTTAAACCATCGTCTAGCATTGTAGTCATTCCTTCTTCGATCGCCTGCTTAGCAATCATTTCCGAATCCGCCTTTGCGACTATAAGGGCTTTGATTTTTTTTGAAATTTCCAGTATTTCAAAAATTCCGATTCTGCCTGCATAACCGGTGTTATGACAGACCTTGCACCCGATACCTCTGAATATTGTGTAATTTTCATTATTACCTAGATTAGCAACCACTACTTGTTCCGGCAGATTTTTTATCAATTCGACTTTTGATATTGTTACCGAGCTTTTGCACATTTCACATATTTTTCTTATTAATCTTTGAGCCATAATGACATTGACAGTTGAGGCAACCAAAAAAGGTTCAACCTTCATATCAATAAATCTTGGTAGAGCGGTGGCAGCGTCGTTGGTATGTAAGGTTGATAAGACAAGATGTCCTGTTAAAGCTGCGTTAACGGCAATACCCGCGGTTTCAATATCCCGGATTTCCCCGACAAAAACAATATTTGGATCCTGACGAAGTATCGACCGAAGTCCGCTTGCGAATGTTAAACCGGTTTTAACGTTGACATTAATTTGATTGACGCCTTTGATCCGGTATTCAACAGGGTCTTCAACGGTTGTAATATTTTTTTCACGCTTGTTAATAATTTTTAATATCGCATATATTGAAGTTGATTTACCGGAACCGGTAGGTCCGGTTGAAAGAATCATGCCATATGACTTTGAGATTGAATTATTTAATTTAGTTAGGTCCTTTTCATTCATTCCCAAATCAATCAAAGAAAATTGCCGCGCATGGGTTGACAGTAGTCTAAGAACTACTTTCTCACCATCAACAATTGGTAAAATGGAAACCCGGATATCCATTGTTTCCTCTTCATCTTTAAATTTCATTTTCCCATCTTGGGCGCTCATATGTTCATCCGTCCTTAAATTTGCAACAATTTTAATTCTGGTTACAATCCGGTCATGGAGGTTAATCGGCAGTAAAACAACATCATGGAGCATACCGTCAATCCTAAACCTAATCAAACATTTTTTCTCCTGCGGTTCTATATGAACATCTGAGGCTTTATCCTGAGAGGCATACTGAATAATCAAATTAACAATTTTAATAATTGGGGCATCTTCTTTTATGATTGACTGCCGATCGGAATAGACCTCTTTTTCCAGTATTTGATCAAATATCACCTGCAGGTCTTTACGATAGATAAAAAAAGTGTTGCTAATATCCCTCTCTGTTGCCAGATAGGGGATAATTTTTAATCCGGATTTGCGGGCTAGCATTTCTAATAAGGTTTTTTTGTTTGGGTTGACAAGAGCTACTTTGAGATTTTTGTCATCCTTAAAAAAAGGAATAATTTTATGTTTTCTGGCAATATTTTCAGGAATAATACGAAAAACGTTTTCTGCAATTGAAAGTTTTGAAAGAATCACAAAGGGAATTTTTAAATAATCAGATATTAAAATGCCTAAATTTTCATCACTACAGACATTTTTTTCAATCAAAGCATCATAAAAAGTAGTGTCCGAGTTTTTTAAATATTCAAGAATCTGGTTGATGCCTTTTTCATCAATAAGATTATTTTTTATTACTAGTTTTTTCAGTTCATCATCGCTTATAATCATTTAGGTTTTGGTAAATAGCTAATCACTCTTTTTAAAAACAGGTCGAAGTCGAAAAAGCTTTTGTTTATATAGTCACGCGCTCCAAGATCAAGAGCTTTTTTAATATCCGATTCTTGACCAAGGGTCGAAAAGACAACAACGGGAATCTTTGAAAGTATCGGGTCGCTTCTTAATTCCTCTAGAACTTGAAAACCATCTTTGACAGGCATTATAAGATCAAGCAAGATTAAATCAGGCAAAAAAACTTTAATTTTATCCATTCCTTCCTGGCCGTCATTAGCGATCTCAACTTGATAGCTAAGTTCTTTCAGTTTTATTGAATAAAAATTTTGAAAAAAATGATCATCCTCGATAATAATAATCTTCATTGGTTTTATTTTACGTTTATCTTGTTAATTAATAATCTTTCTATCTCGGATAAAATCTCTTCAACATTTGTTTTCTTACTTTGATCTTGATTATTTTCAAGGAGTTGTCGATAGTATATTTCCAGTTCCAAAGCCTTAAGCCCAATATCATTAAATCCCATAAAAAAACTCTGCCCTTTTAAACTATGGCAAATCCTATGGATCGTCTTTATATCAACAACATCCCTGCTGATTAAACTCCGGATCAACCTTAGTTCTTCTTGAGCATTTTTTAGATACAAATCACTATACGATTTTAAATCCAAATCAATCATAGATTGGCTTTAAACTTTATTATTTCATCATACCCGCAACATAAGCCAAAGCCAAAGCCGCAACAATAATTATCACAACACCCATTTGAATGATATTGCTTCTCATTGGATTATATTTTGGCTGGGCACGTCTTACTGATTTTTTTGATTTTGCCATATAAAAATATATTAATTTATAACATCTATTTTCAGAATAGAATATGCGGAGACGAAAATCAAGTTGGAGATTTAGTTATTTATTTTTGCCCGTATAATCAATCTCTTAAAATTAGTTCCCGGAGGCCAACAGGTCATTAGGGTAAGAATTGACATATCTAAATTATTCGAACTTAAATATTCAACCGCATTTGGATTGACGATTTTTTTTTCAAAAATCTTATAATTATATTTTTTCCCCATAAAATATAACTCTACCATATCTCCTTTTTCCAATTTACTGACCAAATAAAAAACCGAATTATATTGATTGGCCGTAAACCAGTCGGCTGAAGAGTGGGCGAATATAAAAATATTGCCAACGTTGCCAGGATAAGCTGTCCCACGAGCATGGGCAACACCTTTGGTGAGCGCATATTGATAATCTTTACTGTTGTACGGATCAACGTTATCAATTACTTTTGCGTTAGCAAGGATTTTCGGGATAACGATCCCAAAATTAGTATCAATTGGTTTAATTTGTAATGAGTTGGTTGAATTAGTATTCCGGAGAACATATTTAGCTTCTTCTTTAATAATCGGAAAGAAAGTAAGAATAAAAATTAGAAGTCCTAGAGAAAGTAGAACAACGCCTAATAAAATAAAGTAATTATTTGATTTATTCCGCAATCTGCTTTCTTTTCTTGTACGCGTAAATACCATATCCGATTATACCTAATCCGAGAATGACGCCGATTGAGATTTTTTTATGGGTTTTTACGTAATTAAAGACTCCTTTTACCGAACCGGTCACTGTTGGCTTATTGACATTGATGACTTCTTCGGCAGCTTTGCTGCCTTCCTTGGTTTCTTCTCCAAGTACCGACCCTTCACCTTCTTTTCCACCGGCCGGAAGAGTAACATTGACAACCGGGATGGCTCCTCCTTCAGTAATAGATGTTGTTGCAGTTGAAGAAGAGGAAACCGTTACGGAATCTCCGTTTGATCCTGACGCATTGCCGGCGCTGTTGAAAGCACGCACTACATAATAGTATGTTTTACTGCAGTCGGGAACCGAATCAGTAAATGATCCCTCGGTATTTGGCCCGATCGAGATATCCGCGACTCTTGTTCCACCATCTAAATTAAAGCTGGTTGAACTTGATCTGTAGACTTCAACTCTTGAAGTCTGTCCATCGTCAGCCGTCTTAAAGGTTACCTTATATTGACAATCACCGATCTTTTCTTTACTAAAGTTGGTGGGAACGGAAGGATCGCGGTCATCATATCCGACCGCAACTGTTGTTTCCGAGTCAATCCCATTGACCGTAGCCTTAAAATAATAGGTCTTTTCGCTTGTATTTACGATGGAAGAAACTTCCTGGCAGCTTCCGTTGTTTCCAGGTGCAGCCACCGTGATATCCGGTCCGTATTGAGTCCATCCGTCGCCTAAATTCTTTTTATAGAAGCATTTTACGGTTAATGGATTTCCTGAATCTGAAAGATCCAAGGCAACAAAATCAACTGTAAAATTATTTATTCTAGTTGGTGTTTTTGGTTCGGAAAGACGGATAGAAACATCTGCGGCATAAGTACTATTAACTATCAACAATGAACCTGCAAATAAAGTTAGAATTGTTAAAATCATCTTACCTTTTTTAAACATAAATCCTAAAGCCACGGTTAGGGCTCCAAAAATTGTTAACATCAAAGCAATAATTAACCAAGCCGGATTAGCTCCGGTTGCCGGAAGGGAAGTTGACGCGCCTAATACTTCGCCTTCGATCTTGCCTTCTTGAGTTAAATTACCATTGATGCGGACAGAAGTACCGACAAAATAATCATCAACCTTTCCGTCTTGTGCTGACGCAAGAACTTTTGTACCAAGCAGGTTGGTTCCTTCTGCCCAAGCTATGTCCTTATAAAGTCCGTAGGCTTGGGATCCGTCAATCATAGCCTGATATTTTATTGTGATTATATCGTCTTGATTCATATCTCCTAAATTATATGTTCCTGGTGAATGATATAGTGGATCGCCGACTAAAGCCGTTATGTCATCGTTGATCAATGGGTTCACACTATTGGTCCTAATTATTGAAATAACATTTTGAAAATTAAAGCCTTTTGGAAGCAAATCTTTTACTTTTACTCCTAACACCTTGCCATCCAAAGCGTTTACTATCAAAGTATAAATAACTGATCCGCCCCGAGAATTATCTACTCCATTGTTTGATTTTGAAATTTGAAGTTTTGGATTAATCGGCTGGTTTCCAATTTGACAGTCAATATCGCTCCCAGGACCGACACGAACTGAAAGTAAGTTGTCTTCTCCTCTAAATTCCCTATCAAAACAGGATAATTCTGTTTGTATATATCCGTCTTTCATTGTTTCGGAAAGATCATACGTTCCTGGAACAACATTATTAAAGATTGTTTGGCCATTGTTATCTGTTGTTTGGCTATTTTTATTAAAATTAATGACCCAGTCAGACAATGTATTCTCACCTTCGTCTCTTTGACCATTCCCATTGTTGTCACTATATTTTGTCACAATGACTTTTCCTCTTTGAGTATTGGTAAAAGTACAGGTTAAATTAACATCAGTTGTTAGATTAAAAGAGTCCGCTCTTGGATCAAAACTTTCTTCTCCATCTGTACAGGTTGCATCTGTCAAATCCCAACCGGTTTTGGCAAGTTCCTGAAACCAATATTCACCTGTTGGGATAGTATAAGTGTCTGGTGTAGTCTGGTCTGCAAGCACTGAACTATGGATCAAGGTTGGATTTTCTAATAATCCCTGACTTAAATTGATAGTAAATTCATCGGGTGCTTCGCTTGGATCAGTTACTTTATCAACTGTGATCGTGCCCATATCACGGGCATTGCAGAGAGTGATCGAGGTAGTTGAACCTTTAGAAACATTGATCAATGCAGGTAATTCTGAATTTTCCGGATCTTCACAAGAAAAGTCGCTTCCGTTATAAAACCAACCGACGAAATGATAGTTAGCAACGTCATTATTTTCATTTACATTATAAGATCCCGTATCTAATGAAGAAGCAGTTGAGCCCATTGAACGGGCTGGAATTTCGCTGTCAATTCCCCAGACAAATCCAAGTCCGTTTGCTTCGGTATTTCCGCCCTCAAAAACACCATCTCCATTTGTGTCTACCTGTTTATTTACTTCCAAAGATCCGATATCGCGAGTATTTGTGATTGTGCAGGTTACATTTTCTCCAAGACCAATTACAACCGTATCTCCGTCCGTCTGATTTCCTCCTGTACAAACCCAATTACTGGCTGTATATCCAGAAGGTCCTGACTCGGAAAGATTATAGGTTCCGGCATCAAACGAAGTTCCGTTATCTACTGTTGGACCAGTTCCGCTAAATCCGGTTGGACCATCTGCTGTTAAAGTCCAGTCCGCAGGTTCATTACTCCCACCTTCTACTTCTTTTACCAATGTTAAAGATGGAGCATCGTCATTATTATTTAATGTGCAGGTTACATCACCACCAAAAGGTACAACAACATGAGTAGGATCTGTCATTGTTGCTCGCCCGCAGTCCCATGAACCTGCAGTATAACCTGCAAGACTGGATTCACTTAAAGCAAAAGTGTCGGCTTTAAGGGTTGCATCTGAATCAACCGGACTGGTTCCCGAGATGTCATTTGTTCCCGTACCGTTGGCAGTTAAGGTAAAGTCGTCAACAGTTGCTGTGCCGCCGTTGTCGTTAGTAATAGTTTTTCTTAAATGTAAAGCAGGGGCGTTGTCATTATTGGTTATAGAACAAGTTTTATTATCTCCATAAGCTAACGTTATATTTCCATTTGCATTACAATCAGTTCCCCATTCAGATGCTGTGTAGTTTGAAAGAGTTGTTTCACTAGCTGTGTAACTTCCTGGAGTTAAAGTTTTGGCAGTTGACCAAGACACGTTATCTCCGTTGATTTTTCCTTGGAAATCATTTGCTATTGCCGTACCTCCATTGTTATTTACAACTGTTTTAGTTAAAGTTAAAGTAGGCAACTTGCTATTTGTAAATGTACAAGTAACTGTTTCTCCTGACCCTACACGAAATATTACTGTTCGTGTTGGTAGGTCTGGAATACTATCCGTATCATCACATGTAATATTGGTCAAATCCCAACCGGCTTTTGCCGATTCAACTGACGCAGGATCAGAACCAGGTATAACGTTATCCAACTCAATAGTGCCATTATTTGTGCCAATTGATCCTAAAGCGTCACCCGTAAAATCAAAAGTATCAGTTCCGCCAATCATTACTTTTTTAACGATGACTTTTCCGAGTCTGGAATTCACAAAAGTCCAGGAGCTTTCTCCGGATCCGCTTTGCAATGTTCCAAAACCATGACTCGTGTTGTTTAGGTTTGTCCAGCCAGTTCTTGTTTCTTCGGAAACACTGTAATTTCCCGGTCCTAAATTGCTCCACGTGTAACATCCATCTGTTCCTGTAACTTGTGCGCTTCCAACTTGAACTGCATTATCGTATAAGGTCATTGACCACCCTTGTACATTTGATCGATCATCAGAAGATCTAATGTCTCCATCTCTATCTTCTTCCTTACAAACTTTTATTGAAACATTTTCATAATTGGCAAAATTAACCTTTTTATCGTCGCCACTTTGCAAAGTCATTGGAGTGGGGGATGGTGAACCGATTGTTTGAGTCCATCCTGTCTTTTGTTGTTCTTTTACATAGTAACTATGGCCGGCAAAAAGTCCTGTAAATTCATAGAATCCGTTAGCCAAGGTTGTATAAGTCGACAAAACCGCATTGGAAACCCCGTCGTAAAGATCAAAAACCCAACCGGCTAAAGTATCGGTTAGATCATTTGCATCTAAAACGCCATCGCCATCGTTGTCTCGATATTTAATCCCGGAAATTTTTGCATATTTAGCATTTCCAAAATCTTTTCCGGTATAGCTACCTCCACTTGTGACGGTTACCTGATGATTTGGTGAAGTTCCACCCGGATAGGTCTGGTACCAATCAGTGTTTGGAAAGTCTTCACTGATTGTGTAACTTCCTCCGTTACAAACTTTGAAAGAATAATTGCCGTCGGCATTGGTTGTTGTTGAATTGGTCTTTTGTCCACCTAAGTTAATTGTCCAATCAGGCAAAGTTGGCTCACCTGAATCTTTAACACCGTTTCCATTCAAATCTTCCCATTTGGTTCCAGAGATAGTGGCACATTGAAAATTACCGAAATATATTTTTTCATTTTGATTTGCGGTTAATGTAACATTTTGAGAAAGATCGGTTGTATTTAACCAATCAGTTTTCAAAGTCTCAGCTATCGAATATTGTCCGGGTAGAAGATCGGAAAAAGTTGTACAACCGCTAACCGTTGATTGAGTCACATCTCCAGGAGTTAAGGTCATATCCCACCCATCTAGTAAAGAATCACCATCGTCTTTGACTCCATTTCCATTCATGTCGTCGAATTTACAGGCAGTAATATCCCGCTTTTTTGTGTTGGTAAAAGTACATGTTACCGTTTCATTTGCCTCTACTTTAAAAGATGCTGTTCCTGTTGATTTGTCTCCGGTGCTATTTGCATCATCACAAGATATACCGGTTAAATCCCAACCTGAAATTGCAGATTCAATAGAACTATATGAACCAGGAACAACATTATTGACGGTTATTTCCCCGTTATTTGTGCTGATTGTTCCCGCAACGTCACCGGTAAATGTAAAGCTTCCCGTATCGCCAACCATCACCTTCTTAACCTTCATCGTACCCAGTTGAGTGTTATTGAACACACAACTGACATTTTGAGCTGGTGAAAGGCTAATTGTCCCATCATTGGAAAAATTATTATTGTCACAGGTGGCACTTGTAAACTGCCATCCTGAAGGAATAATTTCTCCAAGCGAATAGCTTCCAGGAAGTAAATCGCCAAAAGTGTGAGATTGACCGTCAGTTAACGAAGCCGAATCGGTGGCGTTGCCTCCCAAATTAAAAGTGAATGATTGTGGTGAACCGTCTGGAGTTGTTTGTTTTGTAACGGTGATCGATCCGTTTTGAACAGTATTGGTAAAAGTACAATCTACGTTCCCACCACCAGCAGCACCAATATTGATAGATATTGTTCGCGCTCCTATATTGGTTGTTGCGCTTGTTCCTGTTCCACTTGAATTACAAGTGAGACCAGTCAATGTGTATCCTGTCGGACTATCTTCTGATATAAAATATTGGCCTGGAATAACAGATAAAAATGTTTGGGTTCCGCCATCGTTGAGATTAAAAGTTGAAGGAATTAAACCTGTTGTCGTATATCCAAATCCAATCCCACCTGTTGGACTCGTCACCTTGTGGATATTTATTGTGCTTGGAGGAATAATTGCATCAGCTTGCATTTGATTATCACGACTACCAATTGATCCACCATTAAGCTCTACTAAAGCTACATGATAAGGAGATCCTGGAATATTAACGGAAGAGTTTCCAACTCCCCAATCTGATTGACTTGAAACGTGAGCACCCCATGTAATTACAACTTCACAAACGTCTATTTTATTTTGTCCAGTTCCAGTTTGATATTTATTTGAGCATGTATTTGTATCAACATGGAATTGAAGCTGAATAGTTGTAGAACTGTCACCGGTATAATCACCACTTGTCAAAGTTGGACCAGATAATATTCCTGAACCGACCCAAGTTCCGTTTCGGATTTTAAAATGTCTCGCGGTCGTTGCCACATCGTGACCTTCTGCATTTGGATCTGTAGGAATAAGACCTGAAGAGATAGGTGTTAAACTACTACAACCAGCTAAATGTCCAATTGGTGAATCACAAAAGTCTGAATTAGTTATCCAATTTTCAGAAAAAACGTCATCAGTAATAAAATCATAAGCATGCTTGCCACCCTTAGTAGTTGCGTAATTAATAGAAACAGTGTAGTCGCCTGTGGATAGGTCTTGGATTGCTAAGCGCTGTGGAGTTGAGTCGCCTTCATAGAAAGTAGAATTACTGCCCTGAAGATTACCATTGATCCAACGACAACCTGTGTCACCTGTAGAATAACCACTACCATTGTCATTAGAACATTGATCATACAAATCTACGCCTGGTGTTGCCGAATCAGTAAAAGTAACCGAAGCGACCACAAACCCAAAAGAATCTTTTAGTTCGACGAGGTAGTTTGGCCTGTAGTTGCCATCAAGCTGGTAGCTATAGGTAAAACTGCCGTTGGCATCTGTTGTTATTGAATATGAGGAATCAACCGCGGGAGCGTCTGAAGAAGTAACTCTTAATGTATATATAGTAGTGGGAGCAAATCCGTGACCGGTGATCACAGCTGCATCGGTTGGAGCATAATCAGCTTTGTCTGTAATTAGGCAGCCATTCAATGAATCCGCCCGGCAGGAATAACTTTCTACTAAAGTTGTCTCAACCACTCCTTCAATAGCAGGAGTTGAGATAGCTTCGGTTGGTGTTGGTGATGGGGGAGAAGGAGAATTGGTGACTTCCAAAGGGTTTGGGGTTGGTGTGGATTCCTCGACTGATTGTAAGGGAGTCTCAACCACCGTCGGAGTTACTTCCGGAGTCACCTCGGTTGTAATTACGGGTGTTGGTTCGCCAGTTGGAGATACTTCCGGGGTTACTTCAATCGTAGGAGATACCTCAACGGTCGGGACAATAGTCGGCTCAGTTGTCGGTTCTATTGTGGGAGCGACTGTTGGTTCAACTGTCGGTTCCGGCGTCACTTCCACTGCTGGAGAAACTGTTGGATCCGGGGTCGGCGAAACCGTTGCCTCCTGTGCTTTTACCTGATTAACAAAACTTGGGGCGATCAATAAATATGGAGTGAAGGAATTTATCAAAAGAAGAAAACTTGATAAAACTGAAACTATTTTTTGGAGAACCCTCTTTTTAATTCTCATTGTTTTGGTAGGTTATAACCTACAATCGTATGTAGTATATAATGAGCAGTTTAGAAAGTCAAATCAACTACAAAATTATTTTCAATAGAAGTTATTTTGTCTCTTAATCGACTTGACCTGTAACCGTGTCCATTCTTCGCGACTTTCAAAAAAACTTTTTATGACTTTACATTTGTCAGCAATAAACCACAGATAATGTTCCATATAATTTAGGTCGGAATCTTTTGTAATCATAAAGCACGCGTTGTAATAAGCGACGATGTAATATCCCGATTTGACCATACCGTGATCCTCCTCAACATGGATTACATCGAACTCATATATTTCTTTTCCTGTTTTGTCTTTTAACGATGTTGGCCGAAGATATTGCAGATCGGATGAAGAACCATTAAAAAAATAATTAACTTTTGAAATTTTTTTTTGTTTTTTATGCCAGGTTTTATATTTAATTTTGTCCATAATTATTTTTCCTGCCAACTCAAAGAGGATTATATCTTATAATATTTTGAAAGTCAAATTAGAGCGTTATAAAAGTATTTATCTACTTATTTTTTTTTAAATGCCAACTTAATGTTGTTAGTAGACTGCTTATAAGTAAAGAAGGTAAAATGAAATCCCAGATTGTAGATTTTTTAATTTCTTTTTTGGTAATTATTTTTTTATTTATTTTAACAGTTGGAGTAATCAATTTTTTTTGATATGACGAAATCCCTAAAATTTCCGCAGATGAATTTGTTGATTGTTGAATGAATGTTGGTGATGATATCGTTGTAGGGGACAAATATATTTGTCCCGTTGGAATTGATGTTATAAATGGCGTAGCAGTAGATATTGGAAACAACGAAACAGCTGTCTGATTGTTATATAGTATATTATGGTTGTCGATTTGAGAATTATTCGTTTCGCCGTTAAGGCTTTCCCAAAGATCGTTATTCTCAGAAATCTGTCCAATAACTAATTCATATTTTCCTTTGTCTGTTCCTTGGACTTTAAGATTATAATTTCCTGATTGTGCATTTGGAATAAAAATAATCCCGTCTTCCTCATTATAAATATGACTGTTAAGCTCAACTTCCATCGTTGCCGGAGATTTAATTAAAAATATAAGTGACGAATTAATTGTTGTTCCTTTTCCCTCAACTACCTGTGAATCTTTATACTCGATATGCAGCAAGTCAAGAATTTTTTTTATACTGTCTTTTTTATAAATTAATCCACCGTGGTCAAAACTTAATTTTTCCGCATCACTATCTTGTTTAGCGCTTTTACTCAAAACCGTATAATCTCCAAAATCAAAATATGATTCCTTGGGTTTTCCGTCGGAATAATTTCCCAGCAATTGGTCAAGGCTATTTTGCGGCTCGACTATAAAACCGGCCGGGGTATTTTTACCATTTTCTCCATAAATGGCCGTAAATATTGGAAAAATATCGGAGAAACTTTGGTTATATTGAGGTAAAAAAGTATTTTTAATTTTTAATTTATTAAAATTGATTTCATTTCCAGAAGAATCTTTCAAAAAATTAAAGGCTGGGAATAGATCTTTTGCCGCCGGAAATTTATTTGCTAAAGTTAATCTGTCGGTTTCGATTGTTGTCTTGTTTAAAATTAAAACAATTTTTAGAGCCAACCAAAAAAATGTGTTGTCTCTATCAATTTCTCCCGATTCAAGAGGTTTATATACTTGGACAACTCCTTGATGCGGTGTGCCGACGGTTATAATCTGATTAACCTTATCTTTATTTTTTTGAGCGAATATTCGTCCGATTAAACCACCTAAAGAATGACCGATAATATTAATCTTTTTATCTGAATCTTCAGTCCAAATCTTTTTTTTTAAAAAACTATCCAGGTCGCCGGCAGTTTTTTCTATTTCTTGTCTCCAATCGAAAGGAAATATAAACAAATCTTTATTTATTTCGTAACCTAAATTAATAAGAGTATTAATTAGGCCGTCATATTCTTTAACAAAATTTTGTAGTTTCCAATCATTATAAGAGACTTCTCGATTGTGCAAAATTGCATCACGATTCCATGATGCAAAAGTTCCGGGAACAATGACAATCGGTATTTTTTTTGTAGGAATCGGGTTTTCCGACCCTAATAAACATCTCTGTCCCGTACACGCCAAATTCAAATGCCACTGATAGTCGTCTCCAAATCCTGAATAAAATAATTTAAAGTTTTCTCCGTCCCCCAAAACCGAAGGAAAAATTAAATGTCTTTGATCATAGCTTTTATCTTGTCTTAATAAATAGCCTTCATCCTCAAAAACCGAATCACACGTCAGAGGTAAAGAACTTTTTGCTAATCTTATCCCGCTATTATCGGCTCTGTGAAAAAATAAATATAAATAATTATTAACAGTATATGAAAATGGTCCGTCGCCATCATAGAGAAATTCCTTATCATTCGGACATCTATGCCATGTAATTAAGTCATCAGAATATGCCAATTTTATTTTAAATCCATTTTCTCCCCGCGCACTGAAAAATAAAAACGTCCGATCATCTTGCTGAAAAGGGCTACCGGAAAAAACTCCATATTTTTCAGTTTTTTTATTTTTATCAGCGGATATTACCGGTAACAAATTTTCTGAACAGTTAAAATTGGTATCGCAGTTGCTTAAATAAATTTGATAAGTTCTATCACTTTCAAAACGGGAAATGAATAAAAAATATCCTGTCTGAGTCTTTAAAATACGGGGGTTAGATAAATCAGAGCCGATGTTTAGTATTTCTTTAAACATTACCCAATCAAGACCATTAGTTGATTCAAAATATCCCAGCGAATGAAAAGACTCGCTTTGCTTTTTTATCACAAAAATACCTTTATAAAGACTCTCTTCTTTAAAAATATTTGCTTGTAATAAATAAACGTAATCATCTATATAACTAGCTTTTAATGGATTTTCAATTGACTTATAAAACTCAAATGCGTAGATGTTTTTAATAACAAATAAATTGATAAAAAAAACTGTAACAATATAAACCAATTTTTTCATATGTTTTTGTACGGAACAAAAATTTTTGTTCCCTACAATTCTTCATTTTTTAATTTTTAACTTTTAATTAATGTCCGTCTACCGCTTATAACCTACAAAAATAGGTTGTCGTATTGTTCTAATGCTTTAACGCTTTCGATATGCCACATTGAAGTCAGTGATATAATATAGCCATGAGCGCAAAACTTTCAGTTTTGATGATCACCAAAAATGCCGCTGAAACTTTAGAAAAATCTCTTGCTTCAGTTAAAAAAATAGCTGATGAAATTATTATTGTTGACAGTAAGTCAACGGACAGGACAGTCGAAATTGCAAAAAATTATCTGGCCAAGGTTTACATCAAAGAATTTACAGACATCGGAAAACAGCGGCTATATGGATTATCAAAGGCAACAGGAAAATGGGTTTTAATTTTGGATTGCGATGAAATAGTCTCGGAAAGATTAATGAACGAAATTAAATCAAAAATAGATAATACAAGAATAAAAATTAACGGTTATTATATTCCATATCAAAACTTTTTTTTGGATAAACCTCTTCAATACGGTGGTGAAGATTATAAAATGCTCAGACTTTTCCGAAGAGTAAAATTAAAGATAAAACCTTCTTTAGTCCACAATAAGATAGAAGTTAAAGATGAAAAGACCGGATACTTAAAAGGAAAAATATTTCATCATTCTTACCGGTCATATATACAAATGTTTTCTAAGTTTACCGATTATGGAATAAGAATGGGAAAAGAAAAATTTTTAAGTGGAGAAAAATCATCTTTTAAAAAAATATTTATATATCCATTCCATATGTTTTGGGCGAGATTTATTAAGGATAAAGGTTTTGAGGACGGATTTTTTAGAATTCCTTTAGATCTTTTATTCGCCTATATGGAATTTATGACTTACTTTACTTTGTTTATATCAAATATAAAAAATAAAAAATTAAAATGACAGATCAAAATTTAAAAATTGCGTTTATCTTTATTTTATATAAAACACCTCAGTCGGAAATTATTAGGTTAAAGAAAGAGATTAAAGAACTACGAATTGCTGATTACGAACTGTATTTAATAGACAACTCCAAAAATGGCCAAGGCTATGCTTTTGGCGTTAATCAGGGAATAAAGGAAGCTTTAAAGGACGGATGTCAAATATTTGTTGCCGCCAATCCTGATATCAGTCTTTCAAACATTAATAAGGATGGAATTTTATCGGCGGCAAAAAAATTCGACATTTGGAGTTTTTCAATGAAACAACAAGGAAAAACTTACTACGGAGGACACATTGATAAATGGCGGATGAGCGGGGGATTGATCGAAAAAAAACCGAATAAACGTTTTGTCGACACTGATTTTGTATCAGGATCTTTAATGATTATAAAAAAAAGTGTTATAGACAAAATCGGTTTATTGGACGAGGGTTATTTTATGTATTATGAGGAAGTCGATTATTGTTACCGGGCTAAAAAATCCGGATTTAAAATAGGTATAGATTCAGGAATTTCTTACCATCATTTTGAAGTTTCTCAGGATAATCCGAACAAACAATTATTTCTTTTTAAAAATCGTCTTAAATTTTTATTTAAATTTGGAACTTTAAAACAAAAAGTTTATGAACTTATAAGATCTCCTAAAACAGTTTTTGAAGAAATAAAAAAGCGGCCGTTCTATTTAAATTTTTTTACTTTAAATGTGTCCTCGGTTATTAATAAAATTCTTCATTTTTTCCTATTTCTTGTTTTAATCAATTATTTTAAACCGGAGGAATACGCCGTTTATACACTGACCTGGACTCAGATAGGCCTCCTCTTACCACTGTTGGATTTCGGCACAACATCTTACGGGTTAGTTTATATCAACGATTCTATAGAAAAAAAAGTCAGGGAACTTTTTTCGCTAAGATTTTATTTATCTTTGATTACATTTGTCCTAACTATCTGTTTAGCCATAATTTTTAGGTACCCTATTTCCATTCTAATTCCGATTATTCTAACTTCGTTTGTAATTTTTGCCAATATGTTTTCCGGCACTTATTTAATCTTAACTTCAATTAAGCAAAAATCTTATTTGGCTTCCCTTGTTTCGATGATCTTTCAAATTTGCTTAGTTATTTTTTTGATTGTCGGAATATTAATAACTAAACAGTTAATGACTGTTTTTGTTATTACTTTTATTTTATATAACCTTTATTCTTTAGTAAATTTTCTGCTCGTCAGAAAGGAAGTTGGCGGCCTTTCTCTAAAGATTGACCTAAAACAATGGTTGATAATCGTCAAAAAATCTTTTGTTTTTTTACTTATTAGTTTACTTGCCGGATTTTATTCTAAGGTTGACGTACTTATTTTAAATTTTATAAAAGGCAAGCAAGCTGTGGGAATTTATTCAGCCGGCTACCGATTTTTGGACGCTTTAATGTTTGTTGTCACCGCATATAACGTATCGTCAATGCCGTTATTTTCCAAACTAGCCAAAGAAAAAAAGAAAAACTTATTTATTAATAAAATAAAAAAGGACTTTGTGTTAGTTTTTTCGATCGGTATGTTCATTGCTCTTGGTTTCTATTTTTTAGGACCGGTAGTTCTGCCAATTGTTTACAAAAACACTTATTTTCAATCAATACAAGTTTTAAGAATAATTATTTTTGCCTTGCCTCTAATTCTTTTGACATCGGTTTTTCTTAACTCCATTTATTCCTTAAACAAAGCTAAGGCGGTCATTTATATCTTTTTGTTTCAATTAATTTTAAATATTTCTCTCAATTTACTTTTTATACCCAGATATGGTTTTTTTGCTTCGGCGTATATAACGCTTGTTTGCGAAACCCTTAACGCTTTAATTTGTTTTATAATTTTAAAAAAATCATTAAATGAAAATTTCCGTTGATGGGGGAGCATTAAATCAAAAAGCAAGTAAACGATATGGAACTTCCATTTTTTCGGAAAATTTAGTTAAAGCCTTACAGCTTTATGACAAAAAAAATCAATATCAGATATATACTTTTGATAATCTTCGGCCAAAAATATTTTGGATGAAGGGTCGAATTAGCATTGAAGAGTTTAAGCAAAAAAAAGATATTTTTTTAGCACTAAATCAAGCTGTTCCCCTTTACACGGCCGGGAAAGTTATTAACTTTTGCCATGGTCTCTCCTACCGCTTTTATCCCGAATTATATTCAAAAAAGGACGTTATTCGGTTAAATAAGCAGCTAAGGGAAATGATAAAAAGATCCGATAAAATTATTGTTTCGTCCGAAAAGGTAAAAAAAGAATTATTGTCAGTCAATAAATCAATCAACTCGAAAATAGTTGTTTTACCATTTGGCGTTCCGTTTGACATGAAGCGCCATAAAAATAAAAACAGACAGAAGTTTTTTCTTTATGTTGGGATGAATCATCCGATAAAAAATACCGATTTTATTAAAAAAGCGTTTAATGAATTTAAGAAAAACAATAAATATTCTGACTTTAAACTTTATGTCCTGACAGAAAATATTACCAGAAAAAAACTAAAGAGATATTATCAACAGGCAACTGCCTTATTAACTGCTTCTCACTATGAAAGCTTTAATTTCCCAGTTCTTGAAGCGCTTTCCCAAGGATGCCCGGTTATCGGATTAAAATCCGCAATCATTCCAGAATTAAAACAGTATGTCAACTTAGCAACCGATATTGATGGGTTTATAAAAAATATGAATAAGATTAAAATAAAACCCAACGAACAAATGATTAAACAAATTGAAAAAAAATTTAACTGGAAAAATTATGTTAGAAATCTAGTAAAATTGTATTAAGACATGAAAATATCAGCGGTAGTTTTGACAAAAAATGAAGAAAAGAACATTGAGAGGTGTATAAAGTCGCTAGATTTTTGCGATGAAATAATAGTCATCGACGATTATTCAACGGATAAAACAATTGAAATTGTCCACAATGTAGGGAACAAAAATCTTTGTTCTGTACATAAAAAACATCTAAATAATGATTTTGCTGCACAAAGAAACTTCGGATTAAATAAAGCAACTAATGAATGGGTCTTGTTTATTGATGCAGATGAAGAGGTTTCAAAAAATTTAAAATTTGAAATTCAAAATTTGAAATTTGAAGCAGATTCGTACTATTTAAAGCGACGGGACTATTTTTGGAATCAAGAGCTTAAATACGGTGAGATCAAACAGGTTAGACAGTTTGGTCTGATCCGATTGGTTAGTAAAAGATCCGGAAAGTGGATGGGAAATGTTCATGAAGTTTTTCATACAGCCAAAAACGCAGTTCAACTTAATAATTTTATAAATCATTACCCTCATCCTACTTTAAAAGAATTTATAAGCGACGTAAATCATTATTCCGATATTCGAGCCGAAGAACTACACAATCGAGGAACAAAAACAAATACTTTTCAAATAATTTTTTTTCCTTTTTTTAAATTTATTCATAATTACTTTTTTATGTTTGGATTTTTAGATGGATCGGCTGGTTTTACTTATGCGTTTATGATGAGCTTCCATTCTTTTTTAGTAAGAGCCAAACTTTATCAACTAATAAATAAAAAATGACCATCTTGTTTTATTTAACTGCTTTTTTATTTTCTTTGGGTCAACTAGGAAGAGTATCTTTTTTTAATCAACAGGTAAATTTTTATCTGTATGAGGTTGTTTTATTAGTGACTTTATTTTTTCTTTTTTTTAAATACCAATTTGCTCCAATAATAATTGCATCGAAAAAACATAAGCCGATCTTCTTATTTATATTTATTTTATTGTTATCTTTATTATTTAACTTACAAAGTTTTAATATATTTCAAAATATCATCGGTTTGCTATATTTTTTCAGGTTGGTTTTATATCTTTTATATTTTTTTTATTTAAGTCATCATTCATTCCCAATAAAAAAAGGGCTTTTTTTAATCGCTGTTTTAACTATATTCTCAACTTTTATTCAATATTTCTTTTATCCGGATTTAAGGAATCTCATTTATCAAGGATGGGATCCGCATCTATATCGAACTTTCGGAGTTTTTTTTGACACTTCAATTGCCGCCGCAATTTTTGGAATTTTTTTTCTCACCGTTAATCAACCCGTTATGAAAATAATTTACTTAATATTAGTAGCTCTTAGTTTTTCCCGTTCCACTTATTTAGGTCTATCTTTAGCTTTAATTTACTCATTTATCTATCAAAAAGAATTTAGAAAAATAATTTTCTTTATAGTATTTTTTGTCACCTTGGTTGCTTTTATTCCTAAACCATCAGGTGAAGGTGTTAATTTAAAAAGACTTTATTCGATTGCGTCACGAGCCGAGGATTACCGATTAGGTTTTACCCTTTGGAAGAAAAAACCTATTCTCGGATATGGTTATAATCGGATCCGTTACATAAAAAATAATGGCTCTATTCATTCTGGAGCCGGATTTAGTTCCAGTTTTTTAACAATATTAGTTTCCTCCGGAATTCTAGGATTGTTAAGTTTTATTTATGTGCTATGGAGTTTAAGAAAGACCAACAAAGTTGCGCCCGTTATATTAATTTTTTTATCGATCATTTCTTTGTTTGATAATGTTTTGTTGCACCCGTTTATCCTGTTCTTATTATTTATTAATCTTTCTGATAAGTGACCTTAAGAGTCTTTGTTTCAATATTACCGGCGACATCTTGAGCAGTAGCCACGATTTGATTGTCTCCGTCTTTCAATCGAATTGCTGTTTCAAAATTTCCGTTAGCGTCTACCACAACCGGCAGATCATTAACATGGATATAGGTCTCTTTATCTGTTGATCCTTTTATTTTGATTTCTTGATTATTGGTTGTAAAATTATCCGAAGGCTCAATAATTTCCAGTCTAGGTTTTTCACTTTTATAATATACCTTGTACGTAATTGTATTTTTTTCTGTTTTGCTGTCTTTTGATTTGGCTTTAATATACACATCATTTTCACCTTTTTCCAAATCTCCGATTTCTTCATTAAAAGTATCCTCTGTTGATTCTATTTCTTTAACTTTTCTTCCATTTAAATAAAAATCTAAAGTGTCAAAATTTAATATTGATCCCGAAACAATAATTTTTGCGCTATTGGTAGCTTGAGGAATTGAAGAAATGTCAATCGAGTTAAAGGAATCTTCAGTTTTTGTTAAAGGCTTTGTTGAGGGTTGAGGAAATAATCCGGAAATAAAACTGGAAGTATTTAATAATATTTTAATTCCAAAAGTAAAAATAAAATAGAGGACCAAAAAAAGTATTACGACATAAAAAAATATCGTATTTTTCATTTTTTTTTCTTGAACCCTTTCTAATCTTCCCATGAGCCGACGGTCGGAATCGAACCGACTACCTACTGTTTACGATACAGTCGCTCTACCGGATGAGCTTCGTCGGCGGACAATGAGCGGGATAGGGGAATTGAACCCCTTTCTCTACCTTGGGAAGGTAATATACTACCGGTGTACTAATCCCGCAAAACAATTAAATTATACATCAATCAGTGTCAACGGGGGATAATTAGAACCATACCGGCTTCGATACTGTCTGGAGTTAAAAGACCGTTGGCCTGCATTATTTTCGGCCAGGCAAAAATATCGCCATAAACTTTTTGAGAAATGATTGAAAGCGAGTCGCCGGGTTGAACTATATATTTATTTTCCACGTAAGTTACCTGTGACGAGGATATTGCCGAAATATCTCCGGTTGTCGGTTGCCGTGGAGTGACTTGAGGTATGACCAATTTAATACCTACCTCTAAATTTGAAGAGTCCGAAAGTTTATTGGCACGGGCAATATCATAAGCGTTAAATCCTGAACCATAAAATTTTTCAGCGATATTCCAAAGATCTTCACCTTCGGTAACAACATGCGTTTTTAACGGTTTTTTTGCTTCTACAACTTTTTTAACTTGCTTCGTTCCAAATTTTAAAGTCGGAATTTTAAAGGCCAGATTTATTCTTATATTTTTCAAAAACATATTGTAGGCTAATGAAGAAACAATAAATGAAGCCGTAAGTCCAAGTAATAAACTGAAATATTTTTCTTTTACAGTTAAAGCCAAAAGCTTTTGATAATCAATACCTCTAATTTTTATCGGTTTTTTTCTGTAAGCGCGTATCATAAGCCCGATTATATAAAATGAAGCCTAATTTTTCAACGCCAAGATGCGCGACCAAAGGGACTCGGACCCTCAACCTCTTCCGTGACAGGGAAGCGCTCTAGCCAGTTGAGCTATGATCGCAATCTTATTATCTGATCAGCTATTATTCTATCAATTATACTTTTGTTTTTAAAGCGCTTTAACTTAGATTCAATTTTTTTAGCAACTTGAATATTTTTATATTCTTGATAAAAAACTAATGCAAACGGTCTTCTAAATTTTGTAGATTTTGTTTGGCCACGATTATGTTCTTCTAATCTTCTTTCCAAATTATTGGTCGAGCCAATATAAAACTTATTATCTGTTTTTGATTGAAGAATATAGACATATGACATATTTAACCCTCAACCTCCCCGATGTACATCGGGGCGCTCTAGCCAGTTGAGCTATGATCGCAATGACTAATATGATATCAAATTATTCAGACTTTTTAAATTAGAAATTTCGTCACTCGCGCGGTGGCTGAAAAAACTAGACAAAAAAAACCAAAGTAGTATAATCTAAATGTTACAATTTGAATATAAATATGGATGACAAAAAAATCGAACAAAATCAAGTAGCAATCGATGTAAATTTAGACACAACCCCGATTCTTTATACAGATAACATTTTTATGACGACAAATTCTGACGGAGTTGTTTTTGATTTTGGTCAAAAACTGGGTCCAACAAATAAATTACGAATAGTGTCAAGAATTGGGATGAGTAGGGAGCATGCTAAAAAATTTATAAAAGAACTTGGAAAATTAATAGTTATGACTGATGGTCAAATTCAGACAAGTAAATAAACTAATTAATATGGAAAAAAATCCATTAATAATTGATTCGCAAATTGGAATATTTTTTAAGGACTCAATTAAACGTCCAGATGAACTTATTTCGATTATCAATGGTGAACTCGATGGAGTTTTTGATCAGATGCCCATAATATTACCTGTACCTCCAGACATAAATTTTATAGACGTTCCAATAGTGACTCTTAATTCCAGTAATGGAGAATATACGTGTACCATAGCGCAAAGTAGACTTGATTTTTATATAAAAGGAATTGGTAAGCAAGGATTTAGTGATATAAAAACTAATTTTTTAGAAAAATCTAATAAAATTTTAAATAAAATAAAAAAAGACCATAAATTAAAAAGGTTGGCTTTTATTAATCGTTTCTTCATTAAAGAGGATAAAGATTCAGAAGTAATAAGCGAATTAATTGTTAAGAAATTTAAAAGGCTTCAGGGTGAAACTAATATCTATTCTACAACGGTTCAATATAGTACAAGAGAAACATTTAATGATATTGTTTTTAATAACTTTACTTTAATTCAACCAAGTATAACAACCATTAAAAATCTTTTTAATCATGTGAAAGGTGTATTAATCACTCGAGATTTTAATACTATTCCAGAAAATGATTATTCAGAAACTTTAAGTAAGGATGTTTTAGGAAGCATAATGGATTGGTCTGAAAGCAAATTTAATATAGATAAAATTTTAGAAATAATATGGCCAATCAAAGTAACCCAAGTGACGCAGGGACAGTAAATCCACAAAGTCGGCAAGATTCCAGATCTCCAGAATCTCAAGATCCTAATGAATTATTAAGAGAAGTTAACTTGAGAGATTATTTTACAAGAGTCTACAATCAAACAAAAGATGCCCTTGCTGTAGTTAATAAAAAAATTGAAGATCAAAACGCTAAAATTGATAAACAAAAAGAAGATTTTATAGAACAGGGGAAAATTATTAACGACAGAATAAAAGATCTTAACAATAAAGAAATTAGAATATTGGAAGCACTTGGAGTATTTTTTGCGTTGTTTACATTTATCTCCACGAATGTTCAAATTTTTTCTAGGGTAACTGATTTAAGCTCGGCAGTAATTTTTAGTACTTCAATTTTTTGTATGCTTATATTAATGCTTATAATTTTTACTTTTCTTTTAAATAGAAGAGAAAATTCCTATATCCTTTGGCATTTTTTAGTTTTTTTTACTTTCCTAATATTAGGAATTACAAGTATAAACTGGTTGCTAAAACAAAAATTTCCATTAAATCATATAGAGAATACAACAGATTTTAATAATGCGGTTGATAAGAGAATAAATGAAAAAGTAATCATAGATAATATATTAAAGGCAAGTCCAACACCATTCCCAACACAAGTAATATTGCCTCAATAGAAGTTTGAGGGTCTAAATTCATTTAAACTTCATAGAAGTTCCAACAGTGTCCCAGACGTTGCGCACAATAAAAAAGACTTTAAATCTGCCGAAATTTTCTTCGTTGATTACAAACATAGTACTGTAAGTAAAAATGTTGCTTTCCTTTCGACAAGAGTCCAGATAATATCAATTGTTCATGACTGTCGAAATTTCAAGAAATGTACTAAAGTATTCAAACTGTAGACAAATTCAAGCAGGTTTAAAATCTTGGTTACATTATATCACACAAATTATCAATATGCAATAACAATATCTATGCCAAACCGTTTAACAGTTTTTTCTAAAATTCTGCTATACTTACTTCATTATTAATTACTAATAATAAAATATGATTTACGCCCTTGGGTTTTTAGGAGTATTAATCGTCTATTTGGTCGCTCAATACAACGGATTTATAGTTTTAAAAACAAGGATTCAGGAAGCGCTATCTGGAATTGATGTTCAATTAAAAAGACGGGCTGACTTGATTCCAAACGTTGTGGAAACTGTTAAAGGATACGCAAAACATGAAAAGGGAGTATTTGCCGAAGTTACTAAAGCTAGAACTGCTCTGATGGGAGCTCAGTCACCTCAGGAAAAAGCTCAAGCTGACAATATGTTAAGCGGAGCATTAAAATCTTTATTTGCCGTCGCTGAAGCCTACCCCGATTTAAAAGCCAATACAAACTTTCAGGATTTGCAGAGACAACTTGAAGATACTGAAGATAAGGTAGCTTATTCACGTCAGTTTTATAATTCCAATGTTCTCGACTTTAATACTAAAGTCCAGATGTTTCCATCGAGCCTGATTGCCAATGCTTTTGCTTTCAAACCTTTTGAATTCTTTGAAGCAGAAGAAGAAGCAAAGAAAAGCGTCAAAGTAAAATTTGACTAAAATAATGACTGTCTATAATCAAATTTCGGAAAATAAAACAAAGACATTTGTTATCATGTTTTTCTTTATCCTGATTTTTTCTTCGTTCTTTTTTTTGTTGGGCAAATATTTTAATTCACCTTGGGGATATTTTTTCTTAGGGTTTTTTATTTCTCTTGCTTCATCAATCGGGAGTTATTTTTATGGGGATAAACTGGTTTTAATGACTACCGGAGCTCAAAAAGCCGATAAAAAAACTTTTTTTGATTTTTATACGGTTGCCCAAAATTTAAGTATTGCCGCCGGATTGCCGATGCCCAGTTTGTACGTTATTAAAGACTCATCTCCAAATGCTTTTGCAACCGGCAGAGACCCAAAACATTCGGTTGTTTGTGCGACCACGGGACTTTTAGAAATGATGGACCGCACTGAGCTTGAAGGAGTAATCGCTCATGAATTAAGTCATGTAAAAAATTTCGATATTCTTTTGGCCTCTATAGTAGCTGTCCTTGTCGGAACTCTGGCCCTAATTTCCGACTGGGTCATGAGAAGTATGTGGTGGGGCCGCGGGTCAGACGATGATGATCGAAGCAGCCGTAACCCGATTTTTTTTGTTTTATTAATAATTTCATTAATTTTAACTCCAATAATAGCCACAATCATTCAGCTGGCAATTTCCCGAAAAAGGGAGTATCTCGCTGATGCCTCGGGTGTTCTTCTAACCCGTTATCCGGAAGGTTTGGCTCGCGCTCTTGAAAAACTTAAAAATAATTCTCAACCGTTGCGTAAGGCCACTTCTTCAACTGCGCACCTTTTTATTGACAATCCTTTCAAGAAGAAAAATTCATCCTGGTTTATTAATTTATTTTCAACCCATCCGCCGATTGAAGAAAGAATCAGGATACTAAAAAATTTGTGAACACATTTTTAATTATTTTAGGCAAGTTAATCATCAAAACTAGTAAGCTATTCAGCTTCGGCTCCGGCTCAACTTGGCCGGGACATATTGCCCTAAAACTTAATAGCAAATTTATAGAAGAAATTATTTATAAAAATAAAAAACTAAAAATCATTGTTATTGCCGGAACTAACGGAAAAACAACTTCTACTGCGCTAACTAAATTCTTATTAGAAAAGTCGGGAAAAAAAGTTTTTACCAATCATGAGGGAGCAAATCTTGAAAACGGCGTTGCGTCATCAATCATTCGAAACAGCAATTTATTTTTAAAATTAAAATTTGATTATGCAATCTTTGAAAGTGATGAACTTAACTTACCGTTACTTTTAAACAAGATCTCTCCGGATAAAATTTTAATTCTCAACTTATTCCGTGATCAGCTTGACCGTTACGGCGAAGTTAATACAATTGCGTTAAAATGGCTTAAGTCACTGAAAGAGCTCACTAACAAAACGGAGGTTTTTATCAACGGCGATGATCCTCAGCTTTATTATATTGGCACCAAGCTAACCCAAAAAGTCACTTTTTTTGGAGTTGCCAAAAAATTGATGAAATTAACGGAAATACCTAACGATGTTGATTCTATTTATTGCCCCGTTTGTCTATCACTTTTAAAATATCACCGGCTATCCTATGCTCATTTGGGGGATTTTTATTGTTCAAAATGTCAGTTCAAAAGCGGAAAACTAAGTGATTTTTCGAACACAAAAATTAATTACCCAATGAACGGACTATATAATATTTACAATACAAATGCTGTTTTGTTATTAATAAAATCGCTTATCGATGTTTCATTTAAAGATCTTAATAAATGGCTGAAAGAGTTTACACCTGCCTTTGGCCGCCAGGAAGAAATAACATACAAAAACCGGAAAATATTTATTCTTCTTTCTAAAAACCCCGCCGGCTTTAATCAATCAATTCAAACAGTTTCTGAAATGGTTAAAAATCAAAGGGCTAATTTTCTTGTTGTTCTCAATAACAGAATACCCGACGGACTTGACGTTTCTTGGATTTGGGACGTTGATTTTAAACCGATTTTTAATGTTGCAAATAATGTCTCTGTGGCCGGGGACAGAGTTTATGATCTAAACTTGAGATTAAGATACGAAAATATTAATAAAAATATTAGTACCTATGAAGATCTATCCATCGCAATTAACTCGATAGTCGGAAAAACTAAAATAGGTGAAAGATTATATGTTTTACCCACATATTCTGCAATGCTTGAAGTTAGAAAAATTTTAACAGGAAAAAAAATATGAACATTAATATCGGTTGGCTTTATCCAGATTTAATGAATACTTATGGTGATCGGGGAAATATAATCACTTTGAGTTACCGGTTATTAAAAATGGGAATTAAGCCTATCGTTAACAAAATTTCCGTAAACCAATCAGGAGATACAATTTCTAAAATGGATATCCTTTTTATGGGAGGGGCGCAGGATAAACAACAGGAGATCGTAAATCAGGATTTAAAAAACAAAGGTTCTTTTCTTAAGAGAGCAATTGAAGAAGAAGTGCCGGGATTATATGTTTGCGGCGCTTACCAATTTTTAGGAAAATATTATAAAGAAGCCGACGGTAATATTATTAACGGCATTGGCGTTTTTGATTTGTATACAGAAAATCTTGGGCTAAACATTTCACGCTGCATTGGAAATATCATCATCGAGTCAAAAAAATTTCCCGGGATTAAATTAGTCGGTTTTGAAAATCACGGCGGAAGAACTTATTTAACAGATAAAAAACTAGCATTTGCAAAGGTTATTCAAGGTTATGGAAACAACGGGGAAGATCAAACCGAAGGGATTTACTTTAAAAATAGTTTCGGAACTTATCTGCACGGTCCAATCCTTCCTAAAAATCCCGAATTAGCTAACTATTTAATAAAAAAAGCGGTCGAAAGAAAGTATGGAAAAGGTATTAGGCTAAAAAAAATAGACAACAGTTGGGAAGAAAAGGCAAGAAGTTGGGTAATAGATAAACTATAATAAAACATATGTCATTCGTTCACTTACACGTTCATACCGGTTATTCTCTTCTTGACGGCATGTGCCGGATCGATGATGTTATTGATAAAGCTATTGCGGAAAAAATGCCTGCAGTCGCCATCACCGATCATGGGGCGCTTTACGGCGCTTTTAAATTCTTTGTTAAGGCCCAAGAAAAGGGAATTAAGCCAATTATTGGAGTAGAAACTTATAAGGCAAAAAATTCCCGGTTAGACAAACAACCCGGGGTCGACCGGGACCAATATCATTTGGTTCTATTGGCAAAAAATTTGGTTGGCTATCAAAATCTTCTTAAAATAGTCACCAATGCTTTTCTCGAAGGATTTTATTACAAACCAAGAATTGATTTTGAAGTTTTAGAAAAATACCATGAAGGAATTATCGCTTTATCCGCCTGTTTAAACGGTGAGATTCCGTCTTTGATTTTAGAAAACCAAACAAAAGAAGCAGAAAAGGTTTTAGAAAAATACTTAAAGATTTTTAAAGACGATTTTTATTTGGAAATTCAAAGACATCCGGGGATCGAAGAACTTGAACGGGTTAACAAAGAATTGGTCAGGCTTTCAAGAAAATTTGGCGTCCCCTTGGTTGCCACCAATGACGTTCATTATTTAGAAAAAGAAGATGCTTATGCACAAGAAGTCCTTCTTTGCATCCAAACCCAACACACAATGGTCGAAAAAACCCGACCGATGTCTATGATCAACGTCCCTGATTATTATTTTAAATCAACCGCCGAAATGAAAGGCATCTTCATAGATTTGCCAGAGGCGATTGAAAATACGGTAAAAATAGCTGAAAAATGTAACGTCGAGATCCCAAATGGCAAATGGATCTTACCAAAATTTGAAACTCCAAAAAATGTTTCCGTTGCGCAATTTTTAAATCAAATGGTTGAGGAAAGGAAAAAAAGGGTAGCGTCCTACAATCAGGAAATGATTAACAAAAGAATTGCTTACGAATTAAATATTATTAATACCAAGGGTTATTCGACCTATTTTTTAATTGTTCAAGACTTTGTCAACTGGGCAAAAGACCAGGGAATTGCGGTCGGACCGGGCAGGGGATCGGTCGCCGGATCTCTGGTCGCTTATATTCTCGGAATTACCGATATTAATCCAATCGATCATAACCTGCCTTTTGAAAGATTCTTAAACCCGGACCGTCCAACTCCTCCGGATATTGATATCGATTTTGCCGATACCCGCCGTGATGAAGTCCTAAAATATGTTACCAACAAATACGGGGAAGATAAGGTTGCTCAAATCATTACCTTTGGAAAAATGGAGGCAAGGCTTTCTGTCCGTGATGTCAGCCGGGCTCTTGGGATGTCTTATTCTTCAGGTGACCGATTGGCAAAAATGATTCCTTTTGGCAAACAGGGATTTAATATGACGATTGCCCAGGCTTTAGAAGAATCAGCTCAATTAAAATTCGCTTACCAGACAGAGCCGGAAACTAAAAAGGTTTTAGACGTTGCCCGGCGACTGGAAGGCCTACCCCGACACTCCTCTGTTCACGCTGCCGGAGTAGTAATCTCAGATAAGAATTTATCCGAATATGTTCCTCTTCAAAGAGATAACAAGGAAGGAAAAATTATTACCCAGTACGATATGTACTGTATCGATCTGAACGCCGTTTCAAATCAAAAGGCGGTTGGACTTTTAAAAGTAGATTTTCTGGGGCTGAGAAATTTAACAATTATTGAAGAGGCCTTAAAATATGTAGAAATTAATTCCGGAAAAAAAATTGACATTCATCAGGTTCCCGTTGATGACAAAAAAACTTACGAACTTATTTCAAGAGGGGATACGGTCGGGGTTTTCCAACTGGAGTCTGGAGGAATGAAACATTTAGCCAAAGAATTAAAGCCCAACAAGCTTTCGGACATTTCCGCTATGGTGGCATTATACCGGCCAGGACCTATGGACCTTATCCCGGCGTTTTTGGAAGGAAAGGCAAACGCTAAAAAAATTAAATATCCTCACCCTGATCTTAAATCCGTACTGGAGGAAACTTATGGCGTCCTCGTTTATCAGGAACAGGTAATGGAAATCGCCAATAAATTAGCCGGGTTTACGATGAGTGAAGCAGATAATCTCCGGATGGCGATGGGAAAGAAAAAAAAAGAATTGATGAAAAAAGACAAAGTAAAGTTTTTTAAAGGTTGTGAGAAAAATGGATATAAAGCCGCCATGATTGAAAAAGTATGGAACTTTATGGAGAAATTTGCCGCCTACGGATTTAATAAACCTCATTCTGCTTCCTACGGATTAATCGCTTATTGGACCGGGTATATCAAAGCTAATTTTCCTGTTGAATACATGACGGCACTTTTGACAGCGGAACTTCATGGCGTGGCCGGACCTCAGAGAGAGATCAAAATGTCTCAGGCAATCGAAGAATGCCGAAGAATGGAAATAAAAGTTTTGCCGCCGGATATTAATAAGTCTATTTATAGTTTTTCCATAGAAGGTCCGGAAATTAGATTTGGACTTTCAGCTTTAAAAAATGTCGGAACCGCCGCTATCGATTCAATCATTGAAGAACGGGCCAAAGGAAAATTCCACGGGTTAAAGGATTTTTTGGCCCGTGTTGATTTACGACGTGTTAATAAAAGAACGGTTGAAAGTTTAATTAAATCTGGCGCTTTTTCTAATTTTGGCAATAAAGCCACCTTGTTATTTAATTATCCACTTGTCGTTGCTGATATCCAGAGAATTAAAATAAAGTCTGAAAAAGGCCAATATGATCTTTTTGCCACTTCTGCTGAAGATAAAATAACAGATAATTTCAAAACTATCCCCGAATACGATGAAGATGTTTTGTTCACGATGGAAAGAGAGGTTATCGGTTTTTTAATCGGGAAAAATCCCATGGCAAAATATAAGGCAATCATTGACAAGAAAACAACAAAAAAGATCGGAGAGGTAACTATTCAAGATGCTAATAAACCAATAATTTTGGCCGGACTTATCAGCGGAAAAAAAATTGTTAAAACAAAAAAAAATAATGAGGAAATGGCCATTATCCAGATCTTTGATGAAAGCGGAACGATTGAGGTCGTAGTTTTTCCCCGGAGTTACACCGCTTTAAAATCTTTCTTGAACATTAATAAAATAATAATGTTAAAAGGAAAAGTTAATGAACGGGAAGGCAGGATTGGCATTATTTTAGAAAACGCAGTTGACCTTGAGAAAGTAAATCAAAATTAGGGACACTCTTTATAAAGACAGTCTTTAATAAGACTGTCTTTGTCTAAACTTTTTATATGAAATACCAAGAAAAAAAGTATAAAGTAAATTCTTTTGTAAAAATATTAAAACTAATAAATCAAAAAGGGGCAAAAAAAAGGAAAGAAGTTGACACAATACATTATTATACACATCAACCAAGTAACGAAGTCGTTAAACTTGTTCAATACGACAATCGTAATGAAATTCATATACTAACAGAATCTCATGGCAAATATGTTCTTAAGCAAAAGATTCCTCTGCTGACTCTGAATCAAGGCCTAAAATGGCTTAAGGATAAAGGTTATCAAAAAGTTGGCATTGTCAAAATGGCCTACACTGATTATGAATACAAAAACGGAATAATTGGATTGTACGTTATTGATGATTTTCTTTACTCCGTAATTTTGGATTTTCCTGCAAGACAACATAAAATTATAGAAGATGAGTTTGGATTAAATACTGCCGAAGTGATTAATATTCCTTATAACAAACTTCTAAATCAATTGGGTCGCCTACGTTCAATGGATTTATAAAATATATTATCTATCGTTAAAATTATCTTTTTCCAGCAGTCTAAAATGCTACTTTTGTAGGTTATAAGCGGTAGACATTAATTTAAAGACGGTCTTTAATAAGACTGTCTTTATTATGCCAAGCAAAAATGCTCTTAAAACATATATTGAGAATGGTTTTTATCACGTCTATAACCGTGGTGTGGAAAAAAGAAATATCTTTTTAGGTGAACAAGATTATAAAGTTTTTCTTTCCTACCTAAAACTTTATCTTACGAGTAAAGATGATTCGGTAATTGAAATAAAAAAGCGAGCTGACCTATCCGAAGACCAGAAAAACGAGAAAATTTCAAAACTAATGGCTTTAAAAAATTATTTCAATAAAATTGAACTTCTTTGCTATGTACTCATGCCTAACCATTTTCATATTGAAATAAGACAAAAAGACAAAAATGATATGGAAAGATTTTTGCGAAGTGTAATTACAAAATATTCTAAGTATTTTAATAAAAAGTATAATCGGGTAGGGCCATTATTCCAAGGTCGTTATAACGCAGTTTTAATAACTAATGAAAGATACCTTTTACATTTAGGTCGCTATATTCATCTTAATCCACAAGAAATCATTGCAAATAAACTAAATTTATCATCATATCCATGGTCAAGTTACCCAGCTTATGTCAATAATATGTCTGTAAGTTGGCTAAATAAAGGTTACTTTCTTTCCGATTTTGAAAAAAATAATGGTTTTTCGTTTAATTCATATCAAGATTTTGTTGAAGGATATAGGGAAGAAACCTTTGAAGAAATAAAAGTCTACAAGAAGTTGTTCTTAGACTAAAAACGGACACTCTTTATAAAGACAGTCTTAAATAAGACTGTCTTTGTTGGGCCATTTTGATTCGTAAATCAGGTGAGATGTTCCAATGAAAAAGTTTCCTTATGATACTTTTTTCTGAACCAAAAACACTATTTCCATAATATTTCCTAAATTTATTTTGGGCGGTAATGACGCCTTGAGGGTTGGCAACTCTGCTAATAGAAAATTTATCAGCTTCATATTCAATGACTCTTCTTATTATTTGAACCGACATTACGCTTAATACAAAAGATAATAAAATTGCTAAAAATATATTAAGTTCGATGGCTTTTATAAAATAAATTCCTCCGAACATTAATAAAAATTCAATAACAATTGCTTTCGGATTATGCCAGAGGACACAATGTCCAGCCTCATGCAAGATCACCCATTCCATTTCGTCTTTGTTAAAAATTTTATAAAGCTTTTCGGAAATAATCAGTTCCGGAAAAGGGGGAATGCCTGCCATCATTCCGTAAGGTTTTTGGTCATGGTAAATTGTTAAATCTTTTAAAACCAAGCCGGTTTTATTTTTAATAGTATTAAGTATCCATTTATCAACAATTTTGCTAGTTTTTATTTTAGGACCAACAATTAGGGAGGCAAAAGTAACTACTTGAAAATAGTTTGAGGCGAATAAAAAGAAAACAATAAATACAAATATTGAAAATGTCATATCATATCTTTACTTAGCATTATATCATTCTAATCTCCCATTTTTGTCGCTTATAAGCGGTTGACAGGGCTTTATAGTATTTTATGATTGAATAATTATTAATTATTTGGTTAAATTAAAAAGCTATGATCACAGATGCCGATATCAAAAAAATGAAGGCTGTTTTTGTTACAAAAGATGATATGAAAGCTTTTGTCACAAAAGATGATATTAAATCATTATCGAATAGGTTTGACACAAAATTCTCAACTAAAGAGGAATTGAAGCAAGAAAATGGCATATTAAATAAAAAAATTGATGTTTCTATACGAGAAGTATTAGATTTTATAAGCGAAACTAAAAGTGACATAATGAAAGAGCTAAATGATTTTCGAAACGAAATGCGTGATATTAATCGTAATTCGCAATCAGTTTTAAATAATCATGAATCAAGAATTTCCCAACTAGAATATGTCAGAAAATCTTCATAAACGAAAATTAACCATTGACGAATTAATATTGGACTGTTAAAATGATAAGGAACTATTTTGAAATAGATAAACGGGGAAATTTAAGAAAGACTGATCAAAACTTTAGCAAGAAACCGAAGATCAAGAAAGATTTTTTTTCAGAATATATCAATATTAATGTTGGTTACAGTTTGGTCACTCCAATATTAATAGGCGTAATAATTGGTTTAGCGTTAGATAATAAATTTCACACTAAGCCATATTTTACGGTTTTTTTTATTTTTTTTGGGATGGTGAGCAGCCTTTACAATTTGTTTAAGATCATTAAATAAGATGCCAAAAATCAGCATTAAGGCCGAAATAATCACTCATCTATTTGGATTAGCTATTACTAACTCAATGATAGCATCGGCAATTGTTTTTCTTCTTACCGTCTTCGTCGCTCTCTATTTCAAGCAACAGTCCGCTCAAAAAAGAAAAGGAAATTTTTATTATTTGATAAAGTTTTTTATCAAAAGCATCTATGATCTATTTTATTCCGTCCTTGGAGCAAAAACAGACGTTTTTTTTCCTTTGCTGTTTTCTTTTTTCTTTTATATCCTTCTTGAAAACTGGTTCGGCTTGCTGCCGGGAGTTGGAAGCGTTTTAATCAAAGTGGTTGAAGGACATGAAGAGGTGTTTGTTCCACTGCTTCGGGGGAATAATGCAGATTTAAATACTACATTAGCACTGGCAATTATTTCCGTTTTTTCGATTCAGTTTTTTGCGATTAAATATTTAGGAATTAAAAAATACCTTCATAAGTTTTTTAACTTTTCCGACCCGATCTCGTTTTTTGTCGGAATCTTGGATATTCTTTCGGAGTTTTCTAAAGTTCTTTCATTTGCTTTCCGTTTATTCGGTAATATCTTTGCCGGAGAAGTACTACTGACAATCGTTGCCTTTTTGGTCCCGGTTCTTGCCTCTTTTCCTTTCATTGCCTTGGAAATATTTGTCGGTTTTGTTCAGGCTTTGGTTTTTTCAATGCTAACAGCGGTATTTTTAAGCGGAGCAATAGCAGAACATCATTAAAAGTTTATTTAGGAAAGGGGTGATCTAATTTATGTCAGCAGAAGCAATGAAACTTTTAACCGTCGCTTTGTCAATTGCCGTCGGTGCAGTTGGACCAGCGCTTGCAATCGGAATGATCGGTAGCAAAGCCGTTGAAGCTTTAGGTCGAAATCCGGAAGCGGAATCGGCAATTCGTACCACAATGATTTTAGCTCTAGCGTTCGCAGAAGCTATTGCTATTTACGCATTAGTCGTCGCATTAATTTTGAAATTTGCATAAAAAAAGATTATGGAAAATTTAGGAATAGATGGAAAATTATTATTGGCTCAAATGATTAATTTTGTTTTGTTTTTTATTTTAGCAAAACAATTTATGGTCAAACCTTTTACATCTTTTTTGAACCATGAGCGAAAAAATGAAGAAGAGAAGAACAAGATGATGGAGAAGCTCAAAAGGAGTGAAGAAGCCAATCTTGAAGCTGAAAAGAAGATGAAAGAAAAAATGAAAAAAGAGTTTGACGTTTTATTTGTTGAGGCTAAAAAAGAAGCTCAAAACATGAGGGAAGATCTGATCAAACAAGCAGAAGCAGATGCTCTTGAAATTAAGGATAAAAATAAAAAACTTCTTGAGGAAGAAAAGAATTTATTATACCGGGAAGTCAAAGATAAAATTATTAAAACAAGTTTAATGATAGTTGAAAGCGCTTTAAAAGAATCCCTTGACGAGTCGTCACGCAAAAAAGTTACCGGATCGATCATTAAAAACTATCGGGGCAATCTTAAAGTCTATGAAAATTAATCCAAAACTAAAAAAGGATTTGAAGAGTTTCTTATTGGATAATATCCAAAAAGAACAAAATCGAGTACAGGTGTTTAGCGCCGATGTCCTCGGTGTTGATGAAAAGAAAGTTTTGGGGAAAAAATTTTCAGAACTGAACTGGGCTGAAGCAGATTACCAAGTAGACAAATCAATAATTGCCGGAGTCATTATCAAAGTCGGATCAAAAACAATCGACTTGTCCCTAATGGGATCGTTATCTAAATTATCTAATACATTATATGAAATTGATTGACGAATACATAAAAACTCTTGAAAAAGAGTTAAAAAATAAACCAAAAATTTCGACCGAAGAAACCGGAATAGTCTCACAAGTGAAGGATGGTGTTGTAATTTTAGAGGGACTGGACCATGTTGCATACGGAGAATTGATTGAATTCAAGAAAAATGTATTAGGTTATGTAATTGATCTGACTGAAGATGAAGTTGGGGCAATTATTTTAGGCGATTATACAAGTATCGCCGCAGGTGACAAAGCGAAAGCCTTGGGTTATACGCTTTCTGTTCCTGTATCAGAAGCTTTACTTGGAAGAGTTGTTGATTCACTAGGACTACCTCTTGACGGAAAAGCTCCAATAAAATCTAAGACACTTTACCCTGTTGAGAAGATTGCGGCAGGAGTCGTAAAAAGACATCAAGTTAACGTTCCGCTTCAAACCGGAATTAAATCAATCGATGCACTAATTCCAATTGGCCGGGGACAGAGAGAGTTGATAATCGGGGATCGAGGAACCGGAAAAACAACTATTGCTATCGATACGATATTAAATCAAAAGGGACAGGATGTTGTCTGTATTTATTGTGCTGTCGGACAAAAAAATTCTAAAGTCGCCGCAATCATTGAACTGTTAAAAAAACACGGGGCTGATAAATATTCTATTGTTGTTAACGCCGGAGCCTCTGATTCTGTCGCAATGCAATATCTGGCTCCATACACAGCTTCTGCAATTGGAGAATATTTTATGGATAAAGGACAGGATGTTTTGATTGTCTATGATGATCTGACCAAACATGCTTGGGCATATCGTCAAATGTCCCTTATTCTAAGAAGGCCGGCCGGGCGGGAAGCCTATCCCGGTGACGTTTTTTATTTGCATTCAAGACTATTAGAGCGGGCTTGCCGGATTGATGAAAAATACGGGGGCGGATCCATTACGGCTTTACCGATAATTGAGACCCTTGACGGAGATTTGTCGGCGTATATTCCTACAAACGTTATCTCGATTACTGATGGACAAATTTCGCTGGAAACAGATTTATTTAATTCAGGCATCCGACCGGCTATTAATATCGGGCTGTCAGTTTCCCGGGTCGGAGGCACTGCCCAAACAAAAGCTATGAAAGCGGTTGCCGGTAAATTAAAACTTGACCTTGCTCAATATCGGGATCTGGCGGCATTTTCACAGTTTGAATCTGAGTTGGATGAAGAAACAAAGAAGTTTCTTAACCGGGGAGCCAAAGTAACTCAGGTTTTAAAACAAAAGAAAAATAAACCTTTAAGCCTGGCGGAACAAGTGTCGATTCTTTGGGCTGCCAGTAACGGATATCTTGATAAACTTCCTATTGATGAAATTGAAAAATTTGAAACAAGAATTTTAGAAACGCTGAAATCAAAGGGAAAGAAATGGCTGGAAAAAATTAATAAAAACAAAATAATGGACGAAAAAGATGGAAAAGATTTGGAGAAGATGATTAAAGACATTTCATAATTATGAATATAAGAACGATTCGAAAAAAAATAAAGTCAGTGACAAACGTTAAAAAAATCACTAAAGCAATGCAGCTTGTATCGGCCATTAAGATGAAAAAGGCTCAACAGGTTGCGGTTGACGGCCGGCCATATCAAGAAGAAATTGAAAATATTATCCGGGCTGTCAGTCCGAAAATAGACCCTTCTCTTTCCCCGTTGATTAGTTTTCCGGAAGATAAGGTTGAAAGGAAAAATTTAGCGATTGTTATTGCCAGTAATAAAGGACTTTGCGGAAGTTTTAATTTCAATCTGCTCCGTTTCATCGTAAAAAATACCGATTTAAAAAATACCGACTTTATTATTGTCGGAAAAAAGGCTAATTTATTAAGTAAATTTTCAGCTAACATTACGGCGGATTATTCTTCCAATGTCCCGATGAACAATGTTTCAGCTCTTTTCGAGTTTGCGTTGACAAAATATTTAGACAGAACTTATAAAAAAATAGATTTGTACCACAATCAATTTGTTTCAACTATTCAATCCAACCCGATTGTCACAACTTTATTACCGATAAATTTTACTCAAAAAACCGAATCCTCAAGAGAAATAAAAACAAAAGAATCAGAATATTTGATCGAGCCAAATCCCAAAAAGATCATTGATTCATTACTTCGCAGTTTTGTTGAAGAAAAATTGCGTTTTGCTCTCATTCAAAGCGAGGCCGGGGAACACTCTCTTCGAATGATGGCAATGAAAAACGCCACAGATAATGCTACGGATGTTATTTACAACTTAACTTTAGTTCGAAATAAAATCAGGCAAGAAAAAATTACAAGCGAGTTATTAGATATGGTTACAGCCAAGGAATCTGTTGAGTCAAATTAATTATTAAAAATTTTAAATCAAATTATGAATGTAGGCCAAATTGTTTCGATTAGAGGGGTTGTCGTCGATATTAAATTTAAGGAAGATCAAACTCCAAAAATTTATGATGCTTTAATTATTGAAGATAAAAAATTAGGAAAAATTGTTCTTGAGGTTGAAGCAATTTTAGATCAGGGTTTAGTACGAGCAGTAGCCATGGCTAACGTCTTTGGTTTAAAAAGAGGCATGAAGATCTCCAACACAGGTAAACCTATCACCGTTCCAACCGGAGAAGCGACTCAGGGAAGAATAATGAACGTCCTTGGAGAACCTGTCGATGAATTGGGTCCAATAAAATCAAAATTTAGTTCGTCGATTCACGCTGCGCCTCCCAAACTTGTCGAACAGTCGGTTGAACAGGAAATTTTTGAAACCGGTATTAAGGTCATTGATTTGATTGCACCATTTATTAAAGGTGGAAAAGTCGCCATTTTTGGAGGAGCCGGGGTCGGTAAAACCGTACTCATCCAAGAGATGATTCATAACGTGGCAAAAAATCATCATGGAGTTTCTGTTTTTACCGGAGTTGGGGAGAGAACCCGTGAAGGTAACGATCTTTGGACGGAAATGAAGGAAACAAAAGTTTTGAAAAACACTTCGTTGGTTTTCGGTCAGATGAATGAGCCCCCGGGGAACAGACTTCGGGTTGCCTTGACCGGAGTAACTATGGCCGAGTATTTCCGTGACCAAAAAAATATGGACGTACTGCTTTTTATTGATAATATTTTCCGGTTCGCCCAAGCCGGAAGTGAAGTTTCAGCGCTGTTGGGAAGGATTCCATCAGCGGTCGGTTACCAGCCAACTTTGGCTTCAGAAATGGCTGCTCTCCAAGAAAGAATTACCTCAACCAATAAGGGATCGATTACTTCTATTCAGGCAGTTTACGTTCCGGCTGATGATTATACCGATCCGGCCCCTGTCGCCACTTTTTCACATGTAGATGCATCCATCACCTTGGAAAGATCATTGTCTGAACAGGGATTATATCCTGCTATCGATCCGTTAACATCGTCTTCACGAGCTCTTGACATTGATATCGTCGGTGAAGAACACTATCAAGTAACCAGGGATGTATTAAAGACTTTGCAAAGATATAAAGATCTTCAGGATATCATTGCCATCCTTGGAATGGAAGAACTTTCCGAAACCGATAAACTGACAGTTTCCCGGGCCCGAAAAATTCAAAGATTTTTGACCCAGCCGATGTTTGTTGCCGAACCCTTCACGGGAAGAGCCGGAAAATATGTTCCTGTTGCCGAGACTGTCCGCGGATTTAAAGAAATTTTGGAAGGTAAGCATGACAGTAAGTCAGAAATGAATTTTTACATGGTGGGAGGAATAGAGGAGGTAAGGTAATGATGGAATAATCAAATTGATACATTTGCTTATTTCTTTGTTTATTTAATTATTTTTTTATTTATTTATTTTGTCATTTATGAGTTTACTTCGACTGAAGGTTATAACTCCCCGCAAGATCGTTATGGACAAACAGGTTAATTCTGTCACTGTCCCGACTTCTGATGGGGAAATAACAGTTTTACCGCGCCATGCTCATTTATTTTCTTTGCTTGTAGAAGGAATCGTTAAAATAAAAAAAGACGGCAGTGAGGATGATCTAGCTATCGGCGGGGGATATTTGGAAACCAATGGAGAAACGGTTACTGTTTTAGTATCCCGTGCTTACGGACAAAACGAAATTGATAAAAATCTTACTGATAAAGCGGTTGAGCAAGCGAAACTGATTCTATCTAAATCTACCGATGAGAGAGAGCGGGCTGAAGCAATGACTATTATCCGCCGCTCTGTCATCGACTCCAAGTTGATGAAAAGACGAAAAGCCAGACCTGTTTAAAAAAAGGAGCGGGTGTAACTTTCCGCTCCTTTTAAAACACCTTATTTTTGATTAACCTTGTTTATGCCCGTTCTCCTCTATAAATACACCCTTGCCCCATTCGGCACTCGCTGTTCCTACTCCAAGGGGATGATTATAATGTCCAGAGTGTAATTGTTCGGTCGGAGTTGTTTGGCCTGGCCCAGTACTCATACTTGGCCCGCCACTGCCTCTATTTTTATTTAATCTTGGTCGAATAAATCCAAACCATAACATCGATACTCCAGCAATGACAGGAATTATAATCTCTGCTGCCCTAGCTAATTTTGCCTCCATAGATTATCTCACCCCCTTCTATTAATATTTTTTAATAAAAGTTGCCTGTTTAACCGTTGATAGTACTAGAGAAAAAAATTATTGTCAATACTTACTTTTCAAGTAATAGTTAAGTTAAGAATATATTGATGTGAAGGCCTAAAAATGCAATAAAATCTATAAAAAAATGTCAGCTTTTTATTACTTCAATCACACTCCCGATCTTCGGGTAGTTGAATTCAACAATTCCGGTGGTCGGCTTGTCTTCAGTAAAATGTCTCCAGATACTTATTTCAAGAAACCGGTTGTCTTTTTTTCCCGACGAACCGGGATAGATAACCAATTCACCCGGCACGCCTCCAAACAAATTCGGAACAAATTTGGCTTTTTTTACAATTTGATTAATTCTAAGATCGACAATATTCCCATATTCATATTTTCCCTTGAAATCTTCAGTGGTAATGGTCGTTTTGATATTTCCATAATTATCGATATGTCCGATATATTTACCCTTAAGATCGGGTATATTATCGACGCCAATCTCTTCAAGCTCCAGATCATCTTCCAGATAATCCATAAGATAGGCAGATAATTTTGAATATAAATCACGTGAATGAAACTGTCCTTTTTCATTGACACCCGTATAAGTAAATAATTCGTCGATTCTTGGTTTAACCATAGAGAAATTGTAGCCGGCATTCGGACCTAACAGATGGATCCCTGATTTTAATTTCATGATCACCGGAGCAGCTCCGGCCGCTTTCTCAATACTTTGGGTTGAGTGGAGGCGGGGATCGGTATTTTGGAAAATAACCGTTTCCAACGGCTGTCCATATCTCTCAACATCTTCGACTATCTGATTTATCAGAAAACTTGTATGGATTGTCGATGGAGTAGAAGAAACAAAACTTATATTAGAATATTTACTGTCCTTTACAAACCCTTCAACACTAATTTTAATTTCCTGACAAGTAAATGAATCACTGGCCCAATCTGCTAAAACGATCAATTTTTTCATATGTTTATAATTATTTTATTCTTTCAAGGATATAACTTGTAATATTGTCAAAATTAACTATTCCTTCCAAACGTTTTTCCTGATTAATTACAGGAAGCGCAGAAAGGTGGTATTTTAAAAATTTTTTCATGGCGATTTCAATTGGTGTCGTTAAGTGAATAACAATTAAATTTTGAGTCATAAATTTATATAAAGGAGTATCTGAATCCTGTCTTAGGACGTCATGTAAACTTACAACCCCGGTTAGCTCTTTTTCTTTATTAAGAATATAAATACTATATAAAGAAGAGTATTCTAAGGCTTCTTTTTTAACTTTATCAAGTACCTGACGAACCGTATCTTCCGGACCAACCGTCAAATATTCGGTTGTAAGTAAAGCTCCTATAGGTTCTTTTGATAAATTTAATAGATGGATAATCTTTGCTTTTATTTGAGGACTTAATATTTCTATCACCTCATCCCGCTTTTTTTTTGACAAAGTCAAAAGAACATCTACAGCCTCATCCGGATCTAAAAATGAAACTAGTTTAGCAGCCTTGACTGTTTGAAAATGTTTAAAAAGAGCCGTTTGATAATTAATATTTAAATTGCCTATTACCTCGGCTGCTTTTTCTGTGTCTAAAATTTTTAAAAATTTTCTTGCATTTATTACGTTAGTTTTTTCCAGGTAATCAGCCAAATCTTCCGGTCTGATTTTTTCCAATTTTTCTTCTTTTTTTCGCAGTTTAACGTTGCCTCTGATCAACTCTAATGGTTGAATATCTGCCCATGATAAAAACTGAGAAGCTGGCTTAATATTAAAAAAAGAGGCAAGTTTAAAAAAATTATCCGCCCCTATTCGAAGCCGTCTGAATATCCCTAAAAAACCCACATCTACACCTGCTATTGATAACTTACCTTTATCCTGTAGCGCCACGTCATTGACCCGAACTACTTTATTACCTTTTAAATCAATAATTTGCTTATCAAGTAAATTCTTCACCAAAAAAAGCTCATTTTCTTCTAAGCTTGCCGCTAAAAATTCTTTTTCTACTCGAACAATTTTATTTATTTTCTGCAGATAGTCGGTAGAAATAATAAGCTTTTGTTTCGCTCTGTCTTTAATAACAATTTTCGTTACAATCGGATTTTCCGCAACTAAAAATATCAGATCGTCCAGGCGCCCAATATAGATATCATCTTCAGTAAAAACTTTTTTTCCAGCAATTTCTGAAAAGTAAAGCATAGCTTTATTATATATAAAACTTTGCAACAATATGCTATAATTTTTGTGCGTTTTTAGGGTGCGTAGTTTAATGGTAAAACAGTTCTCTGATAAAGAACAGAGCGATGGTTCGATTCCATCCGCACCCACTCGGGTCTCGGACGCTTAGCTCAGTTGGTAGAGCGTTGCGTTTACATCGCAAATGTCGGGGGTTCGAGTCCCTCAGCGTCCACATTATTTTTTATATCTTTTTAAGGCAACCTCAATAATTTTTTTTAATAAATTATTGTAATCAATTCCAAAAGCTCTCGCAGCCAACGGAAAATAAGAAGTCATCGAAATTTCAGGCGGAGTTATTCCTGCCGGAGAATTAATTTCTAAAACATAGGGGTTTTCATTTTGATCACACCGTATATCAATTCGGCACCAATCAACGACATTAAGGGCCTCCCAAACTTTATAGCATATACTCTTTAATTTACCTTCAAGTTTTTTATCAATCTTCGCCGGACAAATTAAGTAATCTGAGTGTCCCTCTTCCTCGAAAAACCATTTAACCTCATACGAGTCAAAGGGGAGGTATTTTTTGGGAAGAATTTTATGATTCGATTCAATAATTGGTAAAATTTCCGGTGGATTACCGAGCATTGCTACTGAAAATTCACGTCCTTCAAGAAAAGGTTCTACTAAAGCCGGTTCATTAAAGATATTTAAAATTTTTTTAACTTGTATCTTTAGACTGGATAAATCGTATACGACACTGTTGTTGGTAATTCCCATTGACGAACCCTCCGCAACCGGTTTGACAATCAATGGAAATTTCAACGTTTTTTTAAGAGTAAAATTTGGTTTATCTATTGTTTGAAATTCAGCTGTTGGAATATTATTCGCCAAAAAAATCTCTTTGGCTTTTGCTTTATTCAATGAAAATGCGTGTGTTAGAGGAGAGGACCCCGTATATGGAATTTGCAGCATTTCGAGGATCGCAGGCATCTGCAATTCACGGTCTTTCCCGTAAATTCCTTCGGCGACATTAAAAACCAAATCTATTTTTGATCTAAGACGAAACAGTTTGAAATAAGCCTTTTCATTTGCCTCAATCGGAGATACATTAAATCCGAGGCTTCTTAAATGACGGATTTGACACCTGGTTGTAGCAGGATCATCAAAATCTCTATCTAATTGATTTTTATAATTTACTGAGTCTGAAGAACTACGGCGAACATTGTACAAAAATGCGATATTCATATTAAAAAATCTAGAATTTAGGCTGACCGAAAGGTTTTAGCAATTCATAAAAGTTAGCCTGAAGTTCATATGCCTTTTTTTTATTTTTCCCTAAAACAGTGTACAGTAGTTGATTGGATAGCAATGAGGCCGAAGAAGATAGGATTATGCCTTCTTTTTTCTTCTTGTCATAAAGAATTGGTTTAAGAGTTTCGATTATTTTTTTAAAATTTATATTCTCTTGATTATTAAATTTGTAATTGTTCCGATTTAAAACATAGACATCGGACATAAAATCCTCGCCGTATAGATCATATACTAATTTATATATATCGGTACCACCGGTGTTTCTTGTGTTAGATTCACAAACATAAATATGTTTATTATTTGAAGCGATCATATCAATGTCAAAGTGCCCCCGATAACCTGCTTCTGCATACTGTTCAGCAATGTAATATCCCGTATCTATAATTCTGGCTGCAGTTCTCTCATTAATTACATCTTCGTGGATATCCAATCCATAATATTTACCTTCTTTTGTTACCATCATTACACAATAATAAAGCATTTCGATCTTTCCACTCTTATAAATTTTAAATTCTATATTTGGAAAAGCTCCGGGAGTCGTGTAATTAACATTAACTAATTCTTCAATTATTATTGGAAACCGTTCCCAATAACCATCTTCACTTAAGAGTTCGAAAATTCTCTTTTCGCAAGATTTATAGTCTTTCGGCAATTCTCCATCACGGAAAATTAATACTCCCTGTCCGCCACTACCTTTATTGGTTTTTAAAACAACTCCTTTTTCTTTGATATACCGATTAGCGGCAATTTTTGCAGCATCCAATTTTCCTACGCAAATAACTCCGTCAGGCATAATAAAATCTGGTTCGACAGCCCGGCTTTGTTGGGCTAATTGTCTAATCCCCGACTTACTACCAAAAAAATTGACGGTCCATGCATTTTCCAGTTCCGGAGATTCCGGGGTGACCACATTAATACCAAGTTGGATCATTCTCTCCTTCAATTCCAAAAATTCTGGTGAGGTTGCGTAACTGATTAAAGTCACCTTATGAAATTTTTTTGCTTTTGTAATTATTTCTCCGAATAACTGTTTATCGGTGTAAAAATCTTTGCAAATTAAAGCCGTCTTCATTTGAGGGACATATATATCCACTTTTTTATTATTTGTGATTGACTGAAAATAATTTTTAAAAGTGTTAGAAATTTCGATTGGAGAAATATATATAAATTCATTTTCACCAGCATTGGAAAAAAGGTAGCATTCTGATGATAAATTGCAGTCATTAATTAATGAATATCTTTTTTCAATTGGTTGGATTGACGACAAAAAAGACCACTCATCTTCCACAACATTGTAAATGTAGATAATTAATTCTTTTTTTCTTGAAAGAGGTTTTTTACTTGCTTTCTTTTTCATTTTTTTCATGTTTTGTAGATATGAAAATTATCATTCATTTTTTTCAATTGTCAATAGGATATTTTTGCTATACTAAATTGATGAGAAAAAATTTTTGGCAATACTATTGGGAAACCCTGCATGATTTTGGTGAAGCTGTTATTAATATTTTTATTTTTCTTCCCTATTTTTTTTCAATATCCACCTTATTTAAAACCTTATTCCATCCATGGAAAAATCTTATTGTTAAAAAAACTTTTGTCGGTTTTTCTTTTTCTGACTTGTTTAATCGTTTCACTTTTAATTTTATCTCAAGATCAATTGGCGCAATAATGAGACTTTCAATTATTTCTTTTTATTTTATTTTACAAACATTATTAATGATTATTCTTCCTTTTATAGCTTTGTCATTTTTTTTGTTCATTCCATTTTTTTATTTAATTTCCCTTTTTCAAAAAACTACTGAACAAAACATGATTTCTTTTAAAAAAAAATTTATTGAGACTCATCTATTGAATGTTGAAAATCAAGATAAAGTTGAGAGGTGGTTTAATGACTATTCAAAACAGCATTTAAAAAAGGTTGCGTGGTGGAAATTATTTAACCTATTTTCCTATCCTCCTTTGGCTCGTGATTGGGCTGTCGGCTATACGCCGATACTCGACCAATATTCTATCAATCTGGCAACTTCGGCTTACCTTCATCATATAAAAAATATTATCGGACGGGAAAAAGAAATCGTTCAAATAGAGCAAATTTTAACTAAATCCGTTGAGAACAACGTCATTATTATCGGAGATGAGGGAGTAGGCAAACATACAATAATCGATGCTCTGGCAAAAAAAATTTACTTGGGCAAAACCAATACCTCTCTTATGTATCGAAGGATATTAAAACTGAACATGGAAAAAATTCTTAATGAATTTACTGATGTTAAACAAAGAGAGAATTTTTTTGAAGATTTGCTGAAAGAGGCCGAGCGGGCAAAAAATATTATTTTATTTATTGATAACATTGATAAGTATATTACCGATGGTGAGGGAAAGATAAATCTGACCCTTTCCCTGGAAAAGTATACAAAAAGTAATTCCTTTCAGATAATAGGGACAACTACTCCTTTTTCTTTTCAAAATTTTGTTTTTTCAAACGATAAAATTAACCGCATGTTCAATAAAGTTGATGTTTACGAAATATCCAAGAAAGAAGCTCAAAATATTTTATTAGACGCGGTTTTTTCTTTTGAAGCTCTTTATAAGGTTTATATCCCGTATGAAACCATTAGTGAAATTATTGAAAAAAGCGAATTTTATCTGACTTCCATTCCTTTTCCGGAAAAGGCCGTTGATCTGTTAGATACTGCGTGCGTTTATGCGAAACAGAATCGCACGGACAATTCAAGAATTGTCCCTACAACAATCACACCCGAAATAATTAATATTGTTCTTACCGAAAAAACCCACATTCCCACAACTATAACCAAACAAATGAAAGACAAACTTTTAAACCTCGAAACTCTATTATTTGCTAAAATCGTTCAACAAGATGAAGCGATAAAAAAATTGTCTTCATCTTTAAGACGTTCCTTTTTGCTTATTGGAAGAAGGAAAAAACCTTTGGCTTCGTTTTTATTTCTTGGCCCCACAGGAGTAGGAAAAACCGAGACCGCAAAAGCCGTCGCGGAAACATTTTTTTCTAATATTCTTATCCGCTTTGATATGTCTGAATTTCAATCAAAATACGATATTTCAAAACTTATAGGGGATAATGATTTACCTGGCTTGCTGACCAGCGCAATTAGAAAACAAAGTTACGGTGTCTTGTTGCTCGATGAAATTGAAAAGGCTGATAAAGATTTAATAAATATTTTTTTGACAATTATTGATGAAGGTTATTTCATTGACGGAAGGGGGGAAAAGGTTGATTGTAAAAATTTAATTATAATTGCGACCTCAAATGCCGGTTCTAGTCTTTATTATTCTCAAACGAGCCCAATAAGTCCTATAAGTCTTATTGACCAATTAGTTGAGCGAAGAATTTTTTCTCCAGAATTTCTTAATCGATTCGATGGTGTGATCGCCTTTAAATCTTTAAGCCAAGAATCAATTAAACTTCTAGCAAAAAAGACTATTGAAAAAATATCTGTTGAAATATTTAAATTATACAAGGTAAAAATAATTGTTTCTGAAAAAACGATCGATTCTATTTCTAAAAAAGGTTTTGATCCACGATACGGAGCTAGAAACATGGAAAGAATAATCCGTGATGAAATCGAAGATAAAGTAGCAATTCTTATTTTGCAAGACAAAGCCAAATCGGGCGATAAAATTAATTTATAATGTATTTTCTTTATGCCAACAAACAAATTAATAGTGATAGAGGGTATCGACGGTTCCGGAAAACTGACTCAGTTAAAGTTGCTAACCGGCTATTTTAATCAAAATCAAATAAAATATGCGTCCTTTGATTTTCCTCAATATGGAAAAACGTTTTTCGGTGATTTTGCCGGTCGTTTTCTAAAAGGAGAATTTGGTCATTTTAGCAGAATCAATCCTTATCTCGCCTCTTTTCCATACGCAGCAGACCGTTGGCAGGTAAAAGAAAAAATTTGGCAGGCAATTAATGAAAATAAAATAGTCGTTTGCAATCGTTACACCCCGTCTTCAATTTACCAGGCGGTTAAAATCAAATTAACCGAAAGGAAAAAATTTCTAAATTGGGTTGAAACACTTGAATATGAAGTTTTTGGTATACCAAAACCGGGTTTAGTCATTTTGCTTTATATCCCGCTTGTTTTAGCGCAAACTTTAGTTACTCAAAAAAATAAAAGGGTCTATTTAGACGGAAAAATGAAAGATCAATATGAAAAAGATGGTGATTACTTAAAAAAGGTTGAGGACATGTATCTGGATATTGTGAAAACTAATAAAAGTTGGGTTAAAATTGACTGCGTTGAAAATGAAACTATTCTTTCACCAATAAAAATACATGAAAAAATTATTGACATCCTTAATAAAAAAGGCTATCTATCAACAACTAACCAAGTTTGACAAACTTTGTCACAGTTGATAAGCTTATTGTATATGGATAAAAAATTTGTTGTTTTGATGATATTGTTTTTTGTTGTTTTTGGAGTTTTTGTTAGTTCGACCTTACTTAGCGGAAAAATAGGAAATTTTGCCAGAGCTTCAACCGAAACGGATCCTTCGTCCACAACTTCCTTAATTTTTGCTTGGCCGCTAACAACTAACACTGGGAACAAAGTGGACATAAATGTATTTGTAAGAAACGCAAATAATCTTCCGTTAGACAAAAAACCTGTGCGATTGGTTACTAATTTGGGTTTAATAAACGGGGCTCGGGAATCGTTATCTGAATCAGATAAAACCGGGAAAGTGAGTTTTGTTTTAACATCTGATGTGATAGGTGTTGCTGAAATTACAGCGTTTATTAACGGAAATATCCAATTAAGCCAAAAAGTTACCGTAAAATTTGAATGAAAAAAATAACTAAAGTTGTAATTCCTGCAGCAGGTTTTGGAACAAGATTTCTTCCTCAAACAAAAGCCATGCCTAAAGAGATGCTTCCTGTAATCGATAAACCTGTTATTCAGTATGTGGTTGAAGAAGCTATAGATTCCAAAGTTGAGAACATTATTATTATAACGGGCTCAAACAAACGGGCGATTGAAGATCATTTTGATGCTCCTTCTGAAGATCTAGTTAAGAATTTAGTGCAAGGAAAAAAAGATCACCTTCTTAAAGAAATTCAAAGAATTTCAAATATGGCCAACTTTATTTATATTCGTCAAAAAGGTCCTTACGGAAACGGTACTCCGGTCTTAACGGCCGAACCGGCAATTGAAGACGAGCCTTTTGCAGTTCTTTGGGGAGATGAATTTATATATTCCAAGCCACCCAGATTGGCGCAGATGATCAAAGTTTACGAAAAATTTGGGGGGATCGTCATATCGGGAGTAAAAATAGAAAAAAAAGAGGATTTAAAAAGATACGGTATAGCCGACTTAACCCATGTAGAAAATAATGTTTACAAGATTAATAAAATTGTAGAAAAACCGGAACCAGACAAGGCACCTTCAAACATTGCTACTCACGGTGGCTATATCCTACCTCCAGAAATATTTTCTGCCTTAAAAAAAGTTAAGCCGGGGAAAGGCGGCGAAATTTGGCTTGTGGATGCTATTAATCTGTTAAAAAATGAAGGTGTCCCTGTTTATACGGTTGTGATTGAAAACGGAAAGTATTATGATACCGGCGACAAGTTTGAATATTTGAAAACTGTAATAGAGTTTGCCTTAGAACATGAAGAAATAAGTGAAGAATTCAAAACTTTCATAAAATCCCTTAAAATCTAATTGCAATATCTTGGTCAAATTGATAGAATGTATGCTTATGATTGATAATACTAAAATAGTTGAAGAGCTTTTTGCTGCCGGAGCCCATCTTGGGCATAAATCTAATAGGGTACACCCAAAAACAAATAAATATATCTATTCATTTGAAAACGGGGTTTCTATAATTGATCTCACCAAAACGGCTGATTATCTCGAAAAAGCAAAGAAGTATGTTTCTGAATTGGGAACAAATAAAAAAATTCTTCTCGTAGTTTGTACTAAAAAAATCGCATCAAATTTAACTAAAGATCTGTGCTCAAAAAATAATTTACTTTTTGTGAACACTAAATGGCCAGCAGGACTTTTAACAAATTTTGAAATGATAATAAAGAATGTAAAAAAACTTAATTCAATGAAAGAAGAAAAAGAAAAAGGAGAATGGAGCAAATATGTTAAACACGAGCAAGTAAAGTTAGACAAAGATCTGAACAAACTGGAAAAATTTTATGGAGGAATTGCTAATTTAAAGAAATTACCTGACGCTCTTTTTATTATAGATATCAAAAAGGAAAAAAATTCCGTGAAAGAAGCAGGCGAAATGAAAATCACGACAGTTGCTGTCACCGATACAAATGCGAATCCTGATCTTATAAACTATCCTATACCTGGAAATGACGACTCTATTACATCAATCGAATATTTTCTGAAGGAAATAACCGAAGCATATTCATCAAGCTATCTTAAAGCCGAAGAAGTAAAAGCTAAAGAAGCAACAAAAAAATAATCATGTACGATATCAAAAAATTAAAACAACTTCGTGAAGAAACGGAAATTTCTTTTTCTCTATGCAAAAAAGCCTTAGAAGAATCTAAAAACGATATCATCGCAGCAAAAAAGCTGTTGAATAAATGGGGTATTGCAAAAGCTAAAGATAAATCAAACCGTGATACTGGAGCCGGAATAATTTTCTCTTATGTTCATCATAATAAAAAAGTAGCTTCTCTGATACAGCTCGCTTGTGAAACAGACTTTGTTTCCGGAAATAAGGATTTTCAATTATTAGGTAATGAATTAGCAATGCAGGCTGCCTCGATCCGCGCCGAAACTAATGAAGAATTTCTCAACCAAGAGTATATTAGAGATGCCTCAAAAAAAGTAAGTGACTTAATAAAAGAAGCCGTTTTAAAATTTGGAGAAAATATAAAGCTGGTAAAGTTTGTGAGATGGAGTGTATAATAAATTTTATGGATATTGTTTCTACTTTTACCAACCAAGCACTTAAAACAATTGCGTCCCTCAAAGAAGATCTTAAGTCTATCCGTACCGGACGCGCCTCGCCTTCTCTGGTCGAAAATTTAACGGTTGAGACTTATGGTGGCCAAACTAAACTTAGATTATTGGAGCTTGCAACTATAATGACCGAAGGAGCGTCATCTATTTCAATCAGTCCTTACGATCCATCTGTCATACAGGATATTGAGAAAGCGATTTTAAAATCTCCCCTGGGACTAACACCAACCACACAGGGAACAAGAATTATTATTAGAATACCATCCCTAAATACCGAACAAAGAGAAAAATATATCAAAGTGGTCGGTGAAAAAGTTGAAGAAAAAAAAGTAACAATAAGAAATCACAGAGATGATTCCCGAAGAACTATCAAAAATTCTTTTGAGAAAAAAGAAATGAGCGAAGATGAAAAATACAGATTAGAAAAAGAGGTTGACGCTCAATCAACTAAGTTTATGGAAGAAATAAATATTATAAAAGAGAGCAAAGAAAAAGAGATAATGGAAGTTTAATAAAATGACAATACTTATTTTCATTCTGACTTTATCTATTCTCGTCCTCGTTCATGAACTTGGTCATTTTTTAATGGCTAAAAAGATGGGAGTAAAGGTCGAAGAATTTGGAATCGGTTTGCCGCCAAAAATATTTGGCATAAAAAAAGGTGAGACCCTATACACCGTAAACCTTTTACCGATTGGCGGTTTTGTTAAATTGTTTGGGGAAGAATACAATGAAGTGAATCGTAAAACAAAAAAAGACCGAACCTTTGTAAATAAAAAGCCGTGGCAAAAAACTTTAATTGTCTTAGGAGGAGTGATCGGTAATTTTTTGTTGGGATGGGTGATTTTTACATATTTAGTTACGCAAGGAATTTTTGTTCCGTCCAATAAGGTAATTGTCGAAAAAGTATCTAAAAATTCTCCAGCTGCTAACGCTGGATTAAAAGAGGGAGATATAATTATTAAATTAATTCTTAAAGACAATGTTATTAACTTGACTTCATCAAATACTCTTATTGAAAAAACTAAGAAATCAGCCGGTCAAAACATAAAACTTTTAGTTCAAAGAGATAATCAACAACTGTCCGTTGACCTTGTTCCCAGAATAAACCCTCCGAAAGGCGAAGGTCCTTTGGGTATTGCTATAACTTCTTTCATTGAAAAAAAATATCCTTGGTACAGTGCCCCTTATTATGGTTTAGTTGAAGCTTTTAATATAACCTCCAAAATTACATCAGAGCTGGGAAAAATGCTTTTTGGCTTTATTACTTTTCAAAAACAAAATGTTGATGTGGCGGGTCCTATCGGCATTGCTAATTTAGCAGGTCAAGCAGTTAAGTTCGGTAAGAATGCCTTTCTCCAGTTTTTAGCGCTTTTGTCTCTCAACTTAGCCATCATGAATGTACTTCCTTTTCCGGCCTTAGACGGCGGAAGATTAGTTTTTGTATTGTACGAAGGAATAACTAAAAAAAGACCTAATAAAAATTTCGAAAAATATACAAACTTAGTCGGTTTTATAATTTTATTATCATTAGCGGCTTTAATTACGATTAATGATGTTATTAAATTATTTAAAAAATAAATATGGATAAAATTATTTCACCCAAATATCGGCTAATAACAATTTCCGGTAAAATTGCCGTAGGAACAACAACTTTAACAAAAAATCTTGTTAACTCATTAAACTGGAAGCACATTAATATCGGAGCTATACAACGTGAACACGATCGCAAGCTTAAGTTTAAAGAGAATGAAGTGGGGGCTTTATCCAGAAGTGATGATCATGAAAAAAAAATAGACACAATCACACAACAGTTGCTTGAAACAGAGAAAGAAATTATTTATGAAGGGTGGCTGACAGGATTTTTTGCCCGTTCATATAAGGATATATTAAAAGTACTTCTTGTTTGCCAGCACGACGATATTAGAGTCGACCGGGTCGCCAACCGCGATAATGTTACCGTAGAGCAAGCTAAAGATTGGATAAAGCATAGAGAAAGCGAAAATGTGAACAAATGGAAAAGATTATACGGAAATTATGATTTTTGGAGTCCAAAATATTTTGATTTGGTAATTGATACTTACAAAACCGGCCCACAGGAAACGTTAGGTAAAGTGCTGGATAAAATCGGTTATGGCCATAAATAAAATAACCATATCAGGAAAAATTTGTACAGGAAAGTCTACCCTCCTAAGAAGCTTGCAAAAAGAATTGAATTGGCCTGTCTTTATGACCGGACAATTATTTCGTGAATATGTAAAAAAAAATAAACTGAACCTGGAACATGTTGAAGAGCAAAATGAAGCACTTACAAAAAAAATTGATTTTAAAGTCCGGAACATGCTGAAATTACCGGGAAATTTAATAGTAGACGGCTGGATGTCGGGAATTATGGCGAATAATTTCCCTAATATTTTGAAAGTTTTGCTCGTTTGTGATGACAATATCCGCTATCAAAGATTTGCCGATCGGGAAAAAATCAGTTCAAACGAAGCAAAACTTCGAGTTGATGAGCGCCAAAATAATTGGCTTAGCAAATTAAAAAAAATTTATAAGCGCGACGATTTTATGGACCCAAAGAATTATGATCTTGTTATTGATACTTCAGATCTTTCACTTCAGGATATTCTAAAAAAGGTTCTCCAAAAAATACAGGAATAAGATATAATCTAAATATGCTTTATTCAAAACTATTTGGTAAAACAAAAAAAGATTCTAAACAGTATGATTCGGCAAACGCGACATTTCTTACAAAAGGCGGTTTTATCGACCAGGTTATGGCTGGGGTTTATACATATTTACCCTTAGGTTTGAAGGTCCTTAATAAAATTGAAAATATTATCCGTGAAGAAATGGATGTGATCGGAAATGAAGTATTTATGCCTTCGCTTGCCCCTCAATCAACTTGGGAAAAAACCGGCCGGCTTGGAACTGTTGATATCCTAATGAAAACTACCGCTGCAAATAAATTTGCTGAGGCTAAAAATGATGCCGAGTACGTTTTAAACCCAACCCATGAAGAAGTGGTTACCCCTTTAGGCCAAAAATTTAACCTAAGCTATAAGGATTTTCCTTTTGCTTTATATCAAATTCAAACTAAATTTAGAAATGAACCTAGAGTTAAATCAGGATTATTACGGGGTAGAGAATTCAGAATGAAGGACTTGTACAGTTTTCACACGACTATAGAAGATTTTAAAAAATATTATGAAATTTCAAAAAAAGTTTATTTTAAAATATTTGAAAGATTAGGTTTAAAAGATGATACGGTGATTGTACTGGCTTCAGGTGGTTCTTTTACCGATGATTATTCGCACGAATTTCAAACATTTTGCGAAACCGGTGAAGATACGGTATTTTTTTCTAAAAGTAAAAAAGTTTATTACAATCGTGAGGTAGCCCCAAGCTATGCACCGAAGTTAATCGAAAAAGATAAGTCGATGCAACCGAAAAAGGATGTTTTAGGAAAAGGAATTATCGGAGTTCAAGAATTAGCCGATTATTTGAAAATTCCAGTTGAAAAAACTACTAAAACTTTAATTTTTGAAACCGACGATAATAGGGTAATTGCTGCTGCGGTCCGCGGAGGTTATGATGTCAATGAAGACAAATTAAGAAAAGTTGCAGAATGCAAAGCCTTAAAACTGGCGTCACCCGAAATTGTAAAAAAAATCACTGGTGCCGAAGTGGGTTATGCCGGAATTATTAACTTGCCAAAAGAAGTTGATGTTTATATCGATGAATCTGTTAACAATCGGTTAAATTTTGAGTGCGGAGCTAATAGAACTGATTATCACTCAGTTAACGTTAATTTCGGCAGAGATCTGCCGCTGCCGAAAGAATTTTATGATATAAAAGTTGCTCAAGACGGTGACCTTGACCCTGAAACTAATGAAAAATATTTAGTAAAAAAAGCGGCTGAAATCGGTAATATTTTTCCGCTTTACACAAAATTTACTGACGCGTTTGATTATAAATTTACCGATCAGGACGGAAAACTGAAGCCGATATACATGGGTTGCTATGGAATTGGACCTTCACGAATCATGGGTGTGATTGTCGAAAAATTTCATGACGAAAGGGGAATTGTTTGGCCTGAATCGGTAGCACCTTTTCAGGTTCACTTAGTTGGACTTGATTTAAAAGACGAAACAATTAGTTCTAAAGTTAATAAAGCTTACAAAGTTCTAAAAGAAAATAATATTGAAGTATTGTTCGATGATAGAATGGACGCAACGGCGGGAAATAAATTCTCTGATGCCGATCTAATTGGAATACCGATCAGGTTAGTTGTGTCTAAAAGAACAGGGGATAAGATAGAGTTCAAAAAAAGGAATGAAAAAGAATTTGAGCTGATCACTTTAGAAGATGTTCTTAAAAAAATTAAAGGTTAAAAATGAAAATAATCGTTACGCATTTGTCTCCAGATCTTGATGCTATCGGTTCTGTTTGGCTTATAAAAAAATATCTGCCGGGCTGGGATAGCGCAGAAATAAAATTTGTTCCTTCGGGCACAACTTTAGATGGTCAACTTCCTGAAAGTAGTAAAAACATCATTCATGTTGATACCGGTCTGGGTAAATTTGACCATCATCAAACTAATGACTATACTTCGGCAACAAAACTTGTATATAAATATCTTATCGGTAAAGATTTACTTGAAACAAAAGAAATAAAAGCTGTTGAAAAAATTGTCGAATATATTAATTCTACCGATCATTTTGCCGAAGTTTTTTATACCGAACCTGATTCCGACCGGTATGATTTTATGATCCGGCAGCTGATTGACGGATTAAAGGTAATCAATAGAGAAGAAATAAAATTAATTGAAATTGTCTTTCAACTTTTTGAAGCCGCTTTAATCGTTTTTAAAAATAAAGTAAGCGCGGAAGAAGAAATTAAAAACGGTTTTGTATTTAAGTCATATCTTGGCAAATCCCTTGCTATTGAAACAAAAAATGAGGAAACAGTAAAGCTTGCCCTTAAGAAAGGGTTTGCTCTGGTCATCAGGCGTCATCCGGAGGTCGGTTTTACAAGGATAAAAACCTTGCCTGACAAGAAATATACTTTAAAGCCCGTTTACGAAAAAATATTAACGAAAGACAAAAAAGGAAGCTGGTTTTTCCATATATCTGAACATATGTTATTAAACGGATCGTCGGGGAATCCTAAACTTATTCCAACATCTTTATCCCTGAACACGATCATTGAAATAATTAAGAGTGTATAATAGAATAATTGAAAATTATTTAATTTGGGAGGAGGCGTATTAATTTATGGTTTTAGTAATAAAAAGAAAGGGTGAATCAAAAGACAGTATGTTTAGAAAATTTACACGGTCTTTCATTGATGAAGAAATTGTTGATACTTTAAGAAAAAAAATGTTCTATAAAAAACCTTCATTGAAGAGAAAGGAAGAAGAAAAAGAAAAAGCTAAAAATCGCTCTTTGAAGCACAGAAAGGTCTTTAAAAAAGTATATAAAAGAATATGATTAATATTATTTCTTCATCCCGTTATAAGATTAATCGCCAAAAAATAAAGGCTTTTGTAAAAGATTTTTTCGAAAAGGAACAAATTGCTTTAGAGCATTCCTTTAACATAGTTTTTGTTGGTAAAAATAAGATGAAATTTTTTACCGAAAAATACAAAAATGAAAAGGAAACCTTACCGATATTATCTTTTAAATACAATGAGAATATCGGTGAAAATGAGGTTTTATTAGGTGAAATTGTTATCTGCTATCCGTTAGTGATTTTACTGGCTGCCGAACGTAACAAAAGAGTCGATGAAATGATCAATCAGTTGGTCAAGCATGGAATAGAGAATCTATTAAAATAATAATATGTTCTACCTAAAATATCGGCCTAAAACAATCGCGGAGATTGACAATTTACATGTCAGGGAAATGGTGGGAAAGATACTAGAATCTAAGACATTGCCTCATGCTTTTTTATTTGTGGGCCAAAAAGGAACAGGAAAAACATCAACGGCAAGAATTCTCGCTAAGGCAGTCAATTGCCTAAATAATAAATTTTCCTCAGGCTCACCAAAAAACGTCAATTCTTACGAACCATGTAACAAATGTGCTAATTGCAAAAGCATTGGACTTTCCTCATTTACCGATGTTATTGAAATGGATGCGGCTTCAAATAGGGGAATTGATGAAATAAAAAGCTTGATCAGGGAAACGTCTTTTCTTCCTATGTCCGGCGGTTACAGAGTTTTTATTATCGATGAAGCTCATATGATAACCAATGAAGGTTTTAATGCTCTTTTAAAAACCTTGGAAGAACCTTCTAAATCCTCAATATTTATTTTGGCAACTACCAATTTAGAAAAATTGCCAAAAACCATAGTATCCCGCTGCTTGAAAATAAATTTTGGTAAAGCCAACATAACTGACATTCTTTCAATGTTAAAAAGGATTTCAAAAAACGAAGACATTAAGTTCAATGATAATATATTAAAGCTCATTGCTGATCATAGTGAAAATTCATTCCGCGATGCGGCAAAAATTTTAGAAGAGATCACTTTCCAGAAAATTGGATCTATTGAAGATGTCGAAAAATTTTTGGGAATAAGAGGAAGGAATGACTTGATAGAAATAATTGAAAAAAAAGATTTTAAAAAAACTTTAGTATGGGTGAATGAATTTTCACAAAATGGCGGTGATTTTAAAAATCTTATCGAAGATATTCTTAATAAATTGCATTTACAAATTCTTATTAAGAATAATATTCTGACAAGTGAGGATAAAAAAATAACCTTAACCCTGAGCGAAACTTCATTATTAATGAAATTAATGATTGAGGCTTATCAAAATTTACGAAATACACCAATTGAATCTTTACCAGTTGAAATTGCCCTTATTGAGTTCTACAATAAAGTAGGACAAAAAAATTAATTAACAATTAAAAATTAGATTTTTTTATTCGTCTTATGTTAAATCCTTTTGGAGCTTTAGGAGATTTGCAGAAATTACAACAACAAGCCCAGAAAATGCAGGCTGCTTTGCAACAAGAACAAGTTGTCGTTGAAAAAAACGGCGTTAAGGTAGTCATTCGGGGAGACCAAATTATTGAATCAATTGAGGTAGACGGAATAGTGGAAAATCGCATCGCCGAAATTGTTAACGAAGCCGTTAAAAAAACTCAGGAACTGGCGGCAAAAAAATTAATCGAAATATCCAGTCAGCAACAACAAGGTTAAAAATTATATGTTTAAATTATTTTCAGGTTCTGCTAATCCTAAACTTTCGGTTGAGGTGTCAAATTTACTCAACGTTCCTATTTCTAAGTCAGAGGTAACCCGTTTTGATAATTCTGAAATTAGGGTAATGATTCAAGAAAAAGTAAAGGACGAAGTGTGTGTAATACTCCAACCAACAGCTAATCCAACTGACACACATTTGATGGAGCTGTTCTTTTTTGCTGACGCCCTAAAAAGAAGGCAAGCTAAAAAAATTATTGCTTTTATTCCTTATTTTGGATATGCGCGTCAAAATCGCGAACATCGCGCCGGTGAATCAGTTTCCGTCAATGTTATTATTCGTTTTATTGAAGAAATTGGTTTTAATCAAGTCTATACTTTTGATCTCCACGATGACGGAACTGAGGGAATCTTTTCTATTCCATTTAAAAACCTTTCAACATTTTCAATTTTAGGGAGACAAGTAGCTCATTATTTAAAAGATAATAAGAATACTGAAAATGTCGCAATTGTTTCTCCCGATCAAGGAGGAGTGGAAAGAGCTCAGATATTTGCTGAAAATTTTTTTCACACAAGTGAAGTCGATATCGCCGTTATTGAAAAAAGACGGAATCTTGATAAAATTCATCAATCAAAAGCTCTTAATTTATATGGAGAGGTTAAAGGTAAGACCTGTATCATTGTCGATGATATTATTACCTCCGGTGGTACATTAGTTCACGCAGCTGAATTCTGTCTTAAACGGGGGGCTAAGCGGGTCCTCGCTTGCGTTGTCCACCACGATTTTTCGCCAAATGCTGCTGAAATTCTTGAAAAAAGCAAAATTGAAAAAATATTTATGAGCAATACTATTGCTTTAAAACCGGAACAAAAGTTTTCCAAACTGAGGGAAATCTCGATCGCCCCACTGATTGAACAGGAACTAAAGAAACTGCTTTAAATATTATTTCTATCTTCATTCCAGTTCACCGGATTATCACGAATATATTGACGAATGTATAACAAAGAATAATCATTGCAAATAATGTGATCATAATATGATTTTTGCCAGGCAAATTTTTTAAATTCATTTTTTAAACAAAATTCCGTTACACCAATTTTGTATCCACGAATAATTGAAGATAATGATTTTGATAATTTCGATTGCCATGGTAATTTATTGTTTTGTAGGGAACAAAAATTTTTGTTCCCTACGTATTGTGAATTGTAAATAATAATTATTCCATGAACATGATTTGGCATTATTACAAATTCATCTAATTCTACGTCGGGAAAATGTTTTGGAATGTTCAACCAACATTGTTCTGCCATTTCTCCATATACGTTCAAAATCATCTTATTATTTTTAACTTTACCAAATACACAACTACGTTTATGTACACAAATCGTCACAAAATAATAACCCGATGACGAATAATCATAATTTTTCAGACGGTTTAATTTCCTGTAATGTAAAATCATGAGTAAATAAAACAATATATTTATAATTCTGTCTACCGCTTATAACCTACAAAAGAATTGTTATAGACCGTCATGACAATATATTTTTCATAAAAGGTCTTGACAAGAAGAAGAAAAAGTAAAATGCCACCTAATATGCCAGAAATTGATCCTAAAAAATTCAAGGACCCAAGATCCGTTCTGAATGCTAATATTTTTGGTTTTGTGAAGACCGGCGAGTACAATTTAGCGTTTAATATTTTACAAGGATTACTTTCTTTAAGATTATTTAATACAGAAAAAATCAAACATATTTTATCTGGTTTTGAAAAATTGATGGCTAGAAAATAACCAACTTAAAACTTACCCCTCCCCTCAATCGCTTTCTTTAGGGTCATGTAGTCCGCGTACTCTAAATTTGCCCCCATCGGTAATCCGTATGCAAGTCTGGAAATTTTTAATTTTTCATTTTTAATTTTTAATTTATTTTTAATATATACCGCTGTCGCTTCTCCCTCCATATCCGGATTCGTCGCTAAAACAATTTCCTTTAACTCGCTAACCCGTGAACTCGTTAGCCGGTTAACTCTTTCTAACAGTTCTTTAATTTTAATATTATCCGGCCCCATCCTGTTTAAAGGATCTATTTTTCCATGAAGAACATGATAAACCCCGTTATAGATTCTTCCCTGTTCAAAGGAAAGCAAGTCTAAAACTGTTTCGACGACACAAATTATCGAAGGATCCCGTTCTTTATTTTCACAAATTTCACATATTTCTTTTTCCGTAAAATTGAAGCAATTTTTACAAAGTTTTGTTTTTGATTTCAAACTTGAAATATTTTCTGCAAATTCTTTTAAATCTTCTTCAGATAGATTAAGCAAAAAAAAAGCTAATCTATTAGCTGTTTTTTCTCCAATACCGGGAAGACGTTCTAAAAATAAGGAAATGTTTTTAAGACTGTTGGGAAGGGAAGACATAGATAATGATTAAATAAAGAAATAAAAAAATAATTAAATAAATTTAAAAATAAACAAATGTACTAATTCAAAAATTTAATTATTTTATCATTTATTTCTTTATTTGTTTATTTGATTATTTGTTCATTCACAGTTTTATTACTTCTGCCACAATTAATGGCTTTCTCCCGGTTGCTTTTCTAAAGAATTCCTCAAGATTTTTTATTACTTCATATTGCGTCTGTCCTGGATCAAATGCCTTTTCGTTTCTTACCATAAAAACATCCGCAATCATTTTTTCAGCCTGTGAATATAATCTGCCTTCTTCTTTTTCAAAAATAAAACCTCTGGAAAATATTTTTGGCTTTCCTATCAATATCCCTTTATTATCGACCGTTGCAATAGCAAAAACAATTCCATCGGTCGCTAAAGTTTTTCTATCCCGGAGTATAACACTTCCGACGTCTCCTATTCCGTAAGCATCAACATAAATATTTTTTGTTTCAACTTTCTCACCCTTATAAGCTTTATTTTTTACAAACCAAACTGTTTCGCCTTCATTTAATGAAAAAACGTCATTTCTCTTATATCCCAGTTGTTCAACCAAATTCTCATACTGTTTTTGATGTCTTATTGTTCCACCTATTGGAATGAAATACCTTGGATTTGTAAACCTCATTAAAAACTTTAGATCTTCCTGATTGCCATGACCAGAGGAATGAAGTTGATCGGCAATATCAGAATAGACAACATCAGCTCCTTCTTCCGATAATTGTTCAATTGTTTCGTAAACTCCATTCTCGTTGCCTGGAATGGGATCTGAAGAAAAAATAATTTTATCACCGGTCTTAACAGCGATGTTTTTATTCTGCCGATCAGCCAACTTTGATAGGGCGGATCCATACTGTCCCTGCGAACCGGCAACAATTAGGCATATTTTTCCAGCGGGTAATCGTCCGACTTCTTCTTCTTTTATAAAAAGACTTTGAGGAATCGGCAAATAACCAATGCTTGCGGCAATTTTTGTGTTTTCTCTCATTGATCGACCCAAGAAACAGATCTTCCGATTAAATTTGATAGCTGCATCGACACATTGGCGAATACGGGAAATGTTTGAGGAGAATGTTGTCATAATAAATTTTCCTTTTGTCTTTCTCATTTCATCTTCGAACGTTTGACCGACGATGTTTTCAGACAAGGTTAGACCTTCTCGCTCGCTCCCAAGACAGTCTGACAACAAACACAAAACCCCTTCATGACCTGCTTTAGTAATTTTATAAAAATCAGGACTTGGTCCATATGGAGGTGTCAAATCTAATTTAAAATCTGATCCATGATATATCGTTCCGATTGGCGTCCTAATAATAATATGAGTCGTATCAGGAATTGAATGGGTCATTTTCAAATAAGAAACACGAAAGTCACCAAAAATATATTCTTTATTAAAATCGACTCGATTGACTAAAATTTTTTTATGCTTATCTTTAAATTTATTTTCAATAAACATCGACGTTAATAGGCTGGCATAAACCGGCGGCCGTCCTAAATCATCATAAAGTAGCGGAAGTGCTGAAGTATGGTCTTCGTGTCCGTGCGTTATTAGGATCGCCCTAATAAACTTTTTTTTATCCATCAAATATGTAATATCAGGTATAACAAAATCCACCCCTAATTCTTTTTCTTTTGGAAAACCGATTCCGCAATCAACAATAATAATGTCTTTTAGCTTATCATCGTTATATATTTCGTATACATACATGTTTTTGGTAACGCCGACGATCCCGCCAAGCGGAACAAAGTGAAGTTTATAAGTTATCATTTATATTTAAAATATTTATAATTGCTATAATTATTATACTCTATGAAAAAAATTAACGAAAAACAAATTAAAAATAAACTCACTGAGGTCATGGATCCGGAATTAAATATTTCAATTGTCGATTTAGGCTTGGTTTATAAAGTTAAGTTGATCAAAAAAAAATTAAATATTACAATGACACTGACTACTATCGGCTGCCCGCTATTTTCTCTTATTGAAACTCAAATTAAAGACAAAATTAAAGAATTGGGAATCAAAGATGAAGATATCAGTCTTGAATTAACTTTTGATCCACCCTGGTCGATGGAAAAGATGAGCAAGAAGGGTAGGGCGATGTTGGGAATATAACTATGACAAAAGGCACTATTTTAGGCGACACATTTGAACAATTAGCCGAATTAGGAACTTCAACCGCTAAACATACTGTTAAATCGGTTGCTCAAATAATAAATCCTTTTGACAAAGCTGCTGGAAAAACCTCCGAGGTTAATCCTGAGCAAAACTCAGCAAAAACCTCGGAGGTTAAACATGGAGAGAATCACACTCCTGTCAATTTTGATAAACTAAAAAATAAGTTTCAGGACAAAGATAAACTTCAGGCGGAAGCCCTGAGAAACCGCCTATTTCAAATTGTTAGACGGGAAGATGAAAAAGTATTGGAAAGGAAGGAGATGGAAGAAGCTCAGAAAAAAAGACAGGAAGAATATAAAATGCAAGAAAAGAAGAAAAAAGAGCAACAACAAAAGACTCAGTGGCAACAGGGGGATATGCCGACTGGGAAAGCGAAACGGGGAACAATGTCCCGCAAGAAAGCTTCCGAACAACAGCACGTTGAAAATAAACCCGCCTCCGGAAAACAATAATGCTATAATTTACGAATTCGGGATGTAGTTCAGATGGTAGAACACACGGTTCGGGACCGTGAGGTCGTGAGTTCAAGTCTCACCATCCCGACATGAAGAACAAACTGACTCAAATTTTTACCCTTCATTTTTTTAATGACGGTTTTCTTGCAAGTATTATTCTCCTTTTGCCGTTTATTGCTAAAGATTTAAGTCTAAATTTGACACAAATAGGATTCCTTAGTTCAATTTTTTCTCTTACAGGAATTTTGCTCTCCCTGCCTGTGGGTTATTTAGGCAGTCGGTTTGGTGCAATAAAAATTTTAGTTTTTACAATAATTTTTTATGGGCTTGGGTTTTTGTTTACGAGTTTTTCCCATTCTTATATTTTTTTGATTTTCTCTTTTGCTATAATGTCCGTTGCTTTTGGATCATTTCATCCTGTCGCTTTTTCGATTGTGGCAAATCTATCGAAAAAGGAAAAACTTGGTCGAACGGTTGGAGATTTTACCGCAATTGGTGAATTCGGAAGAATATGTTTATCTGGTTTTGTTTCTTTTATTGCATTTACAATCGGTTGGCAGAGAACTTCTTTTGTTTATGTAATAATTTCCGGTATTCTGCTCACGATTTTTTTGTTTTCGCACTTCAAAAATGAAAAAATAAATAACAATGAAAATTTGAACCCAAAAAAACAAAAACATGTAAATTTTTCTGAAATAATAAAAAATAAGGGTTTTCTTCTGGTTTTATTAATTAATTTTTTTGATAATTTAGCTAGTTCCGCACTTTTTATTTTTTTGCCTTTTTTGCTTATTTTTAAAGGTATTAATCCTTCTGTCTTGGGAGCCTTCACTTCGGCTTTTTTCTTGGGTAATCTTATCGGGAAAATGGGATTGGGACGGCTAACTGATAAATTTAAAAATATTAAGGTTTTTATTTACGCCGAATCATTGATGATCATATTTATTATTTTATTAACTTACAGCAATTCAATATTTTTTATAATTACTTTTTCAGTTATTTTGGGTTCGTTAACTATGGGAACGGCTCCAGTCCGTACCACTATGGTTGCCGAAACTAATGCTCACCACGGCTCATATGAAAAGGCTTTCGCAGTAGGGTCTTTCATTGCTTCTTTATCAAGTGCCTTAGCACCAATTATCCTCGGGTATGTAGCCGATTTATATGGAATTATTAACTCTTTTAACCTTGCGGCAATTTTTGCTCTTTTCGCAGTTTTCTCGACCTATATTTATAGCCTTGAAAAAAAACCTAATAAAATCTCTTCTATATAAAATCTGCTACAATTGATTTGTTATGAAACTTTATAACACTTTAACTCGAAAAATTGAGAAAGTAATACCAATTAATCCACCAAGAGTATCTTTATACACCTGTGGCCCGACAGTTTATGATTATACTCATATAGGCCATATGCGGGCATATGTAATCAATGACCTTTTGAAAAGAACTTTGGATTATTGTGGTTTTAATGTTAACCGGGTAATGAATATTACTGATGTGGGACACCTCACCGGAGATGATGATACAGGGATAGATAAACTGGAAAAAGGAGCAAAAAAATCCAGTAAAACCGTTTGGGAAGTTGTAAAATTTTTTACTGATTATTTTTTTAAAACTACAGATGCTTTGAATATCCTCCGCCCTGATATTACTTGTAAAGCAACCGATCACATTCCAGAAATGATTGAATTGATTAGCAGACTGCAAGCAAAGGGTTTTACCTATGAAACCAGTCAGGCTGTTTATTATGATATTTCAAAATTTCCTAATTATGGAAAACTTTCTAGACAAGAATTAGATGAAAAAGTTCAAGCCGCTAGGGATGATATCAATGTTGATTATGAAAAAAAACACCCAGCCGACTTTGCTTTATGGTTTAAGAAAGTCGGACGCTTTACCGATCATTCTATGCATTGGCCTTCTCCCTGGGGGGAGGGATTTCCTGGTTGGCATATTGAATGTTCAGCTATGGGAATGAAATATTTAGGGGAAACAATTGATATTCACACCGGGGGAATCGACCATATCCCCGTTCATCATGAAAACGAAATTGCTCAATCGGAAGGAGCAACAGACAAACAATTTGTAAACATTTGGTTTCATAATAATTTTTTGATGGTTGATAACCAGAAAATGAGTAAATCTTTAGGAAATATCTATAAGCTTGAGGATTTGGAAAAAAACAATATTAGTCCATTATCAGTTCGGTATCTTTTTTTACAATCTCATTATCGGCAACTAATGAATTTTTCCTGGCAATCGGCTAAAGCAAGCCAGGAAGCATATAATAAATTAAGGGAAATATCTTCAAGGTTAAAACCTCAAAAAACTTTGACAAATATAAAATCAGCAAAAGCTACTTCTTATCAAAAACAATTTACCGATGCAATTTCAAACGATCTTCAAACCCCTCAAGCAGTTGCCGTAATGTGGGACATGATTAAATCTGATATTTCGAACGAGGAAAAATATTTTTTACTTATGGATTTTGATAAAATCTTTGGTTTGGATTTATATAAAACTACCAAAGAAAAAATTCCTGTGAATATAATTAAATTAGCAGAAGAAAGGTTAAAAGCAAGAAGCGCAAGAAATTTTGACATGTCTGATAAATTAAGAGTTAGAATTGAAAAAGCCGGCTATAAAATAGAGGACAAAGGAGAAGCTTACACTATTAAGAAGATTTAATCTTTTTATATATCCGTATCACCGGATGATCAAAAACCGTCCATGTTTCTTCCGCCTGTTCATCAGGAAAATTCATTGAAAATTGAAAATTGAAAATTGAAAATTTAATTGAAGGATTTGATTTAAATTCTGCAACTTTTTCAAATCCTAATTTTCCCGAAAACAAATCCTCGTAATATTTATTCAAAAGAGGATATTTATTCTTTGAGTGATTCGCAAAGATTCGCCTTGACGGAATAAATATATAATCTGCTTTTTCTATATAATTTTTCAATTCCGACTGTAGCTCGGGACTTTCGTCTAGATCATAAAAATTAAATGAAACAGTATTGTAATTTGAATTATATCTGCTTTTTGATGCCTTGAGGGAGGAGGGATTTTCAATAGGAATGTCAACTACGTTCGCCGTTTCAAACAAAATAAAATTATTATTAGGAATATTTTTATAAATCCACTCTGATGCTTGAAAGCGAACATCTGGGTTTCGATATATGGAAAGATATGCAATCCCTGGAATAATCATAGTAAAAATTAAAAAGCAAAAAGCAAAATTACATATTAAAATGTAAAAATTTTGATATTTAATATGTATTTTTATCCGCCAGCTGGTAGATTGATTTTTCATATTTAATATAAAAAGAATGGCGAAAGTTGAAAACAACGGAAATACCGGTGCCATAAACCGGCTCCACTTTGCGTAAATCACGGCACTTGGAATAAAATAAATTAAAAACGCGAAACGGAGCAGATTGATTTTTTTGTCTGTCCATGAAAGCCCGATAAAACCCAGGCATCCCAAAATAAATGCCGGGCAACCCAATGCAAAAGGAAAAATTTTTTCTAACTGAAAATAAAAAGGTTTTGTACTAAAAAATTGTCTTGTATAAAAAACTAAAGATCTTCCGAGAGCCACATCAGATTCATAATTCATTGAGCTGATAAAATCCCTAAAATTTATAAAATTATGGGGAGAAAAAATAAAAAAAACGATCAAACTTATAAAAATCAAGGTAATCAAATCCATTATCTTGTTCATTAGTCTATATCCATGTAAATAAACGGAGTTTCCAGATATAAAGGCAAAAGGTTTTAGTTTTAAAAATTCCATATTGAATAACAAAACTAAAAAAGGTACTGTTAAAAAAATCAGTGAAGAAACTTTAGTCGCTAAAGACAAACCTACAAGAATGGAGCTATTTATTACAAAAGTCAAGGTATCTGTTTTTTTATCAATAAAGAGAAGTGAATAATAAATAATAACCGAATAAAACAACATTAATAGAGATTCCGTTGTCCCAAAATGTGCAGATTGAATCGCGTAAGGTGAAAAAATAAGAATTAATAAGATAAATAATTGAGAAACAATCCGCCAGCTGGCGGATGAAAATTTATTAAAAATCAATTTTATTATTTTAAATAAAACAAAAACATTAATTATTGATGCCGCTGCCGATATTATCCTTAAACTTATCGTCGCTTCTTGAAAACTGATAGGCAAACTCAAATCGCCGTCGAAAAACTTTAGAATATAAACAATTAGATAGCCCAAATAAAGAGGTAGTTGTCCGTAGGCAAAAAAATGAGGATTAAAGCAGTTTTGAAAATTGTTAATTGAAAATTGGAATTTATTTGGAAATTGGAAATTGGAAATTGGAAATTTGCAGTTCAGTTGTTGAACTGCATTAGCCATATTCCTCTCATCCGGATGCATTGGATAGGGCAAACCCCACCCTAGATTTATGAATCTGGAATATACCAACAAACCAATGACCAATAACCAAAAAATAAAAACAACTATTACTTTCCCGTTGATTTTTCTCATTATTACTTGTATTATAGTACAGATAAACTTATGAAATATGAATTAACTTTCTTAGTTAAGGAAGAAGTTGCAGCAAAAACTGTTAAGGAATTGATCGAATCGTGCAAGGGTAAGGTCATTAAAGAGGACAAGTGGGGTGAGAAAACCTTAGCTTACACGATAAAGAAAAGTCATACCGCGTTGTTTTACAATTTTGAAATTGAAATAGATAAAAAAAGCGTATTAGATTTTAAGAACAAGCTTAATTTAAACGAAAAAGTTTTAAGATATTTGTTATTAGTGCAAGAATAAATTATGGCCAGCCGATCGTTAAACCGGATAATTTTAATAGGGAATTTAACAAGAGACCCTGAATTAAAATACACTCCAGCTGGAACAGCTGTTTGTACTTTTGGTATTGCCACCAACCGTAGTTGGACCACCAACGACGGACAGACTAAGGAAGACGTTCAATATCACAGGATTGTTGCCTGGCAGAAATTGGCTGAACTTTGCGGAAAATTGCTGAACAAAGGACGGAAAGTATTTGCCGAAGGACGAATGACTTATCGGACCTTTACCGGAAAAGATGGAATTCAAAGAACAATTGCTGAAATAGTTTTAGATGATTTCATAGTTTTCGGCGAAGGCAGGAAAATGACTGAAAATGTTGAAACTGGAAAGAAGGTTGAAACGGTTCAGGCTGAAGAAGAAGTTTCTTCAAAAATAGAAGAATCTAAGCCAGAAACAACAAAGGAAGAATTAGTCAACCCAGACGATATTCCATTTTAAAAATTTTTAAAATAATATGAAATGTTTTTTTTGTCAATTTAAAGCAGAACCTAGCTTTAAAGAAGTTGATAATTTACAAAAATTTTTGACGCCTAGAAAAAAAATCTTAAATCGGGAAAAAACCAATGTTTGTGCCAAGCACCAGAGAATTTTAACTAAGGAGTTAAAATATGCCCGTTATTTAGCTCTTATTCCTTACGTATCTTATCAGGGTTTGCGTTGAGCTCTTTTTCTTCATATAATGAATAATTATGCTTATAACTATCCCTATATCAGTTTCTGATCAATGTTTGTTAAAAGAAGATCAGGAAGTTGATTTTGAAACGCCGTTTCTACAAATAACAGCGGAAGAAGAAGTAAACATATCCATTGCAAAAAATCTCAATGTTTCCCCGCAAAAAATCTTTCATTATTTGAAAAAATTTGTTGGCGAATCAATTGAAAAAAACGAAATAATAGCCATTAACAAAGGAATGTTCACAACAAAAAAAATTGTTTCAAAATATTCGGGCTTGATTAAGGAGATAAATCATTCCAATGGTTCAATAACAATACTAAGCCAAACTGAAATTAAAAATACCGTCAATTCATTTTTTAAGGGAAAGATCGCAAAGATCAAAAAAAATGAATTATCAGTTGAAGTAGGCAAGGGTGAACAATTCCCGGTAAAAAATACTAATCAAAATTTTGGCGGCAAAACATTTTATGCTGATAAAAATTCAGATTTTTATACAGAGAACGTTTCTAATAGTGTTATTGTTTGCGAGAACATCACCTCTTATTACAGATCTAAGGCGGAAGCTCTCGGTTGTAAAGGTTTTTTAAGTTTGTCTAAATTGTCCGAAGATTTGGAAGCCCCTTTTGCCCAATTAAAAAACATTAATGATTATAAAAAAATTGTTAAAACAAAATTTACCTATTGCACTGTGGTTAGTAATTCCAGTACTATTTATTTCTATCAATGAAAAATAATAAACTGACCAATATACTTCTTGTTTTATCTTTTATCGTTCTTATATTCGGCAGCGGTTATAAGCTGGGAGAATATAAAAGTCGTTTTACTTCTTTAAACCTGGTAAACAGTTCTCAAAGCTCTAAGATGAATTTTGATCTTTTTTGGGAAACGTGGAACAAATTACAGGAAAGATATGTCGACCAGAAAAAAATTGATCCGAAAAAAATGTATTTAGGAGCCATAAAAGGCATGGTCTCATCTGTTGAAGATCCTTATACTTTTTTTCTTACTCCCGAAGAAAATAAACAAACTAAGGATGATTTGGGTGGTAAGTTTGAAGGTATCGGCGCCCAACTTGGATTAAAAGATAATAGAATAATCATTATTGCTCCACTAAAAAAATCCCCGGCTGAAACGGCGGGGGTAAGGCCCGGGGACTTTATTAATAAAGTTGACAACGTTGCAACTAATAGCTGGTCCCTGTCTCAAGCTGTCTCAAAAATTCGAGGTCCAAAAAATACCAAAGTTAAATTAACACTCGAAAGAAACGGTAAAGAGATTGAAGTGATAATCGTCCGTCAGCAAATTATCGTTTCTTCAGTTGAACTTAGCTTTGACAAAAATATTGCTATCCTAAAGGTTAACCAATTTGGAGACAATACAAATGACGAGTGGGATAAAGCTGTTGAAGAAATTAGCAATAAGTGGTTGAGCAAACAAGTTAACGGTATGGTTTTAGACCTTCGCGATAACCCGGGTGGCTACTTAGAAAGTTCCGTATATCTCGCCTCTGAATTTTTGCCATTGGGAAAACTCGTTGTCAAACAAGAAGCAACTTTGTACGGTGATAAAGAATATAATGTTTCAAGAATTGGACTATTACAAAAAATTCCTTTAGTAGTGTTAATTAATAAAGGCTCTGCTTCAGCTTCAGAAATATTAGCGGGAGCCCTTAGAGATCATAATAGAGCCCAGTTGGTTGGAGAAAAAAGTTTCGGAAAAGGTTCAGTTCAAGAAGCGCTTGATTTAAGCGAAGGCGCCGGATTACATGTTACTGTTGCTAAATGGGTATTACCTAACGGTGATTGGATCAACAGCAAAGGAATTGAGCCAAAAATCAAAGTTATTAACGAAATTAAAGAGGGGAATACTCTCACTAAGGAAGTTGACAAACAGCTTGAAAAAGCAATTGAGTTATTAAAATAAAATGAAAAAATTTTTGTTGGTTCTATTTGGATTAGCTGTTATTTTATTACTGGTTATTTATTTTTCCAATAAACCTAAAACTCAAGCGAACAAACAACCGATTGAAACGCCTCCGGTCAATATTTCTCAAACTGTTAATCGACCTATCTTAGGAATTCATTATCGAATAGTTGATAACCAAACAGCTCTTGCGAATAAACTTGCCGAAGGCGCATATGTTACACAAGTTATAGAAGGTTCTCCGGCGGAAAAAGCTAAACTTCAAGAAGAAGATATTATTACTGAGATTGACAGCAGAAGTATCTCTGGTCTTGACGAACAGTCTATTTATAATTTAATTTCAACTTTGAAACCCGGATCCAAAATAAATCTGAAAATCTGGAGAAATAACAATATTTTTAACGTCTTCATTACCCTTGACTCTAATCAGTAAATTGATCTTTGTGATATAATAAGCCCATGGAAATAGAAGTTCTAACAAGTTCACATCATCCAGCTTAACAGCGGGCGATGATTTAGTTGTAATTAAAAACAACACACCCGCCCACCGGCGGGATTTTTTTTATTATTATTTTGTATAATTAAACTATGAACGACAAAAAAGTTACACCGCAGATATTAAAAGGATTCAGGGATTTTTTACCGGAAGAAAAAAGAAAACGAGATTATGTTTTGAAAAAAGTCACTGAAATATTCGAACTATTCGGCTTTGAACCTTTAGAAACACCAACATTGGAGTATGCTTCTCTTCTTGTGGGGAAATATGGAAAAGAGGCTGATAAGTTAATCTATTCATTCAAAGATCGAGGGAATAGGGAAATTGCTTTAAGATATGACCAAACCGTCCCTTCGGCTCGTGTACTTTCTCAATACCAAAATATTCTTCCAAAATATTTCAGAAGATATCAGGTCCAAAATGTTTTTAGAGCTGACAAACCGCAAAAAGGTCGCTTTCGTGAATTTACTCAATGTGATATCGATATTTTCGGCTCAACTTCGCCTATTGCCGATGCCGAAATAATTGCCGCTACTTATTTTGCTTTTAAAAATGTCGGTTATCCTGAAGTAAATATTCAAGTTAATGATAGACAAATACTTTTTGAAACATTAAAACCTTTTGTTAATTCCAAAATAAATATATTCTCAATAATCCAATCCATTGATAAATTAGATAAGGGGGGATTGGAAAAAGTTATTGAAGAACTCGTAGGCAAAGGTATTGAGTCAAAAGAAAAGGCGGAGAAGGCCGTCAATTCCCTAGTAAATGCAAAAGTCTCTTCAAATCTTAAACAAATTATTGATTTTTCAGAAAAACTCGGAGTTCCAGTAAAAGATATTTTGTTCAAACCTGCTTTAGCCCGAGGTCTTGATTATTACACGGGAATGATTCTTGAAGTAACGCTACCGGGATATGATGTTGGGTCGTGTGGCGGAGGTGGACGTTATGACAAATTGATCGGACAGCTAAGCGGTAACGAAATTCCCGCTGTTGGCATCGGCCTTGGTTTTGACAGAATGGTAGATGCGGCTGATTATTTTAAAATTATTTCCAATAATAAAAAAATAAATCAAATATTAGTAACAATTTTTAATAAGGATTTAATTTATAATTCCTTGAATATTGCAAACGAATTGAGAAATAACAAAATTCCAACAGAAATTTATCCTGCTGAGGAAAAGATTGATAAACAATTAAAATACGCCAACAAAAAAAATATTTCATACGTGATAATTTTAGGACCTGAAGAAGCAAAGAAAAATGTTGTAAAACTAAAATATATGAAAACGGGGGAACAGAAAGAATTGAAAATTGAAGAGGTTGTAAAACAATTAACTAATCAATAAATATGCTTATAAACCCAAACGTTGCCATTATTGAAGCACTTCCCGGAGTCGGTGGAGATGAATCCAAACTCTGGATGGAGGAGCTATTATCTTCTTATCTGCTTTTTGCCCAAAAAAAAGGCTTCAAATATGCTAATCTAGACGAAAAAACCATTAAAATAAACGGTCCAGGAGTATTTGATTTATTTAAAAATGAAACCGGTGTTCACAGGGTTCAAAGAATCCCCAACACTGAAAGGAAGGGGAGAATTCATACCTCAACTTGTATCATGGTTGTTTTACCGCAAATTATTCAGTCTGATACTAGAACAAGTCCTAATGATTTAGATTGGCAATTCTATAGATCCGGTGGACATGGCGGACAAAATGTTAACAAGGTTTCAACGGCTGTACGTTTGACTCACCGCCCCTCAGGAATCGTCGTGACCGCCAGCAGGGAACGATTTCAGGAAGCCAACCGAAAGATTGCCCTCGATCTTCTAAACGCCAAACTGTATCAACTCGAGGAAGAAAAGAAAAAAGGAATGAGAAATTCTTACGTTGTCAATGTTGGAATAGGGGACCGGGCAGAAAAAATTCGAACTTATAATTTTCCCCAAAACCGTCTTACAGATCACCGGATCGGAAAAAGCTTCCATAACCTTGAAGATATAATTGAGGAAGGTAAATGGGACAAAGTCTTTGCGTTTTAAAATTTTGTGTTATAATAAATGTCTTATGAAAGCAAAAATCCACCCAACATATTATTCCGATGCTCAGGCTATTTGCGCCTGCGGAAACACTTTTACAACAGGATCAACTAAAAAAACAATTACAGTCGAAGCCTGTTATAAATGTCATCCTTTTTATACAGGAGAACATAAATTTTTGGATAGAAAAGGCCGGGTAGACTCTTTCCAGAAGAAACAGGCTTTTGCGGTAAAATATAAAGCTTCAAACGTAGGAAAAAAACATAAGGACCACAAAGATGAAAAAAATGTAAAATCTTTGCGTGAACTTTTAGGAGAATGATGGTATAATTAAGAAACCTAAGACACCAGGTACAAAAATAAATTCCTGGCGAACTTCCCGCTATAGTGGGAGATGGTAAAAATATGGTAAACACACTCAAAAAAAATCAGGTTGATTCTATTCTGAAGTTCGTTGAAAAAAATCCGAATATATTGCTAGCTAAGATTGGTAATACAACTCATCAAAGCTTAGAGACTCTTCGTAAAGAATTAAGAAAAAGCGATTCAAAAGTCAAAGTAATTAAAAATACTTTATTTGAAAAAGCCGTCAATAAAATTGCATTAAAGAATAAGCTTTTTGTAGATTTTAAAAAACAGTTCTTTCCTTTAAAAGAAACTACTGCCTTAATAACTCTGGGAGATAGTTGGTATGAGGGTCTAAAAGCTCTCTACTTATTTTCAAAAAAAGACACAACCTTGAGTTTAAAATTAGCCATGCTCGATAAGAATTTATATAACTCTGAAAAAGTTGTTCAAATCGCCCAACTCCCAAGCAGAGAAGAATTGTTAGGTAAAATTATAGGAAGCATGAAAAGCCCAATGAGTAAATTTGTATTTGCTTTAAAATATAACACTAATAAATTTGTCTATATTCTGAATGCTAAATCAAAGGAGGTGAAATCATAAATGTCTGAAATAAAATTATCTGAAAAATTAAATAAAATCGCGACTGAAATCGAAACTTTGACAGTAGTTGAAATGGCTGAATTAGCCAAATATTTAGAAGAAAAATTTGGTGTTTCTGCTATGCCAGTTGCCGCTGCTCCAGTCGCTGGAGGCGCTGCCCCTGCTGCTGAAGAAAAAACCAGCTTTACCGTTGTTTTGACCGCCGCCGGAGACAATAAATTAGGAGTAATCAAAGCCGTTCGAGAAATTCTTCCTAATCTAGGGCTAATGGACGCTAAAAAATTGGTAGAGTCCGCACCAAAAGATCTGTTAGTAGATGTTAAAAAACCAGCTGCTGAAGAAGCTAAAAAAAAGATCGAGACTGCTGGAGGAAAAGTAGAGTTAAAATAAGTTTTTTATTAATCTAGCCCCGACGTAACGTCGGGGCGTAGAAGTTGGATAAATGTTTTGACTTTAAGCCAAAAACAAGCTAATATTTATACTTATGGCGTCTAAAAATAAATCTGATTACGGAGCCGATTCGATAGTCGTTCTTGAAGGACTCGAACCGGTCAGAAAGCGTCCTGCAATGTACATAGGAACTACTGCTCAATACGGGGTAAACCACTGTTTAAACGAAATTATTGATAACTCAATTGATGAGGCATTAGCAGGTTTTTGCCGTCGGATTGAAATTAGAATTGAAGATAATAATTATTTGACGGTTATTGATGATGGCCGGGGAATTCCTGTTGAGAAAGTTCCAAAATATAACATCTCTGCTTTAGAGCTGGTTATGACAAAGCTTCATGCCGGTGGAAAGTTTAATGTTGGAGCTTATAAGGTTTCCGGAGGTCTTCATGGAGTTGGAGCATCAGTTGTAAATGCCCTATCCGACCATGTAATAATTGAGGTAAAGCGTGAAAATAAAATTTATCGACAGGAATATAAAAGGGGTAAACCAATAACACCGGTTAAAAAAGTAGAAAAATCTATTTTAAATTTTAATTTTGAACAGGGAACTGCAGTTTCTTTTTTACCTGACAAAGAAATTTTTAAAGAAACAATTGAGATAAATAATGGAATATTTAAAAAACAAGTTAAAGAAAGAGCTTACTTAATAAATAATGTTTACTTTAGAATTTTTAATAAAAAAACATCAGAAAAATTTGCCTATTTTTTTGATGGGGGAATCATTTCACTTCTTCGAGACATGAATCGTGGTAAAAAAACTCTTCATGACCCTATTTATATTAAAAAACAAGTTGAAGATAAGGAAGTTGAAGTTGCAATCCAATACAACTATTCTTTAAATGAAAACATACACTCATTCGTTAACGTCATTAATACTCATGAAGGCGGTACTCATCTTACCGGATTTAAAACTGCTCTCACTAAAGCAATAAATAACTATGCCAAAAAAGAATTAGGGGAAAAAGACAAAAATAGTGAAACTTTTTCTGGTGACGATGTTAAAGAGGGGTTGGCGGCCATTATCTACATAAAAATGCCTGCTACTAATCTACAGTTTGAAGGACAAACAAAAACAAAGTTAGGTAATTCAGAAATTCAAACATTAGTTCAACAAACGGTTTTTGAAGCATTGGAAACCTATTTTGAAGAAAATCCAAAAACTGGTAAAGAAATACTTGGAAAAATTTTTCTGGCTCAAAAAGCCAGACTGGCAGCCAAAGCAGCTAAAGAAGCCGTAATGAGAAAAGGAGCCTTAGAAGGAGCCACTCTTCCTGGAAAACTAGCTGACTGCCAGGAAAAGGATCCTGCTCTTTGTGAAATATTTATGGTTGAGGGTAATTCCGCTGGTGGCACGGCCAAAGAAGCCCGTAACCGAAAATTTCAAGCAATCCTTCCTTTGAGAGGTAAAATTCTAAATACTGAACGGGCTTATTTGGATAGAGTTTTAGCTTTTAAAGAAATCAAGGATTTGGTTGTTGCCCTCGGCATGGGTATTGGAGAAAATATAAATTATTCTAAACTCCGTTATCATAAAATTATTGTTATGACCGATGCTGATGTCGATGGTGAACATATTTTAACTTTGATTTTAACTTTTTTCTTCAGACATTTGCCTGATGTAATTCGCAAAGGACATCTTTATGCAGCCCAACCCCCGCTTTTTAAAGTTCAACAGGGTAAACAAGTTCATTATGTATATTCCGATGAGGAAAAAGATAAAATAGTAGCTCAATTATTGACAAAACAATCAAGTCAACCTAACGTCCAGAGATATAAGGGTCTTGGAGAAATGAATCCCGATCAGCTTTGGGACACAACGATGGACCCGGAAAGAAGAATTTTAAAACAAATTTTAATTTCTGATGCTGAAGAAAGTGATCATGTTTTCTCAATGTTGATGGGTGACGAAGTTCCACCAAGAAAAAAATATATTGTTACACACGCAAAGATGGCGAATTTGGATCTATAATTAAAAGTTTTATAATATTATGTTCACAAACTTTTTTAACTCAACCCAACCTGCAATTATTGCCGGTATTTTTTCTATTCTTTACGGAGTTTTGCTTACCGCAAAAATTATTAAACATCCAAGGGGTAATGATAAAATGAACCAAATATCTGACGCTATAAGCGAGGGAGCCAACGCTTATATGAAACGTCAATATACAGTTGTTAGTATCATTGGTTTAATTTTTTTTGTAATTTTATATTTTATTTTTGGAAAGTTTACAGCTATTGGTTTTGCCATCGGAGCTATTTTTTCTGCAATAGCGGGAATCGTTGGAATGTCTATCGCTGTAAAAAGTAATATTAGAACAGCCCAAGCCGCAAAAGACGGTTTAGGGAAAGCATTCTCTTTGGCTTTTGCCGGCGGTTCGGTCACTGGTTTTATGGTCGCCGGACTGGCTCTTTTAGCAGTTTCAGGATTTTATCTTCTTTTAACTACTTACAGCGGAAGTGCCAGCCTCCAACCTTTAATCGGATTGGCTTTTGGAAGCTCTCTTATATCGGTTTTTGCTCGTCTTGGTGGGGGAATCTTTACCAAGTCCGCTGATGTCGGAACAGATATGGTTGGTAAAATTGAGAAAAATATTCCTGAAGATGATCCCCGTAATCCGGGAGTGATTGCAGATTTGGTCGGAGACAATGTTGGGGATGATGCCGGTATGGCAGCCGATCTTTTTGAAACTTATTTGGTAACCGCAATTGCCGCCATGATTCTTGGCAAATTAACTTTTCCCGGTAATCAAACAATTATTTATTATCCTTTATTGATTGGCGCAGTTTCAATATTTGCCAGTATAATCGGATCTTTTTTTGTCAAATTATCCGGAAATAAAATTATGATGGCGCTTTATCAAGGTTTAACTGTCAGCGCCATAACCGCATTAATTGGATTTTATTTTATTACCGTATCAATGTTTCCAGGAAAAATTAGCTTTTTTTATACTTCATTAATAGGAGTAATATTGACGGTCGCGATGGTGGTCATTACTGAATATTACACCTCAAAAACATTTTCTCCCGTAAAAAATCTTGCTCAAGCATCAACAACCGGACATGGTACAAATGTTATTGCCGGACTGGCTTTATCTATGAAATCAACTCTCGCTCCTATTACAATAATTTCTCTTTCAATGATTCTAGCCTATTATTTTGCCGGATTGTACGGCATTGCGGTAGCTGCAATGAGCATGTTGTCATTGACCGGAATCATTGTTTCAATTGACGCCTTTGGTCCGATTACCGATAATGCCGGTGGAATAGCTGAAATGAGCGGACTTGATTCAAAAATTAGAAAAGTCACTGATTCACTTGATGCAGTCGGAAATACAACTAAAGCCATTACTAAAGCATATGCGATTGGGTCTGCTGCTTTAGCGGCCTTGGTTCTTTTTACAAGTTACACGCAAGAGCTTGGTCGACATATTGTTTTTTCTTTATCAGATCCTTACGTAGTTATCGGCCTTTTTATAGGTGGTGCACTACCTTATATTTTTGCAGCTCTTGCAATGGAAGCTGTGGGAAAGGCAAGTGTGGCTGTTGTCAATGAAGTACGAAGACAGTTTAAAGAAATCAAAGGTTTGATGGAAGGAAAAGCCAAACCTCAATACGGTAAAGCAGTGGATATTGTTGCTAAATCGGCTATAAAACAAATGATTGTCCCGGCTCTTATTCCGGTGTTAGCACCTATTGTTATTGGCTTAGCTTTTGGTTCAAAAGCCTTAGGGGGATTATTACTTGGTAGTATTATTACAGGACTTTTTGTGGCAATTTCTATGACTACAGGTGGTGCCGCTTGGGACAATGCTAAAAAATATATCGAAGAAGGCCATTTTGGCGGCAAAGGAAGCTTTGCTCATCAATCAGCGGTTACCGGAGATACGGTCGGAGATCCATATAAGGATACTGCCGGTCCGGCCATTAACCCAATGATAAAAGTGTTAAATATAGTTGCTTTATTGTTAGCGCCATTTTTAATTTAAATAATCGAATAATAATCTATGTCAAACAATGTCCAAGTCACTGAAATAAACACCGAAATGAAACGGGCATATTTGGATTATGCAATGTCTGTTATTGTTTCTCGTGCTCTTCCGGACGTTCGTGACGGTTTAAAACCCGTTCATCGCCGAATTCTCTATGCAATGTACAAGTTGGGACTGACTTCAAGTGCTAGGTTTTCCAAGTCGGCAAAAGTTGTTGGAGAGGTGCTCGGAAAGTATCATCCGCATGGCGACTCTTCAGTTTACGAAGCTTTGGCTCGACTAGCTCAGACTTTTTCTATGCGCTACCCGTTAATTAAAGGACAAGGCAACTTCGGATCAATTGATGGTGATCCACCAGCGGCCATGCGTTACACCGAAGTTAAGCTTGCTAAGATTTCTGACGAAATGGTAGCCGATATCGAAAAAGAAACTACTCCGTTCATTGATAATTTTGACGGATCTTTAAAGGAACCAATCTATCTGCCGGCTAAACTCCCCAACCTTTTACTGATGGGGGCTGAAGGAATTGCGGTTGGAATGGCGACAAAAATACCCCCCCATAATCTTTCGGAGCTCGTAGACGCATTAGTTTTTATGATTGATAAAGCCAAACTGAATGATAAAAAAAGCGCTAAAAAGTCGCCGATGGAAGACGTAAGGGAATTAATGTTCAATACAACTTTGGAAGACTTGCTTACTTTTATAAAGGGTCCGGATTTTCCAACCGCCGGTCTTATCTATGGAGCCGCCGATATTAAAGAAATGTATGCAACGGGTCGGAAGTCGATAATGATGCGGGCCCGCGTGACTGACGAGGATATGGGTAAGGGAAAAATGGCAATCATTGTTAATGAACTACCTTATCAAGTTAATAAATCTTTATTGGTTGAAAAGATCGCCAACTTAGTTAACGAAAAAAAAATAGTTGGAATTTCTGATCTTAGAGATGAATCAGATCGGGACGGGATAAGAGTGGTTATTGAATTAAAAAAAGATGCATCTTATAAAAAGGTATTAAACAATCTTTTTAAGTTTACTAATCTTCAGACATCGTTTCCTGTTAATATTGTTGCCCTCGTTGATGGTGTTCCGCAAACATTATCTTTAAAAACTATTTTGGAAATATATATTAAAAATCGAGTCGAGGTTATTGTTAAACGATCAGAGTACGAACTGGCGGAGGCTAAGGCAAGAGCCCATATTCTAGAAGGCTATCTGATCGCTCTTGATCATATTGACGAAGTGATTGCCGTTATCAAAAAATCTAAGGATGAACCGGAAGCCAAAGAAAAGTTAATGAAAAAATTCGGATTGTCTTTGCTTCAAGCTCAGGCGATTATGGAAATGCAGTTAAGACGTTTAACCGGCTTGGAAAGAAACAAAATAGAAGATGAGTTGGCCCTTTTAAAAGAAACTATTTCATATCTGGAAAATTTACTTAAAGATATATTCAAAATTCTTAAAGTTATCAGAGAAGAAATAATATACTTAAAAACAAAATACGGAGATGAACGAAGAACCCAGGTAATGAAATTTAAACCGGGTGAAATTACCGATGAACAGTTAATTGAAAACAAGGAAGTAATTGTAGTTTTGACAAAAGAAGGATATATAAAACAGGTTCCTCGTGAAACATTCCGTATTCAACATCGTGGCGGCAAAGGAGTCTCCGGTATGGAAACGAAGGATACTGATAATGTGTATTATATTACCACTGCAATGACTCATGATTATATGCTCTTTTTTAGTAATCAGGGTCGGGTATTTCAAACACGGGTTTGGGATGTTCCAGTCGGGTCTCGTATTTCCAAAGGGAAAGCGATCATTAACCTTGTTGCCCTTAAACCAGAAGAAAAAATAACATCGATACTTAGCTATAGTGCGGAAACGATGGAGAAAGCTAAAAATATGTTTGTGGTCATGTCAACAAAGTACGGTACTGTAAAAAAATCTTCATTTGAAGATTATATTAATATTCGAACCAACGGCATTATCGCGATCAGATTAGAAAAAGATGACGAACTTCTTTGGGTAAAGCTGACCGACGGCAAGAAAAACGTAATTTTGGCTTCAAAAAATGGTAAAGCTATCGTTTTTAAGGAAAAAGAAATTAGACCGACAGGCAGAGCTTCAATCGGAGTCAAAGGCATGGATCTGGACGCAAAAGTAGATCAACAAATAATTGCGGCCGATGTTTTTTCAGATGAAGAATTTAAAAAAGACATTCTTGTGTTAACTGAAAGGGGAATAGGTAAAAAAACAAAGCTATCTAACTTTAAAGGACAACACCGGGGCGGAAAGGGAGTCAAGATTACCTCTGTCGATCAAAAAATCGGTTCAGTCGCTTATTCTGCGATAATCGAACCAGGCGACACAACATTAATTATCACCAGTGCGTTGGGACAAATTGTAAAGATGGAGCTTAATAATATTCCTTCACGGTCAAGAACGGCAAAAGGAGTTATTCTGATGAGATTTTCAGAAAAAACAGATCGAATTGTCAGCGCCACCAGCGTGTAAAAATATGATATAATTACCACCATGTTTATTGATGGTAAGAAAATCGCAAATAATCTTCTTGCAATACTTAAAAAGGACCGTAAAACAATAAAAAAACCTGTTGGATTAACAGTATTTTTGGTCGGTAACGCGCCTGAACAACTTTCCTTTGTAAAAATTAAATCAGAAATGGCCAAAGCTTTAAAGATCAATTTTAAACTAGTTCATTTAGTAAAAACCCCAAATTTTATTGACTTTGCCAACTTATTAAAAAAAGAGGTAATGAATCCCGACATAACCGGTATTATAATCCAACAGCCTCTTCCTGCACAGCTATCAACGGATAGTATTTATGATTATATTCCTTTATTAAAAGAGATTGAGGGCCATAAGAAAAAAACAGAATTTATTTTTCCCCTCGGTTTGGCAGTTATGACAATAATTAAATATATTTATGACGGTAAAAGAAAACAGGATGTGATTTTTGTAGACTTAAAACGGGACCGACTATTATTTAAAAATGTTCTTAAAAGCAAAAAGGTCGTTGTCGTAGGCCGGGGAATTACCGGTGGAAAACCGATTGGAAATACTCTTGGAAATCTCAATATCAACTATATTAGTATTAATTCTACTACGGTTGATCCCGAATCTTATTTTAAAACTGCAGATATAATCATTACTGCTACGGGAAAGAAGGTTATTTCTCCTGAAATGCTTAAGCCAGGAGTTATTTTGATAAATACCGGAGTCCGAAAAGAAAATGGCAGATTGAAAGGCGACTACGATGAAAGTGAAATAAAAAACATTGCTTCTTTTTATACTCCAACCCCTGGAGGAAGCGGACCAATTGACGTGGTCTATTTATACAAAAACTTAATAGATGCCGCCAAAATGCAGAAATGATCATAATCACTGGTCAAACAGCGACCGGAAAAACAAAACTTGCTTTAGAACTTGCAGAAAAATACAACGGAGAACTTATCAATTTTGACTCTAGACAGATTTACAAACATCTAGATATAATTACTGGAAAAGACATACCTAAAGAAAAAATTTGGTTATATGATATTGTGACCCCAGATCAATATTTTTCTTCGTTTGATTTTGTAAAACAAATAACACCAATAATTACTCATATCAAAAAACGCGGAAAAACTCCAATCTTGGTCGGCGGAACCTACCTATACTTAAAACATTTTCTTTATGGATTTGATGATAATCAAAGTCCACCAAATTTTAAACTTCGAGAGAAACTTAATAATAAGTCAGTTGATTACTTACAAAAAATGCTTATTAAACTAAATAAAACTGTTTTTGAGAATCTAAATCATAGTGATCAGTTAAACCCGCGAAGATTAATAAGGAAGATCGAAATTGCAAAATCTTCGATAAAGACAGTCTTAAATAAGACTGACTGTATAAAGAGTGTCCCTAAAATCTTCATCGGTCTTAGATACAAAGATAAATCTAAGCTTCGTCAGGTGATTGGAAAAAGGGTAGAGGAGAGGCTTAAAAATGGCGCTGTCGAGGAAGTCAAAAAACTCTTAAAAATGGGATATAAATCAAGTGATCCGGGAATGAAAACAATCGGTTATCAACAAATAATTAAATATCTAAATAATTATTTAACAAAAGAAAAAGCTATTGAAGATTGGGTCAACAAAGAAGTACAATACGCTAAACGACAGTTAACGTTTATGAAGAAGGATAAAAATATTGAATGGAAAGATATTCAAATTTCAAGTTAAGATAATTCTTTTATTTTATTAACATCTTCTTTTATCTGTTCAACTAAATCTTCGACTAACCTAAATTTGATCACATCTCTTAAAAATTTAATTATTTCTACTTTGATATTCTCACTCTCTAAATCCTCCAATTGTGAAGTTGTATCAATTAAATAAACTTCCAAACTTTTTTGTGGTTCTCCGAAAGTCGGTACTGGTCCATAATGTAAAGCTCCTTTAAAAATCTTATTTTTAATTACAACTTTTACCGCATAAACACCGTTCTTTAATTCAAAATTATCCGGAATCTTTAAATTAATAGTAGGAAATCCCATCGGTTTTCCCCGGCCCTTTCCTTTTATATGGATACTTTCAAATTGCATAGGCCTTTATTGTATCCGAAATCAATTGACATTGCAAAAAATATTTTTAATTTGTAGAATGTTCTTAATCGTTCCTTCGGGGAAGGGTGTGATTCCCAATCGGTGGTATAGCCCACGAGTTCCGCTCAGCGGGACATGATCCGGTGTAATTCCGGGGCCGACCGTACAGTCGGGAGGAAAGAAGGAAAAGATAGTGGCTTTTTTATTAAAGTCATTGTTTTTTGTATTATATTTCTTCTTTCTTCACTCCGGACATTATTAATTTTTTAGTTTCATATGCGTAAATTTTTTAGCTACGGTCCATTGTTGATTGTTATTGCGGCCTCCCTTTGGGCACTAGATGGAGTTATCAGACGAAGTTTATTCTCATTACCTTCAATTACTATTGTATTTTATGAACATTTGTTCGGAGCAGCCATTCTTTTACCTTATCTTATCTTAACTTTTAAAAAAGAAGGCATAACAAAAAAAGAATTTTTTCTACTTCTTTTTATTTCCATGTTCAGTGGGGTTCTTGGAACTTTATGGTTTACCACAGCTCTTCTCAAAACAAATTTTATTTCTTTTAGCGTTGTTTATCTTATTCAAAAATTGCAACCCATTTTTGCAATTTCTGCAGCGGCAATTATTCTTAAAGAAAAAATTACAAAATCCTATATCAAATGGGCTATTCTTGCTTTGGTTGCCGCTTATTTTGTTACGTTCAAAAATGGCATAATTAATCTCTCGACCGGGACAGGGACCATGGTTGCCGCACTATATGCACTTGGCGCAGCCTTTGCCTGGGGATCCTCGACAGCTCTTTCAAAGTTAGCACTGCAAAAAAGACCAAGTATGTATATAACAGCTATAAGATTTTTTTTAACAAGCATACTGGCATTTGGGATGGTCTTTGTTCTTGGTCAAAGTAAAAGCTTAGGCTCACCAACTTTGTCTCAACTGAGTAGATTTTTACTTATTGCAATTTCTACCGGAATGTTTTCGGTCGTAATTTATTATCGGGGATTAAAAAAAGTTCAGGCAAATGTATCAACTATTCTCGAACTTGTGTATCCGCTCCTTGCAGTATTTATTGATGCGACTTTGTATAAAAGTTTTCTGGCACCGGCGCAGTATGCGGCTGGAGTGATACTTTTGTTTTCAATTTACAAAATTGCCAAGATACAACAAAAGAAGTAACATTAAATTTTATCTTTTAAATAATTTCATGAAAGCTTCTTTTGGTATCTCAACTTTTCCGATCATCTTCATCTTTTTCTTGCCTTCTTTTTGTTTATCCAAAAGTTTCCGCTTTCGGCCAAAGTCGCCGCCGCCAACCAGTTTTCCGCTTTTAATTAAAACATCTTTGCGGAACGGAGCTAAACGAGAAGAGGCTATAATTTTACCTTTATATTTTGCTTGAATTTTTACTTCATACTGCTGACGGGGAATTAATTCTTTCAAACGGGATGTTAAAAAACTGGCTTTATCATATGCTCTTTCCTCAACAACGACCTCACTAAATTCGTCGATCGGTTCTAAATTAAGAAGTAGCTCTAGTTTATCTGCCTTTACCTGTTGATAGCGCAAAAATTCCCAGTCCAAAGAAGCATAACCAGAAGTAACGCTTTTCAGGTTATCAAAAAAATCAGAGATTAGTTCTGACATTGGTAGCTCGTATTCCAAAACAGTTTGATTTTTATTATCCATATTGATAAATTTTCCCCGGTAGTTTTGACATAATTGCATGACAACACCGACATAGGTATCGGGACAAACAATCATGGCTTTGACGTAAGGCTCAAAAAAATTATTGTTTTCATGCTTAAATCTGACTTGAGGCGGGGTTAGCACTAAAGAAAGATCAAATTCCCGTTCTAGCCTTTCTCGGACTACGTCGGCATGCAAGAGACCTAAAAAACCGACTCTAAATCCCGCTCCCAAAGCTGTACTATGAATAGATGAAAACTCCAACGAAGAATCATTAAGATATAACTTTTCTAGTGCTTTTTGCAAGTTAAGATAATCTCCGGTATCTGTCGGAAAAATAGAAGCAAATACCATAGATTTGACTTTTTTGTATCCAGGTAAAGATAACGAAGGATCGGTCACGATACTGTCACCGACGGAAACTTTATGGATATCTTTTAAATTGGTAACCACATACCCGATATCACCATTTGTAAGAAATTCCTGCGAAGTTAATTCCGGTTTAAAATACCCGACGTCCTGAACTTCAAAAGTTTCATTAGCAGCGGAAAGCCGGACTTTCTTGCCTTTTTTTAATTCCCCGTCAAACACACGAACAAAAGCAATTACTCCGCGATGAGAATCGTAGTAGGAGTCGAAGATCAAAGCTTGAATATTGTTTGAAGAAACCGAGGATAACAAATTTTTTGCGGTTTGTTCCGAGGTTTCTTTTGGAGAAGGGATTTTTTCAATTATTGTTTCCAATAATTTTTGCACTCCTTCTCCCGTCTTTGCCGATACACAAAAAATCTCAGTGTCTCGAATACCTAAGAAATCAATCAGTTGTTTCTTTGTTTTTTCTACTTCGGCGTTAACCATGTCTATTTTATTGACGACCGGAATAATGACCAGATTCTTTTCTATCGCTTTGTAGGCATTGGCAATCGTTTGGGCTTGAATTCCCTGGGTCGAATCAACCAATAAAACAACTCCCTCAACACAAGCAAGCGTTCGATCAACTTCATAAGAGAAATCAACGTGGCCCGGAGTATCAATTAAATTCAATACATAATTTTGATAATTCATTCTAACCGGTGCTAATTTAATTGTAATTCCCCGTTCACGTGAAATCGGGTTTTGGTCAAGCATCTGAGCCTCATGATGACCGGCTTCGACAGTTCCGGTCAACTCAAGCAGTCGATCCGCCAATGTTGATTTACCGTGATCGATGTGGGCGATAATAGCAAAATTTTTTATATTTTTCATGTTTTCAAAATTCGATGATATAACTCTTCTGTTTCCTTTGCAGTCTTAATCCAATTAAACTCTTTAACTCTTTCTATTCCCCATTTGCCTATTTCCTCTCTTTTTTTTTCATTTTTTATTAATTCTCTTAAAGCCTCTGATAACCTTAAAACATTTTTATTAGTCACAAATAATCTCGGATACGGGTAACCTTTAAGAATCTCTAAAAACGCCTCATTTTTAAAACCAACCACAGGTATCCCGCAGGATAAAGCTTCAAGAATCGTTATTCCAAAAGCTTCATCTGTGTATGGAGCACAAAATATATCGGCTTTTTGATAAAAGCCTATTCTTTCTTTTCCTAATATTTCACCTTTAAATTCTACAAATCTATTTAATTTATTGTTTCTGACATATTCTTCTAATTTTAATTTTTCCGGCCCATCTCCGATAACAGTTAATTTAATATTTGAATAATTAATTACTATTTTTTTAATTGCCTTCAAAAGATATTTTAACCCCTTTCTGTTAACTATCCTTCCCACAAACAACAAATTGATTATTTTGTTTTTATCTTTTTTTACCGGTGTAAAAACAGTGTTATCTACAGCGTTATAGATAACTTTTTGAATTACATTTATTTCGCATAAGTCCTTCCATCTTTTCTTTCCGATCTTTGAGACAAAAATGGCTGCTTTAAAATATGATGAGAAGGTTTCTTTAAAAAAAGTTAAAAATGGATTAATTAAATTGATTATGGAATCGTTATTCCATGCAGTATGAAAAGTGGATATTTTCACAGCCGTAGTATTTTTGTATATGTCCCAGTTAATAAAAGGAATGTATGGTTCATGAATATGGATAATATCAAATTTCCCTTTTTCTATTATTTCTGCTACTTCGTGTTTTTCATCATTTTTTACAGTGATGTTGGCCCAATTACCATTAGGTACGGGCAAAATAACAACTTTAGAGATAGGATGATAATTAATATACGGATAAATGTTTTTTTCAGGACCATAAACATCAACCCTATGACCAAGCTTCTTCAACTCTTTAGACAAATATGCAATATGCTCTTGAACTCCGCCGGCTTGAGACGGATCAGACGAAAAAATCATTGCTATTTTTAATTTATTTTTCATATACTTTTACTAATGTATTATTTTGTTATTTTGCTGAGAATATTGACTGCTCCCTTAATATTTGTTTGGCCTTTGATATCCATTATTTTATCAGTTTTTCTTGATTTAATCGATGCAGATTTTGCCCATATGGTTGTATCAAAAAAACATTATCAATTAATCGACAAAAATCTAGACCTGTGGTGGTTTATTAATATAATGATTTTTTCAAATATTAATTATCCTGACTATAAGATCTTTTTATTAATTCTTTTTATCTACAGATTAATCGGTCAGTTTGTTTATTATATTAGCAGATATAGGGGAATTCTTCTTTTCTTTCCAAATTTTTTTGAGTGGGTTTTTATATTGATTTTTTTCGGTAAAAACTATTTTCCTTTAATCTTGCAAGGAACGACTTACATTTTAATTTTGATAGTAATTTTTATTGTTAAAATATTTCAAGAGTGGTTTTTTCATATAGCTGATCTTTCTATTAGAGAAGATTTTCTTAAAATAAAAAGAGATTGGAAAAAATAATTTTATAAATTTTTTATCTTTTCCCAGGAAAATAAATCACGACCGAAATGTCCGTACGCTGCTGTTTTAAAATAAATAGGCAGTCTCAAATCTAATCCCTCAATTATTCCGTTTAAAGATGTATCCAATAACTTGTCTGTAAAACTACTTATTATTTTTGCCGATTTTTTTCCGGTTCCAAATGTTTCCGTTTCCTGCATTACCGGTTTTGTTGCGCCAATAAAATAAGCTAGTCTGACCTCACAGCGGTCGGCTAATTTATTGGCAACAATATTTTTTGCCAAATAACGGGCGGCATAGGCAGCTGAACGGTCAACTTTAGTCGGATCTTTTCCGGAAAATGCGCCACCGCCAACGCGAGCCATTCCACCATACGTGTCAACAATAATTTTTCGTCCGGTTACTCCTGTGTCTGACGCCGGACCTCCAATATGCCATGCTCCTGTTCCGTTGACAATCATTTTATTTTTTTTAATTTTAAACCCGTAACTCTTTAACACGTTAACAACCAGATGATTAAATAGGTCCTCTTTAACTTGCTTTAATTCAACTTCTTCACCGTGAGGTACTGCTAAAACAACGTTCTCGATCGTCTTAGGAATACCTTTTTCATAACCGACGGTTACCTGAGTTTTTCCGTCCGGCCTTAGGTAGGGGAGACGTTTCGTCTCCCGAAGCATGTCTATTCCCATTGCTAACCGATGAGCCAGCATAATCGGTAGGGGCATCAATTCTTTAGTTTCACTACTGGCATATCCAAACATCATTCCCTGATCACCGGCGCCGAGATTATCAACTCCTACGGAAATTTCGGGTGACTGGGTATGAATTTTAACAATAATTTCTGATTTTGCCGAAAAATTTAAGATTGGAATTATATAACCAAGATTTTCCACTACCCGTTGAGCAATTTTTTTATAGTCAAGCTTTGCTTTTGAAGTTACCTCTCCGGCCATTGCTAAAAAATTCTTCGTCACCATTGTTTCAACGGCGACTCGGGAATATTTGTCTACTTTGTAGGCTTCATCCAAAACAGCATCAGAAATTTGATCGCAAATTTTATCGGGGTGTCCTGAACAAACAGATTCTGAAGTAAACGTATACATATTATTTTTTTCCGCTAAGCGGAACGTATCCTCTTTAGGATTAGCACCGTGCCCCGTTTAAGCGGGATCGGCTGCTGGATGGATAATATCGAGCTAAATCTCTTTCCATCTCTCTTGATATTCCTTCTCTAAGTTCCTTCTTTCCAACTATTTAAATATTTTTTTTGCTCTTTAGTTAATTTATCTATCCTAACACCTTCAGAATTTAATTTCAAGCGGGCAATTTCCTCATCTAATTTTTGAGGAAGTGAATAAACCTTGTTTCTCAACTTGCCTTTATTTTTCCAAATAAATTCCGCCCCCATCGCCTGGCCGGCAAAGCTCATATCCATAACTGAAGCTGGATGTCCTTCGGCCGCCGCAAGATTTACCAATCTTCCTTCGGCTAAAAGATAGATCTTTTTTGTCCCTAAATTAAATTCTTCAACCATTGGCCTTACCCGTGTAATTTTTTTAGCCAATTTTTTTAAGGCATCTTTGTTTATCTCAACGTCAAAATGTCCGGCATTTGCCAAGATAACCCCTGGTTTTGCGGCCTTTAAATGTTCCTCATTGATCACATGCTTGTCTCCGGTTGTTGAAATCACTATGTCGGCTTGTTTAATTGCTTTTTTTAATGTCATTACTAAAAATCCGTCCATTAACGCCTCAAGCGCCTTGACCGGATCAACTTCCGTTATGATTACATGGGCTCCCATTCCTTTGGCCCTCATTGCAACTCCTCGTCCGCACCACCCATATCCGCAGACGACAAACTTTTTTCCGGCTAGCAATATGTTGGTCGCTCTGATTATTCCGTCGATGCTTGACTGACCGGTTCCATACCGATTATCAAATAAGTGTTTAGTCAAATTATCGTTGACAGCCAATACCGGAATTTTCAAAGCTTTATCTTTTTCCATTGCGCGCAGTCTGATTACTCCCGTTGTCGTTTCCTCCGAGGAACCAATTACATTTTTCAATAAATCGCTTCTTTTGCTATGAAGTAAACCAACCAAATCTGCACCATCATCCATAGTTAGATTAGGTTTTTCGTCAAGGACGCTGTTCAGGTGGGAATAATAACTTTTGTTATTTTCGCCTTTTATCGCAAAGGTCGGAATCTCGTGATCTTTAACTAAAGATGCCGCAACCGCATCATTGGTAGATAGAGGATTGGACGCACACAAAAATACTTTAGCTCCTCCCTCTTTTAAAGTGATCATCAAGTTTGCGGTTTCTGAAGTGACATGAAGACAACAGGCGATTGTTACGCCTTTTAAAGACTGTTCTTTTTTGAATCTTGTTCTTATTAAATCCAAAACCGGCATCTGCAAATAAGCCCAATTAATTAATTGTTTTCCTAAAGGAGCAAGCTTAATATCCTTGATATCATATTTCATTTCGTAATGATACATGTGTAAATATAAATTTTCAATTACCAATTTGCAATTTTCAATAAATTTACAATGTTGCAATTATCAATGTTTGAAAATTGATTAATTGAAAATTCAATGAAAATTGAAAACTGAAAATTGGAAATTAAAGGCTTTTTAGTCTTTTATTAATTTCCTTCCTCGTTGGCTTATGATTCACCGTTCCATATTTCTCAATGGCGAAACTAGCCATGACGTTTCCTAATTTTAAACAATCTTTTGTAGAACTACCCATTAACAAGCCCGCGATAAAACCACCTCTCCATGCGTCTCCTGCTCCTGTCGGATCGATCATATTTTTTACCTTGATTGATTTTATTTGTAAGGACAATCCATGAATTGTCCCTAGGGTTTTTTCCTGATAACGAACACCTTCTTCTCCCAACGTTGTTATTATTTTTAACCCATAATCCGTTAACTCGTTAACGGACTTCTTTAACCGTTTCAAGATCATCGCAATTTCATAATCATTTCCAACCAGATATCGACAATTCATTACCCCTGCCATTAAATCTTTATCTTTTATCCAAGTCAGTGTCATTCCCGGATCGTAGAAATAGGGGATCTTATTTTTGATTGCCATATTTTGAAAATATAAAAAAGAATTTTGATGATTGGCCGAGATTACCAGAAGGTCGGTCTCTTTATTGATTAATTTAAAATCAATATAAGGAATTGTTTCCGAGGCTCCATAATAAAAACCCCATATCTGATTATTTTTTATATCAGTGATAACCGACCCGGCCGAGGTATACAACTTTTTGTCGATAATAACGCCATTGACATCAATATTATTTTTTTTAAAAAATCTTACAAACTCCTTTCCATCCTTGCCAACTGTACCCAATATATGGATTAAAGTTTTTTTATTGAAAATTCGGGCAATATTATATCCGATATTGCAAGCTGTTCCACCTAATTGCTTTTCAAGTTTGTTGACAACAAATGAAACGTTTATCTGATGAAGTTTTTCCGGGTGAAAATAAGTTTGAAATTCGTTCGGAAAGTTCATGATCGTATCATAAGCAATGGAGCCCGTGATGAAGGCGTTTTTGTAACCGTTCATCTATATGAAAAAATTGTGTAAATTGCAGTGAAGAGTGATGCAAGCGTTATAACCACCGTCCCACCAATCGCAAACCATTTTTGAAATTTATTATTAACATATTTTCCCATAATTTCACTGTTGCTTGTAAACTTAATTAAAAAATAAAATATCGGTGGTAAAGCCATAGCGTTTAAAATCTGACTGGCGACAACGATTTTAAAAAGATCAACACCTGGAAGCATTGCAATACAAGTTCCGACAAAAATCTGACCAATAAATATTAAGTAAAAAATCTTGCTTTTATTATATGGGGAATCAAGACTTCCTGTTATACCAAAAAACTCGGAAAATGCGTATGTAGTTGATAAGCCAACGATAACTATACCCATAAAACCGGCATTCATAATTCCAAATGCAAAAAGAAAAGCTGCTAATTTTCCTGCAAAAGGTTCTATGGCCCAAGCAGCTTGAGAACCATCAATTAAGGAAATTTTATTGACAAAAAGAGTGGCCGCCGTAGCTACAATCATAAAGAAGGAAAAAAAGTTTGTTAAAAAAGCCCCCCAATAAGTTTCAATTTGCGAATAAAAAATTTTACCGACATTAATTTTTTTGTCTAAGCCAAAGCTACTGATAAAAAACTGGCCCCAAGGAGTAATGGTTGTACCCAAAACTCCAAGTCCGATAATAATATAGTTTTTCCAATACTCTGGATTAAAATCAATTCCTTGTGGCCAAGCAAGATTTTTGACGGCTGAATTCCAATCGGGATTTGCTTTAAAAGCAGAAAAGATATAAGCAAGATAAAAAAAAGATGATAATAGCATAATGTTTTGGGTCAGTTTATAATTACCTTTTATTACAAAGACAAAAATTGCCACCATCATGATTGCAATTAGCGGAAGCACCGGTAAATTTAACATTTCCGCAGTAGTTTTGAAGGCGGCGACATCAACGATGATCGTTCCCATATTGGCGATTGCCAAAGCAATAAAAATAAATATAGCCACCTCTACGCCATGAAATTCTCGGATTAAATCACCTAACCCTTTTCTAGTTATCAAACTGACTCTCATTCCCATTTCCTGAGTAACTGCCAATAAAATTGTTATCCAAAATAAGGCGAATAAAATTGGGTATCCAAGTTTAGCGCCTGCTATTGCGTAAGTAGCTACCCCAGAAGCATCGTTATCGGCCATGGCCGTAATCGTCGCCGGACCAAAAATGCTGAAGAAAATCAGAAATTTTATTCGATTCCTTTTATAAAAATTAATTATTTTTTCCATAAATATCGTACGGAACAAAAATTTTTGTTCCCTACACAACATCTGCAAACATGCCTTCTAATTTTTTAAATATATGATGGGCAATTAGATACAATCCAACAGAAGCGATTAATCCGATGCTCAAACTCTCCCAATTCGGAATGGTTCCGTTAAACAATACCTGACGATAGGCATTTATAAATACCGACATCGGATTAATTTTAAAAATATAACGATATTCCTGCGGAAAAAACTCTGTTGCATAGATCACCGGAGTAACATAAAACCAAAGGGTCATTACTAAGTCAAACAGATATTGAATATCTCGGTAAAAAAGATTTAAAGCCGAGAGAAGTAAGGAAAGTCCGTAAGTAAAAATAAACTGTAGGATAAATATCGGAAAAAAGAAAAAGGCAAAAAAAGTAAATGGTACTTTATAAATAATCATCATTAAAATAAAGATCGTAATTGCCAAACTGAAATCAAAGACTTTCGCAAATAAAGTTGAGAGGATTAGAATCTCCCGCGGAAAGTAAATTTTTTTAATTAACGGGGCGTTATTTGTCAGGGCACCCATCGCCGAGGAAATAGAATTAGCAAAAAATAACCAGGGAAGCAAGCCCGCATAAAGATAGATCGGATAGGGAACGCCTATTCCGGTCATCTTCATAATTCTGGAAAAAACAAAACTCATGATGATCATCTGAAAAAGAGGATTCAAAATAACCCAGAAAAATCCTAAGAAGGATTGCTTATACCGGGCCTTGATTTCCCTAAGCGTAAGTTTCTTTAATAAAGACCAGTACTTTAACATAGTATAATTTTCAATTACCAATTTACAATTTTCAATAAATTTTCATTTAATCAATTTTTCAATTTGATTCATTGAATCATTGTATAATTCAATGTAAATTGAAAATTTGAAAATTGAAAATTAGCTTCCATTAATATATTTATTAATTCCTTCCTCCACCTCTCCATCAAATTCTACCTTTCCCTCTTTCATATATATTACTCTTGAACAAAATTGTTTGACCGCTTCCAGTGAATGAGAAACAAAAAGAGTTGTCACTCCAAGTTTTTTAAACTCTTCCATTTTTTTAATACATTTAATTTGAAAGGCGGTGTCACCAACGGCCAAAATCTCATCGATGAGCAGTATGTCCGGTTGGGTAAAGATAGCTACAGCAAAAGCCAATCTCATATACATTCCCGACGAATAATACTTGACCGGTGTGTAGATAAACTTCATATCAATTTCGGAAAAATCCACGATCTCCTGAAACTTATCAACCAAAAAACTTTCTTCCATACCTAGGATAACCCCGTTTAAAAATATATTTTCTTTTCCTGTCAATTCCGGATGAAATCCGGCGCCAAGTTCAATAAGAGGGGATATTCTGCCTGTGATATTTACCCTGCCTTTTGTTGGAGACGAAACACCGGCCATAAGCTTAAGTAAAGTTGATTTGCCGGCGCCATTTTTTCCGATAATCCCGACCGATTCACCTTTATCAATTTTAAAAGAAATATTTTTCAGAGCATGAACACGCTCTAAAGTTTTTTTTTGATGAAAAATCGCCGCCACTAATTCTTTGATGGTTTTTTGATGTTGAAGAAAAAAGTATTTATCGACATTGATAAATTCAATCTCACCCATGTGTTAATTTTAGCACAGATTTTATTTTTTTAGACTGGCTTTAATATACCCCGATACATTTCGTAATCTCTCTATTATAAAATCAAGATTAAACTTGAACTTCTCCGGATGTTTGAAGTATAACCTCCACCAATTGATCATATCCTGGCGGGCTTTGAAATTTCCCATCGTCTTGGTTGTCGTCATGTGGTCATGAAGAACTTCGACCTCCATAATTCCAAATTTATAACCGGCTTTTTTAAACCTTAGAAAAAAATCCACATCCTCAAGATAGGCAAAGAATTTTTTGTCAAACCCTCCAAGCTTTTTAAATACTTCCGTTTTAACCAATAAACAAGCAGCTGTCAATCCATCCAACTCGTTAACCCGTGAACCCGTTAACTCTTTAACCAAATTAATTCTTCCAATGGGAAGTACTTTATATCCATGATTCTCAACCTTTCCATCCGGATTCCTCAAGATAGGAGAGACCGCATCTAATTTCATCTCTTCGGCAAATTGGATTAATTTATTGATTATCTCTTTATCATTAAATTCTATGTCATCATTTAGGATCAACGTCCATTTTGTTCTTATATTTTCCGACCCTTTATTTACTCCTCCCGCAAATCCAAGATTTTTTTTACTATTATCAACGACAATAATCTCGTAAGGTTTTTTTTTAAAATAACTTAACAAATAGTGAAGACCTTCGATATTATTGTAATTAGGGATGATCACCGCTAAAGAGCTGTCCATACAACATTATACCTTTTTAACAGATAAATTTGATTAAATAACAAAGTGGATATTGACTTTGAAATCAGCCCTCTTAATATGTAGAAATTCTCCAAAAAAAAGACCACAACAAACAAATTTAAAGTAAATCCTTTTTCTTTAAAAGAATATATAATTTAATATCTCCGACAAGTTTTTCTTTTATTAAATCAAGTATCTTATAATTAGACTTTCCATATGTTCTTGGATAATGATTTACCGGAATCTCAGAAAATTTACCATCAGCATACTGTAATTTTTTTATTAGTTCCGGAAGAATTGAGGCATCTTTGCTTTCAAGATTAATTTTGTCTAGCAATGATTTTTTGACTAAACGAAAATCACAATCAACATCTTTGATTGGTAATTTAAATATTATTTTTGCTAATAAACGATAAGCGTCTCCCAATAAGACTCTTATTATACTATCGTGCCTTCTGATTTTATAGCCGTTAACTACTGTTGAACCTGTTTCAAATTGTTTTTTAATTAACCTCGGTAAATCCTCTTCTAAATGATATTGAGCATCTCCATCTGTATAAAAAATCCAGTCTTTAGTCGCTTTTTTGAAACCATATTTGATCACGGCATATCCTTCTTTATTACCGGGTTTATTGATGATTTTTAAAGTTGGATATGTTAATTTCATTTCTTCAATTTTGCCAAAAGTATTGTCTCTTGAGTTACCGCCGTGAAGTGCAATTACCTCTAAATTAGAAGTAATTTTTTTACCTATCGCATATGCACATATGATTTGACGCGTTACAGTCGCTTCGTCATTTAAAAAAGGAAAGATAATTGATAAACCGCTGATTTTTTTCAATGATTTTTATTATAAAATTTAAATATTTTTTTTACAATAAAATTTATTTGTTTCTTTTTAAGATACGGATGGAATGGAAGACTAATAATTTCTTTGGACAAAATTTCAGCATTAGGATAATTATTCTTTGATAAAAAATTAAAAGCACAAACTCTATTAATGTTAAGAGGATAATGGATAAAGGTTTCAATGTTTTCTTTCATTAAAAAATTTCTAAGATTGTCACGCATTTTAGCCCTAATTACAAATAAATGACACATTGGGTCACTTTCTTTATCCGAAATTAACACCGTAATATATCTATTTAAGCCATATTTTGTTATTTGTTGTAGATAGTAATGAGCTAAAAGCTTTCTTTTTAATAATTCCTCATTTATTTTCCTCAAATATAAATTAAGTACGGTTGCCTGAATCTCTGGCAAACGACTATGACCAGCTATAAATTCACTTTGATATCGATGTTTTTCTCCATATTGAACAGCTTTTCTTAAAAAATTAAATTGCTTTTTACTCTTAACCAATATGCCTCCTCCATCTCCAAGAGTGCCAAGATTTTTAGTCGGATAAAAAGAAAGGCAACCAATATCTCCAAAAGTCCCAACCAATTTACCTTGATAGCGGCTTCCAAAAGATTGAGCACAGTCCTCAATTAAAAAAATTTTATTTTTTTTACATATTTCAATAATTTTTTCTAAGTTTCCTACCAATCCATATAAATGGACCATTACGATTGCCTTGGTTCTGCGGGTAATTGCTTTATTTGCCAAAATCGGATCTATTTGTCCGTTGTCATCTACATCAACCGGTATTCCTTTTAGTCCGTTCATGAAAATCGGAAAAGCGGTCGGATAGGCATTGACCGGAAAAATTATCTCATCGTTTTTTTTTAATCCCAAAGATTGCAAAGCTAAAAGTAACGAATCGTGACCGGAAGCACAAGTTATAAAATATTTTGCCCCAAAATAATTTTTTAAGCGCCGTTCTGCTTCTTGGACAGATTTTCCATTAATAAAAATACCACTGTCAATAACACGGCCTATATGTTTAATTATCTCTTTCTTTTTTTTAGAAGCTTTAAGTTTTGTGTGATTGAAAGATAGATTCATACATTATGTTTATTAATCTTTCTTCGGAAACCAAAAATTTTGACCAAGACTATCCCATGGTAATCTTCGTTCATCGGGGTTTTTTATATTAAATTCTTGGTCGCTTAAAACATATAAATCCAAAGGCAAATGTTGAAAAACTGCCGTACCTTGAGCTACTCCTTTTGGAATAAGCAGTAATCGAGATCTTCCCGCTCCTAAAATAATTCTCATAATTTGTCCATTTGTTTTTGACTTTTTCCTTAAATCCCACAATCCTACAAACAGATGATCAAAAGGGGATACGTACCAGACAAAATCTTGCTTAAAATGTAGATGCCATGCTTTGATAGAATTAGGTAAAAGTCGGGTTCGATTGATTTGGGCAATTTCAAAATCGGGAATTTGTTTTAATCTCCCTTTATTTAGGCGGACTATTTCAGAAAAGTCACCTTCCTCGCTTGGAATATTTTTAATATCCACCAACTTTACTCCTTCTATCAAACGGGTCGATATATAATTTTGTTTATATATATTTTTTTGAGTTTTTTCTTCAAAGTCCTTTATTGTTAAAAAATGTGTCTTCATATAGCCCACATTCTAATTTATTTCTGTTTATTATTCAATAATGATATTACATTATTATAAATGTGATAAAATGTTTGGATGTCAGTAAACAAAAATTCTCAATTTAACATCGCTTTTGAAATCAGCCCGCTCCTTTTAGCATCCGGAAGTTTTGGTGATAAATCCGGAGTTTATCGATACTATTATGGATTGATGAAGGCCTTGAGCTTCTATATTAGAAAAAACAATAAAAATGCCAAGATAATTCTTTTTACTTTTAATCGAGACCTTCTTTTTTCGCCTATCAATAAAGATATTCTTGATCTTTTGAAGGATCCTGTTTTTTTGTTTATTAACGATACTCTTGTTCTTAATAAAAATTATTCATTCGTAATGTATCTTATGGGATCTTTTTTTAGACCTTTTTTCAAAATTATCAACAAAATATTACCAATCAAAAAATTATATTTTAATATTATCAATGAACTCCGCTTTCAAAAATATATTTCATTTTTAAACAAAGAGTTTATCAAACACAAAGTATCTATTGTCTATCATTCCGAAACTTGTTTTTATCCTATGAAAAATTATAAAAATGTTATAACTATCTACGATCTGACACCCATAACCATGAGTCAGTATCATCGCTTCGAAACTATCGATCTGTTTCGAAGGAAACTTTTCTTTGCCCAGAAATACTGTCAGGGAATTGTTTGTATAAGTAAATCAACCAAAAGAGACTTATTAAAATATTATCCTGTTTTTGCTCACAAAGAGATTACTATCTGCTATCCGGGGATCGATCCTATTTTTTTCTCAAAGCATGATTCTCTTTTTGAGGATTTAAGTAAAACCGCCGCTCAGCAGGTTGATAGCTTGAAAAAAAATCGCTACTTATTTTTTTATAGCACCTTTGAGCCAAGAAAAAACATTATTAACTTGGTTCAAGCATTTTTTGACCTTCAAAATGAGGGCCTTATTCCCGAAGACTTTAAATTAGTTTTGTTGGGAGGAGAAGGTTGGGGAAAAATAAAGAAAAGAGTTATCAATTTTATTAAAGAAAATTACTTGGTTATAGACAAAAATAAGATAATCGTTTTTGATTTTTTAAATGATTATTACCTAATTGATTTAATAAAAAATTCTTACGCGGTCGTTTATCCAAGCCTATACGAAGGATTTGGATTACCTATTCTTGAAGCTATGTTTTTGGGCGCTCCGGTTATAAGTTCAAATAGCTCGTCCTTACCAGAAGTAGGCGAAAAGTCTGTTTTATATTTTAATCCTTATGATTACTATGACCTAAAGGATAAAATTAAATATTTGATCAATAACCCAAAAATTGCCCAACAATTGGGGCAATTAGGAACGAGGCAAAGTCAAAAATTTAATTGGAATACTTCAATAACCAAGCTATACAAATATTTAACCGATTTATAACTTCATGGAAATACGAGAATACCGGATAATGTATGAATTAGAAGAAAATCACTTTTGGTATAAGGGAATGAGAAAAATTACCAGAGCCATATTTGAAAAGTACTTACCCAAAAAAAAACAATTAAAGATTCTTGATGCCGGTTGTGGAACAGGAAGAAATATTCTTTTTTTAAAAAATTTTGGAAAGGTCTCAGGCATTGATATATCGTCAAATGCAATAGAATATTGCAAAAAAAGAGAATTGGCAAACATTAAATTAGGAAGTATCGATGAGATTTCTTTTAAGGATGAATCATTTGACCTAATCACCTGTTTTGACGTTTTGTATCACAAACGGGTAAAAAATTATATAAAAGCAATCGGCGAATTTTACAGGATACTAAAACCCGGCGGAACACTTTTTATAAGAGTTCCTGCCTATCAATTTCTTTTTAGCAATCATGATGTGGCTGTTCATGCAAAACACCGTTTTTATCAAACCGAGCTAAAGAACATTCTGAAAAAACAACATTTTAAGATCTTAAAGCTTACCTATGTTAACAGTCTTTTATTTTTTCCAATTGTTATTGAGAGAATTTTAAAAAAGTTAATTAATCATCATGACAATACTTCTGATGTTAAGGATATTAATCCTTTTATTAATTTTTTTCTTCAGATTCCCTTAAATTTAGAGAGTATTTTAATAAAATATTTTGATTTTCCTTTTGGTCTGTCCCTCATCGCCATGGTTAAAAAAGGGTAATTATTTGTTTTTGATCTCAATATCTTTCATGAATAAAGATACTTCTCGCAAATCATTTTTACTATCAGTGACATCTCGTATGCGATAAGTTGTAGAAAATCGTAAAATAATTTCATTAAATCCTACCGCTAAACTATTTCCTAATTCAAAACTGTAGTTTGAAATTTGATCTGGCTTAAAAATAGACTCTCCTATATATATCTTATTTACATAGACCTTGGTTTTGACTGTTTTTTTAATAGTAACAGCAGAAAATTGAAGCTTCAATGAATGTTTATTATTGGTCTTAAATAAAATTTTACTGACACTACCGCGTGTCCATCTTCCATCCGGCTCACCATCCCACCAACCGTCAAAAAGCATACTATCATTCATTGAAGTAAGGTCTGGTTTCAAAAATTCTTGTTGTTCAAAAGTATTTTTTATAAAAAGATCATATTCCCCGTCTTTTAGGACTTTTTTGAACCCAGATTTTGTGATCAGCGACTCCACTAAAGAAGAATATTTTTCATCGTTTTTAAGAATTATTGAATGAATATTAAAAAAGTCCAATGATTGTTTGAATTTTTCATCATTAAAGTTAGTTTCAAAATCAAGATAATCGTCAGATTTTTCATTAATTAATTTGTCCAATGATCCAAACAAATAATCATTATAGTAATAACGAAAAATGTCTTCGCTCAATCGTCCTGCGTAGATATTAAAAATTGGTTGCTGATGTATACGTTGAGCCCACGGATACCAAATGGCATGCTTATAACCAAGAGATCTTAAGCCATCTCTTATTGAATAAGGAATTTCCAATACCGGACCGTGGTTAGTTTTTAGCAAATTTTGATAAATCTTCATTGGAAGTCGCATCCGTTGCGTCTGGATCAAACTTCCATAATTTTGATCAATTAAGAAAATAGAAAATAAAAATAAAAGAAATAATATTTGATATTTCTTTGATCTATTTAATAAATTCCTATTAATAACATAAGTAACGCATATCGTTGCAAAAAAAATAAAAATTACTATAAAACGTCCGGGAGCTCGAGCCATTTGTAAAAGAGGAATTCTATATAAAAAGGCATACAGCAAAGGTAGTGAAGTTGTTTTTCCAAAAATTTTTAAATATGGTCCTAGCGTTAATATCAAAAATATAAAACCAACTGAAAATATTATTTTGATAATTTTCGGAATTTTTTTCCATTGAACAACAATTATTAATGTTCCTATAAGCAGAATCAATCCTGGATAGATGAAGTCTTCGAAGATATCTTTTGTGTACGGTAATAATCTTGAGAGTTTAATTAAAAATTGTTTGTAAATAAAATTTGCTTTTGAAGGCAAAAAAAAATTTGAGATATCAGCCGAGAAGGGAATATAGTTCTCAATCGAAGCAATCGTTTTAAAATTATTGAACTTTATATATTCGATTGTTTTTATTAACCAAGGATAAAGCAGTAAAAGAAAAGTTGAAATGGCAGTTACGTAATATAAAATGTTTTTTAAAAAATATTTATATAGGATCTTTTTATCAAAAATAAATAACATCAAACCTAAAATAATTAAAGACAGAAAAACCATTACAGTATAGTAAAGATTTGTTAATAACAGTACGGCTCCAGTTATACCTAATAAAGATCCGTAAAGAATCTTTTGACAAGTTTTTTTTGATCTTTCAATTAAAATAATAAAGAGTGTTATCAACGGAAAAAAATAAAGGCTCACATAATCAGGATGGCCAAAACGCATAGAAATAAATGGTGTAAATCCATACACTAACCCCATTACAAAGCTTACTAATTTTTTAAAATTCAGATTTTGTAGTAATAAATACATCGATAAATTTGAAAAAAAGATACTAAAAACTATAATTAACATCAACGATTGATGAATGTCAAAGAAAGGTCTTAAGAAAATAAAGAAAAATCCATTTATAGGGGCTATATCGTCAACGACAAAGTTCCAACCCGTCGGATAAAAAATATTTTTATAAGTTGCGAGGGGATTTTTACCGGAAAGGATGTTGTTTTTAACTGCCTCCGCTATAACTTCGTAGGTCGGGGATTCACCGTAGGAAACAAGAATATTGCTGGGTGCCGGATAAATAATATCTTTCCAAATAAAAGAATTAAAGATAATATTTACTAAAAGATAACCTGTTATCACTAAGGTCAGGGACAACCACTTGTTTTTCATATTCTTATTCGAAAGCAATTTTTTTGAAGTTAACATATAAAATTCTATTGTCAAGATTTCCTGGGATGACATCTGATGGTTTATAGCCATAAGAGTATTCAAATTTTATATTATAAACGCCCCTCGAAATTCCGGTATAAACTGGCAGACTATAGCTTTTCCAGTCGGTTCCAATGGAGATCCTTCCGATTATTCGATCATTCATATATACGGTCAGATTTTGGGGATTTTTAAGTGCCACTGCTTCAATAGCAATTTTTGAAAAATACCCATCTTTGACCGCTAACCGTAGTTTGGACTCCTTTTCATTAGCCCATCGACTACTTCCTTCATTTATATCCCAACCTGATATTAGCAACGTATCTTCATATTTATTTTCCCCCATACTAACTTTTTCTAAACTTTCTTTTGAATCTAAAAGACAAGCTTCGCTATTACATAGCCTGCCTAAGCGATAATAATTATTGCTCCAAACAATATTTTTAAATAAAATGCTGGGTGAACCGATCCAAGAAGTCGGTCTTGATATTAAAACTAGACTGCCATCGGGAACTCTATTTTTATATTGACTATTATCAAATACCGTCGGTACTTTGGATATATCCTTTGAATAAAGAAAATAACTTATCCATATTTGCTTCCACAATGGCGTCTGGTCCTCAATAAAACCCTCATAATAGATTGGTTCTGTCAGTTTTTTATTTTTAAGTTCTGAAATAGAGATATAGGATTTATCAACAACAAGATGTTCTCTGATGAATCTTTTGTTAAATTTAACGGCTGAAAATCCAGTAAATCCGGTAAAAATAATCAACAAAAATAATCCTAGATATTTATGTTTTTCAAATATAACTGATAGGCCAATCACGAAAAATATTATTATAAAAGGCAAAGTATAGGTAACTGCCCGATTATAAGCAAAAAAATTTTTTAGACTGATTCCTGTCCAAAAATAAAAAAGAATGAATAAAATAAAGTAACTAATTGTTATTAATCTATAGCGGCTTTTTATTAAACCATATGCAATTATTAATACTACGATTGTGGAGAGGGCGATTGCTAGAGGCGTCACCATTGGTTCAAAATTATGAATACTCCAAAAACCCATCGCCTCAAAAGGATTAGCATAGGGAATTTTGTTGCGAAAAAGCTGCCAACCAATAGGCTGATTAGGATTGCCCATAAAAGCCTGTTGAAAGGCAAGGACAATGGCGCGAATGATTGAGATTGAGCTGGTAATAAAGGCAATGAAAAAGATTCTTATTAAAGCCTCGATGTAACAAGATATGTTTTTTCTTAAAATAAATAATTTTAGTATCAAAAAAATTCCTAAAGGAGCAAACATAAAGATCGCCGGCTCAAGATATGAAAAAAACAAGGTTGCGACCAGTATTCCCAGGATATAATCGTAGAAATTTAATTTTTTTTCTTCTATTTCTGAGGAATGTAGATACAGATATAAAAAAATAAATAACAACATCTCTAAACCCCAAAAAAGAACTTGACCGAAAAAATCATGATATAGCATATAAAGCAGATTTGCATTGAAGCCTATGAGTACATTAGCCATAATTAATCCGAAAATGCTGGGTTTAAAAAGGATCTTAAAAAATATATATACTAACGGTAAAAACAAAGAGAATAAAACCACCTGAGAAGTATATGTGTACTGATATCCCTCTAAATTTAATAAAACGAGAAAAAAAGAATTTATAATGGGCGTTCCCCAACGATAACCATCCTTAAGGAGAACACCTGTTGATTCTTCAACTTTACTTTCGAAGCTTTCAGCAATGGAATGATTTTTTAAATAATCAGCCGTGGTCGTATAGGAAATCACATCATTATTGCCTAAAGAAATCGTCGTTAATATCCTATCACGCCTGATAAGAGGGGAGAGGTTAAAAATGATTGTGATAATAATAAAAAAAAGTATTATAAGATCCTCGATTTTATTGATACTGAATGAAAATTTCCTTTTTACTAAAACAAAAATGTCAATTAGTAAAAAAAACGTTATCAATAATGGAGCTACCTGTATAACCGATAAACCAAACAGGCTTGTTATCACTAAACTAAAAATGGCAACAATAATAGTCGTCCATGGACTTAACCACAGATGATATTGTTTCAGTTGCCGAGGAAGTATCAATTGAGTCAATCCAAAACCCAAGATAAAAAGGAAAATAATATTTATCATCGGAAAAAATGATATAGATACCAGGCTAATTATTGTATTCATAGGTTTTATTTTTCCGTCAACCAAATTTTTTCGAATTGTCCCGACAGCTGTCTTTCATCAAGATTATTATCAATGACATCAGACGGTCTAAAACTTTCCTTAAAAATGAAGTAAACTGTATTTATTCCTGAATTAAGAAAGTTTTTGTTTATCTTAATCTGATTTTGTTTTATCTTTGTGTCGATAATCAGCTTACCGATCTCTTCCTTATTTATGTATATGGTCAACGGTTGACTTTTGTAAAAAGAAGCCGCATTAAAGTTCAGAACTAAATCTTTCGGTTGGTTGATCTTGAACATGACGGAGCTCCTTCTATTAGCCCATCTAAATTTTTCTTCTTCCGTATTCCAACCCATACCTAAAAATAATGAACTGTCTTTGGCAGTTAAATCCATGTTCAAAAATTCTTTTTTTTCTAATTCCCTAAAATACAAGGAATAATTCTTATCGGTAGTTTTTTTTTCAAAACCTAATTTATTTAAAAAATCAGTTATTATGTTTATTTTTTTGTTTTTTTCATCAACAATAATATATTTCAAACCTAAAAAATCGACAGAATCAATGGCCTCTTTGACATTCTGTTCTTGCCAATTACTCAAATCACTTTGGTCAACACCAGGGTTATTTTTTATATCCAGATCGATCAGTCTACCCAAATAACCTACTAGTGGATTATTAAGATAATAACGCTTCACATAGTCGGGGATCCGTCCAGAATAGCCGCCGATAAAAGGTTTTTTATAATACGATTGCCCAACGGTCATTCCGATTGAATTATAATCACCTAGATATGTAAAACCATCACGGACAGAAAAAGGGATTTCCAATACACTACAATCTTTACATCTATCTTTTTCAATGTAGGAATATAGTTTTTTTGGGTAATCATAAGGAAGTGGTGAACCAATATCGGCAATCCTATGATCAATAACAAAGATTATAAATAAAACAACAAAAAAACATATTTTGAAAGTTTTTGACTTATTCTTTAAAAAATAATCAATAACATAGGCACAAACAATATAGGCAAAGAAAATAAAACCCACTACCAAGCGGCCCGGCGCCCTGATATTACCGATAAATGGCAGATAATGAAGAAAAACGAATGGAAGTGGAAAAACCAAACGGATATTATCCTCGAGCTGTATCCACCAATTGCCGGCAACGTGTAAAAATGGTCCTAACGTTAATATTAAAAATGCCAGGCTTGTTAAAAAAAATGGGGTAATTATCGTTTTATTTTCTTTTGTTATCTTTCTGTATGACGATATTAGATAAATATAAGCAATAATTATAATTATTCCTGGATAATTAAAGTTCTCAAAAATCGAACCGATAAAAGTTATTTTTTTACCAATTGCAGATATCAGCGTTCCATAGTAATAATTATAAACACTTGGAACAAACACTCCAAATATATCTGAGGAGAATTCGATTGCGCCATTCCACCCGCTTCCTTTAGAAACCTCGCCAAATAATAACGTCTTATAAAAAATCGTTAGCCAAGGAAAAAGAAATAGAGCGGTAAAAATAAAAATAAGCAATAAATAAAGAAAATTTTTTCTCACAAAAAAAATTGTTTCTTTTAAGAAATATCGAAGATAATATAAAACTAAAAGGAATATAGAAACAACTAAAACTATAAAATAGTACATATTTTGCCAAAGGGTCATCACGAAGAAAAAAACTATAAAAAATGACTGGATGATCTTTAGCTTGGAACTTTCAGATTTTATAAAAGATATTACAGAATAATAGAACCAGGGAAAAAGATAAATCGTTGAATATCCCGGATGACCCAATCTTGGCATCAAAAAAGTCATATAACCATAACATAGTCCTAAAAGGACTGACAGTATCCTTTTAAACTTTAATTTTCTTAATAATAGATACATGCCGATATTAGCTAAAATAAGATTTACCACTACCATTAAAGACAATGCTTGATGCGGTGATAGAAAAGGTCGAAAGAAAATAAATGGCAAAGCAGAACCTGCGTCAGCACCCACAACATCTATCCCAAATGGATATAAAGTAGTAGTAATTGGCAAAAAAAGGTTGTGCTTATCTATCAGATTTCTATAAATATTTTCCATTCCCCATTCGGTCGCCTGAACTTCACCATATACCGCACCGATAGTTGACCGATCAAAGATAAGCTCATGCCAATAAACCTTATAATAAAAAGATAAACTGACTATAAAAAAAAGACTTATAATCAAAATTTCCTTAAAAAGATTTTTCATTTTTGACTTCTCCTAATTGATAAAATTTATTTTGCCAAATTATATTTTTAAAGATCAGTTTTTTTTCCAAGTAGTTCAAGAAATCTTTTTCCGCTAAAACATAACTAATATTTTTCTTATTGATATCTTCCTGATTAATATTTTGTTGGGTAACAATATTTTTATCCATTAAAAGATATTCTCTCCACAATCTTTTCCAAAGATCGTATTCGCCTAAAAATACGTCAGCGGTAAAAAATGGTTCCAAAATTTTTTTATTATTATTTAGACTTTCGAGAGAGACAAGAGATCGGTCAACTATCCTGGGATGATAATATAATTGATAAATTGTTCTATAGGCCGACCTTAAAGATAAAATAAATATAATTATTATAACGGTTAGAAATATCTTATTTTTAAATAAATTAATAAAATACTCCAAACCTATGGAAAATAGTATCGAGTAAAAAAATAAGCTATATGTGATTGCTTTAAAATACGTATAATAATTAGGAAATATAAATTTGTATACAAAATAAAAAATTAAGAAAATAGTTAAATGAAAGAATATAAATATCCGTTCCTTTATTTTTAGAAAGCCCGCAACCCATAAGGCTATTATCGGAATGCCTATAATCAGATTTACAAGTACAGGCAAGTTACGGGAAAAATATAAATTATAAAACCCCATCATTTCAAATGGCGAAGCATATCTTATTTTTTCCCAACCAATCCAGACCGTTTTAGTAGTGTTTAATAGAACTTTAAAGTTCCATATTATGGCAGTTCCTAAACTCATGGGATTTATCAATAAGATAAGTAGAGATATCTTTCCAAAAATAATCAGATAGATCAATCTTTCCTTTGTTGTCAATTTATATAATAAAAAGAGCGCCCAAGGAATGAGGATAAAAGAAATTCCTTCCGGATATATTGAGGATAGAGCCGCTAAACTCAATGCAATCAAAAAGTCAAAAGAATTAAAGTTAGTGTTTGTTTTTTTAATCTCACCTAAATATGAAACCATAAGAACGAGAATCAATAAAAAGATCCCGGAAAAAATAATTTGGGCAAAAAAAACATTGTAAAGCATGTAAAGAAGAGTCGAATTCATTCCATAGGTAAGGAATATTAGGATTGCCAAATATTTTGTTTTTGATCTGACCAATATTTTTGCAAGAAAATAAACCAAAGGGTAGGTAAAAGCAAAAAATAGAGTTAAAATGATCGAAAATATTTGATAAGACCTAACGTTAAATACGTTGGCAAAAAAACTCAAAATCATTGGGGACCCCCAACGAAAGCCATTATGAACCAGATCACCAACTGCCCATAAATAAGGTTTATATGGAATAAGCTCTTTGCCCTGAAGAACTGTTCCTTTTGTAAAAAAATCTGAAACCATATTATAGGAAATTGGGTCCAGGTTACTTAGTGAAATTGTTGTTGGAAAACCCGCTTTGATAACCAGGGGATATAAATTGAATACAATGATTACTGTTGTTAAAAAACTAATTAAAGCTGTTTCTTTTGAAAAATAAAATGATATCTTTTTCTTATATAAGCTATAGACCCATGCTAAACCCGATAGAAAAATAATTATGTACTTGGCTTCGTTCATGGGAATTTTTGCTAAACTAAAAAAAATTCCCAGTAAGGCGATAATAATTGTTCCAAACCAAAAGCTTAACCATAATAATCCACCTCTCCGCAAAGTTTTTGGCAGAAAGATTGAAGTAAAACCGTAGCCACAAAAAAAGATCAATAAAATAATTTTTATAGCCATAAAGATTATCGTTATCATTTATTTATCTTCTTCAAGAGAAATTGTAATAAAATTTGCGCTTAATTTCCTCCCATCAATAGTTCGGTATGATTTATCAAATATGAAATAAACAGTATGAAGGCCTTTTTCCAAAGAAAAGTTTATCGGCAAACTAAACTGTTTTTGACTTGTCGAAATAATTACATTTCCGATCTTCTTTTTGTCAACATAAATTTCCGTCGGTATATTTTTATAAAAAGATACTGCGTCAAAATGCAATACAAATTTTCTCTCCTTAACAACTTTAAATAATACTGATGATCTATCCGTTGCCCATCGGCCATTGTTCTCTTTTTGGTACCATCCCATCCCTAAATACATTTCGTCATCTTTCCCTATGTTAACCGTTAAGTACTCTTTTTGGTCCACGTTTCTTTTCCATAAGGAGAAATTTTTTTCATCCATCGTTTTTTTAAAGTCAAGATTTATCAAATCAGCTGATATTGAAGCTGAATAGGTTTTGGTATTATCAATAATAAAATACGAGACATCAAGAAAGTTGAGGACATTATTTGCTTTATTTATATCTATCTTTTGCCAATTTTTCCAATCAGATTTATCAAAACTGCCATTATTGATTATATTTTCATCCATTAAACGGCCAAAGTATCCCAAAAGAGGACTACGAATATAATATTCACGCTTATAAGAAGGGATTCTGCCAAAATAGCCAGATAAGACAGGTTTATTATAGATCAACTGACTATTAAAAAAATTAAATCCGCTCTCGTCGCCGAAATAAGTAAAACCATCTCGGATGACCGAAGGCGCTTCCATAACTGTTACTTTACTTTTATCTGAGGCTATTGTCTTATAGATGGCTACCGGTAAGAAATTAGCTGATGGAGAAACTGAATATTTAAAATAGTGGTCAATTATTATCACTAATAATATTAGTAAGAAAAATATTGTTTTTAAAAACTTTGGCCGATCTTTTAGAATAAAGCTAATAATATATGCGCTGGCAATATAAGCAAAGAAGATGAATCCAACTATCAAACGTCCGGGACTCCTTAAATTATTCAGGAAAGGAATATAATGAAGAATTATATAAGGGAGCGGGATAATTATTTTGATATCTTCATCCATTGGAATTCGCCATTTGCCAAATACATGCAAAAAAGGGCCCAAGGTCAGAAGCCAAAAACAAAAAGCAACGAAAAGATAAGGAAATATTAATCGCAAATCATTTTTCTTAATTTTTTTTCTCAGCATTAAAAATAGACCTGTAAACAAAGATCCTATAATTATTAATCCTGGATAAGTGTAATTTTCAAACATTCCGTTGGCAAAATAGAATCTTAAGCCAAGATACTCACTAAATCTACCAAAAAAATAACTGTAAATACTTGGAATCAGAAATCCGAATAGATCAGAAGAATATTGAACGGCTCCGCCCCAACCCTCAGTTTTAGGAAGCATTTCAAATTTAAATGTTTCATAGGTAACTTTTAACCATGGAAATGCAAAGATAACCGTAAAAATTAAAATACTAATTAACCAAGAAGCATTATTTTTAAGAGTTTTAAATAAGAGATCTTTTTCTTTAACCAAAAGATATGTTAGCAAAAAGACAATCGAAAGAATCAATATCATAAAATAATAGAGATTATGATATAAGGCTAAAATAAAAAACAATGAAGCGGCGACACTATTTATTATTTTTAATAATGGTTTATTATTTTTGATAAGGTTTAGAAAAGAGTAATAAAACCAGGGAAAAACGTAGATGGCAAAATACGTCATATGGCCGATCCGAGGCATTAAAAAAGTCGTATAGCCAAAACAAAAACCTATTGCTAAGGAAATAAAGTAGGGGATTTCAAGACCGATCAATAAAAGAAACATACCGATGTTTGCTAATATTATTTGCACTGCCCAAATTACTGAAGTTGCTTGATGTATAGACATAAAGGGACGCAAAAAAGGAAAGAAAAAAGCATTTCCTGAATCGGTAGTGATAAAGTTTGTGCCAAAAGGATAGAGAATATCCTTAACCTCACTAAAGGGATTTTTACCTGCTTTCATATTTTGGTAAACTTTCTCTTCGTCCCATTCAATTCCCATTTGCTCACCGTAAACGGCATTTACCTTGGAATGATCAAATTTCAGTTCGGCCCAAAGCTGCTGGTGAAAAAAAACATTAATAATTATGTATAAAACAATTGCAAAAATAATCTGATAAAATTTTTTATATCTCATACAAAGAATAGGAATTATCTTCCAATGTTTTTCTAAAACCGACTTTTTTTATTAGATCGTTCAAAGTTTGGGAATATCTTTCATCTTCCTTGAGGATTATATATTTGATATTTAAGTCAATGACATCTTGTTTGATTGTCTCCGTGGAATAACCGTATGGAAAAATGTTTACCGGTCCGGGTTTTTCTTTTAGAGGGTTAAAATTACCTTTATCTATAATTGCCGCTACATAATTAATGAACTTTTTATTCCTATAATACTTAAATATGGCCGAATTGATTCTTGGAAAGTAGCCCCCGATTATCGGCTTTCCATGAATTAATTGACCATTCATTGGTCCGATCGCATGGATAAAACCTAAATAACTAAAGCCGTCTCGGACGGTAAAAGGTATTTCAAACACCGTGCCTTCTATTTTTGAAATTTTCAGATATTTATATATCGTCATTGGAAAGTATGCCGTTGGTTGTTTTGGTAAAACCGCATATTGGTCGAAGAAAAAAATTATTATCAATGCGCTTATTAAAATAATCCTGTTTTTCTTCCCAATCTTCTCATAAAGATAATTATAGAAATGCGCCGAAACAATTACTGCTAAAAAAATAAATAATGGTGTAAACCTTGTCGACGCTCTAACTGATGATAATCCTGGTAAATAATGAATTAGTAAAAAAGGAAGAGGAAATAATACAGCCACACCATCTAAGTTAATATACCAACGATTAAATACTTTTAAAAATGGTCCAAGAAGAATAACGGCGAATAAAAGGCTAATAAAAAAATGGATTTTAATTTTCTTCCATAAAGTTAAAGGTAATTTTTTCTTGAAAAGTACAATACTAATATATGAAAACAGGATAATCAGACCGGGATAAATAAATTTTTGGGTGCTACTAAAATATAATTTGGCTAATTTCGAAAAAACAAGAGAATAACCAGACAATTTTGTGATAAGCATCTTATAAAAAGGATTATATTCACTCGGAATAAAAAAACTGGCTAAATCACCTGAAAGATCAATAGCTCCTCCAAAACTTTGAGTTTTTTCTAATTGTTTTAATTTGATTAGCTGAAAAACAGAATATAACCACGGAATAATAAATATAAAAAAAGAAATGATTGTTAATAAAAAATATTTAAAATTTTCAATAATAAAAATTATTGTTTGTTTTTTAAAAAAAATAAGGTAATAGGTAAAATAAAAGAAAAAACAGAATAATACCCCTATAAAATAATAAAAACTTAAAAGAAGAATAAACATCATCAATAGACCGATCAAAATCGACATTGATATTTTACATATACTTTTTTTTGCTTCAATAAAATTAAAAACAGCAAAAAACATAAGGGGAAACACATAGATAGAAGTGTAGGTATAATGTCCAAAAACCCTATAGGCAATCACGGGCATAAAACCGAAACTTAAGCTTAACAAAACATTGATAGGACCGCTTATTTTGAATTTTCGAAGGACAAGAAACATAAAAAAATTAGCCAAAAAAATATTTATGAGAACGACTAACAACATCGATTCATGGATCCCTAAAAAGGGTCTAAACAGGAAAAAAAATATTACATTAGAACTCCCCGGATCACTTAAAGCAACATTTATGGTAAACGGATAAAATAATTTTTTTTCAAGGATAAAAGGATTTTTCCCAGACTTTATTCGTTGATAGTTATTTTCCAAAATAAATTCTGATAAAGTACTGTCTCCTGATACGATATTATAAGAAGTTTTTTTAACAAGTATTTCCTGCCATGACTGAAAATTAAAAAAAAGATTGACTAAAACAAAAATTACAACTGCTATCAAAATTGTTTTTTTCATAACGGCCAAATTTAATTTGGATATAGTATATCAATAAAAAACCCTAAACTAAAGAGGCTCCAGAAAAACAACAAAATAGGTTTCTTTTATCATTACCCTGCTTTAAAAAAAATGGGGAAAAGCCTTTTTCGAAAGTGACTCTTAATATATTGACTCCCTTTTTTAAGTTCGTAATATTAACCTTATATTCCGACCAATTATTAGATATTCTGACTGCGCTGATGAATTTTTTATTGATAGATATGTTAATTTTCTGAGGAAGATAATAAGAACGACAGGAAAATAGTAAACTGTTATATTTTGCGGGGTCTTTTATCTTAAATATTAAGCCTGCTTTATTTTTTTCTGCCCAACGATAATTTTCTTCCTTAGAACCCCAACCGTCAAGAAGCCATTTAAGAGAATTATTATTCTGAAAATTAATATCAGTCACTTCATTGTCATTATTCAAATTTATTAATTTTGTCAGTTGGTCAATATTTTTTTCATTTATTTCTTCTTTAAAAAAGAATTTATTTTCGATGATAGTTTTATAATCCCAATGCCACCAGCCGATGTTAATAAGTCTATCTATTACTTTTTCTGAAAAACGATACTTGATCACTTTTGCCGGTACACCGGCTGCAATCGCGAAATCAGGAACATCATGAGTAACTATACTCCCAGTTCCAATAACTGCACCATCGCCAATTGTCACTCCGGATAAAATGGTCACATTATCACCTATCCAAACATTATTACCGATATAAACAGGTCCCTTATTTATATCAAGTTCTTCTGTGAACATACCGCTGACATCTATATAATTTGTTTTATGGTTTGAAGAAATGATATATAAGTTTTCTGCAATTCCGCCATACTTACCAATCGTAACATTACCACTACCCTTAACGACCATCGGACCATTAATAATGGTCCCTTCTTTTATTTCCAATTTCGTTTTAAGTACCTTGGTTTTTAAGGGAAAAGTAACCCCATCTCCAATTGTCACCCAAGGATTTTTTTTAAGCCAATTCTTCAATAATCCAGCGTATGCTTGCGGCAAAGGGTAGGGGAGAATATTCCTATCAAGGTTTGGAATTAGAATCATAATAAACTATAATATCCTTTATTAAGGATATTCTATCAAAAAATATGAGCAGAAATGATATTTGCGTATTTAATATCATTGCCAATGATTATATTCCCCAACAACAATTATTTACAAAATATTTCAAAAAAAATCATCCCGATATTGATATTTATTGCATAACACTTGAAAATAAAAATTTTGATTCTAAATTATTTAAATCAATTCCTATTGACAAGATCGATACGGTAGATAATTTGGATTTTCTAAAATTTAAATATAATGTCCTAGAGTTATCAACCGCTGTAAAACCAGCGATTTTTTTATGGCTGTTTAAAAAATATCACTATAAAAAAATATTATATTTTGACTCAGACATATTGGTTTACCGTCCGTTAAATGAAATTATCAAAAAGCTAGATATTTTTGATGCACTAGTCACTCCCCATATCCGAGAAAACATTAATGACAACAAAGAACCGAATGAAATCGATTTTGTTAAGTCTGGTTATTTCAATGCCGGATTTTTAGGTTTAAAAAGGAGCAACAAATCAATTAAATTTTTGAGATGGTGGGCAGAAAAAACTAATAAGTATTGCTATATCGATTTTAATAAATTTTATTTTGTCGATCAAAGATGGCTTGATTATCTTCCTATTTTTTTGGACGCATATATTATCAAAGAGCCGGGGTATAACGTAGCTTATTTCAACCTACATGAATATATAGGAAAAATTGACACCAAAAAAATTTTTTTTATTCATTTTAGCGGTTTTGATAAAGATAAAGTTTCTGTATACCAAAGAAGGTTTGATATCAAATCATTAAGAGAATATTCCCAATACTTTAAGAACTATTATTCTGAGATTAATGATTTATCTAACAGCAAAAGTCATAAATATAAATATGATTATTTTAACAATGAAGTATATATAAGCCCCTACATAAAAAAGATTTTTTTAAATTCAAATATTGTTGACGAATACGGAATAGAGGCCAAAACACCCTTCAATATCAAAGGAGAGGCAAATGTTTATTCTTTTTTAAACAATCAACATCGGTTCATTCCATTAACCAACTTGATGTATTTGTTGTATACAAACAATCATCTGTTAAAAGAAAGGTTTCCAGATCTTATTTTTTTGAGATTAAATAGTGATTTATATTCTTATATTTTATGGTTTATCAGCAAATCAAAAATAGAATACGGAATTGATAAGGCTTTTATTGATAAACAGAAAAAAATAATGGATGATATAAAGCCCATCACAAAACTATATGATAGTTTTTTACATAAAAACAGGTTAAAAAGATTAGTACTCAGATATAAATATTTTTTTCAAATAATGGCAATAAATAGTAAAATCATATTTACTAAAAATCTTTATCTTTTTTTATTAAACCGGAATCCTGATGAAGAATCGTTCAAAAAAATCAAAAAGAATCATACGAATATTTACGAATTTAAAAAAATATTATTAAATGATCTCATTAAAAGTTTCGAATTTGTTTCAGTCATTAACTCCGGCCAAAAGTCAAAAACTAATTTTTCAATAACGATGGTAGGAATCAATTATAAATATATTGGATTATTTTTTATAAATATCAACAAGTTTCTTAATAAATTAAAGTGGAGAAATAATACTACTCAAATTTAATGTCCCAGTTATATTTAATGATGTTATTCTTAATTGGGTCAATTCTTTTAATTTCTTTAGGATCATGGGGAATAGTTGAGCAGTTAGCGACAATTGCAGTTTTTAAACCAATTCCTTTAAAACCGTTCCAGACTTGCGGAGGAATGGTAACTAAAACATAATTCTCTTCACCTATCACAATTTCCATTATTTCACCGTTAGTGGGGGAGCCCTTTCGACCGTCAAATAAAACTAATTTTATCATTCCCTGGATAACGGCGTAATTTAAAGTCATCCTAGTATGAAGATGCCATCCTTTTATCACTCCCGGATAAACTGAAGAAAAATATATTTCTCCGAACTTATTAAAATCTTTATCATCGCGTCTTAACATATGAAAGATCGTTCCTCTTTCATCACTGATTTTTTTAAGTTGTTTTATCTTTACTCCGCTTATCATAGTGATTATTATACTAAATCGTTTTTTTATACGAATTATAAGTTTTTTTCAAACCTGATAATAAACTGGTTCTCGCCTCCCATTTTAATTTTAATTTTGCTTTTGTTGTGTCACAGTGAACATCTAGATTTTCATCTTTGTTATTATTTATCTTCCCAAATTCTACTTTTATATTTTTTTTAGAAATATCTCTAATAAAAGAGACTGCTTCTTTTAAAGAGTATGAGCGATTATTTCCAATATTAAAAAAATCGTACTTAAGATTTTGATTGTTTAAATATCTAATAGCTAAAATGTACGCATCAACTATATCTTCAACATAGGTAAATGCTAGTTTTTGATTTCCTTTAGTCAAAAATAATCTTTGATCAGTTAAAATAGATTTTATAATTAATGGGATTACCTTCTTATTATCATTTTCTCCATAAGGTGAAAATAATTTCAAGGTGACTGCTTTTATCTTCCCATTACGGGCTGATTCCGCTAATATTTTTTCAAACTGAATCTTTGTGATCGTATAATAATTATATGGATCAATCTTACTTGCTTCTGAAATCGGTTTGTTAGTCTTTAACGAATACTCAAAAAAAGTTCCCGTGTTTATGAATCCTTTGACTTCATATTTTATTGCCGTTTCAAGAAGTTTTTTTGGAATTTTTATATTTATTTTATCCATTTGAGACTCCATTTTTTTACCTTTATCTTCTTTTGAATACATCGCCGACAAATGAATAATTATGTCTATTTTATTTTCAACAAAAATTTTATCCAAGTTTACCAATTGGTCAACATTATAAAATCTAATTTCCTTGATCAGATCATTTATCCTACCGAGATCAGAAGTCGTTCTTTTAAGAATAATAATTCTATATTTTTGTGCAAGTAATCTTTTCAATAAGTGACTACCAATAAATCCGGTAGCCCCAGTTATGAGGATATTCATTCTTCTATAGAATTAAGAGTTTTTAAAATTTTCAATAAATTTTTTTGCAGTTTCCATAACATATCTCATCATCTCTTCTGTTATCCCCGGAAATACGCCGAGCCAAAACCCATTGCTCATTATCAAGTCCGCATTTTCCATACCTCCAATTATCTTAAAACTTTTTTTGCGGTTGACGTAAGCCGGGTGGCGGAGGAGATTACCCGAAAAAACATTTCTCGTTCCGATTTTGTTATTTTCTAAATATTCAGTCAATTGGTTTCGAGTAAAAGGGGAGTGGGGTTTAACGATCAAAGGAAATCCGAAATAGCTGACCTCTTCATTTTTGTTGGTCCTCATCAAATAAAAATATTTTTTGTATTGACTGAAAAATTCATAAAGAATTTTATAGTTTTCCTGACGTTTTTTGATAAAGCCGGGAAGTTTTTTAAGTTGGGCGACACCAATTGCCGCCTGAAAATCAGTCGCTTTTAGATTGTAGCCTATTTGAGAATAAATATATTTATGATCATATCCATAAGGAAGTTCGCCCAATTGCCATTTAAACCTTTTTCTGCAGGTATTATCCATTCCGGTATCACACCAACAGTCACGGCCCCAATCACGAAACTGGCGGATTGATTTGTGTATTAGTGAATTATTGGTAACAACAGCTCCTCCTTCACCCATGGTCATCTGATGAGCAGGGTAAAAACTGAAGGTAGCAATGTCTCCGAAAGAACTGACAAATTTTCCATCGTATTTCGAACCGAGCGCATCACAACTATCTTCAACCACCCACAAATTATATTTTTTTGCCAGCCTCATTATTATTTTCAGGTTATATGGTTTGCCCAAAGTATGAGCCAACATTATCAACTTGGTTTTCTTGGTAATGGCTTTTTCAATTTTTGACACGTCAATATTTAAAGTGTCAAGTTCTGCATCAATAAAAATCGGTTTTAAACCATACTGAAGTCCCGGGTTTACCGTTGTTGGAAAAGCCACCGAGCAGGTGATAAATTCATCGCCGGGCTTCAACCGTCTGTCCCCGAAAACGGAAGAGGTAAGTGAGGCCAATGCCACCAAGTTAGCCGATGACCCGGAATTGACTAACGAAACATAATTTACCCCAAGAAATTTTTTAAACTCCCGTTCAAATTCTTTAGTCCATCGTCCTTCAGTCCACCAACCTTCTTTTGCCACCTCTATCGCATTATTAATTTCTTCTTCATTAAATACTTTTCCGGAAACTGGAACATAGGTTGTACCTGGAATAAATTTGTTCATCTCTACAATTTTATCAAAATTTATTTCTTATTGTATAATATGTGGATGAAATTAAAAAAACTAATCTCCATAGTCATTCCCGTTTACAACGAAGAAGAGAGCTTACCCGAACTAATAAAAAGAATATTGAATTTTATTAAATCATTTACCTCTTATTCATTCGAAATAATTTTTGTCGAAAACGGATCGAATGACAGGTCTTATTCTATTCTTAGCCGATCAGCCCGCTTAGACAAACGAATCAAAGTACTCCAGCTTTCAAAAAATTTCGGCGGCGAAGGCGGTATTGAAGCCGGTATTCATTATGCTAAAGGTGACGCGCTCGTAATAATGATGGCCGACCTACAAGAACCTTTATCATTAATCAAAGACTTTATTATTAAATGGGAACAAGGGTACGAAATTGTTTATGGAGTGGTAAAAAAAAGAACCGCCTCGTTTTTTAGAAATATTTTTTCAATTATTTTTTATAAACTAATTAACCTATTGACAGGTAATATGTTTCCGGAAAATGCCAGTGACTTCAAATTGATCGATAAAAAAGTATATGAAACTGTCAATAAAATGTCCGAACAAAATAAATATTTGAGGGGAGTAATTATTTGGACAGGTTTTAAACAAATCGGGATTCCTTTTGATCGGGAAAAACGATTTGCCGGCGAATCGAAGGCTGATTTAAAAACCGTTATAGATATTGCCCTAAATGCAGTCTTCTCATTTTCTTACGTGCCACTGAGGATAATGTCAGTTTTCGGAATTGCCATTACCTTTCTTTCTTTTATACTCATGTTCTTTTATATGTATTTATTTGTGGTTCATGGACGTAGTACACCGGGAATTATGACAATAATCATGGCGCTCCTTTTTCTATTTGGAATATTATTTCTTTTTATGGGAATCCTAAGCGAGTTTCTTGCACGTATTTATAATGAAGTGAAAAGAAGACCATTATTCATCGAAAGAAACAAAATAAATCTTTAGGCTTTAATAGTAAGAGGCAATTGTTCTTAAGAAAGCTTTTTTCGCCGTCGTATTGGGAATATATTTAAACTCTCCAATAAATTTTTTTATATCCGGTTTAACGATCTTTTCGGCTCCTTTATAATGCCGTGAGTTTTCTTTTGTATAAACTACTGAAACTTTCCTTTTCGTTATTTGATAAACCGCTTCTGAAGTTAATTTAGCCATTTCTTTTACTGTGATCAGATTTTTTGGGTTGGCGATATTATATATTTCTCCGGATTTTTTTGACAGCAAAATTTTAAAAAACATGATCGTTGCATCTTTAATATAAAGTAATGGTCTGACTAGATCAGGGTCACCTTTAATAACTATATCTTTGCCATGTATGGCATCTTTAATAAAATCACTAAACACTCTGCCATCTTCTATATTTAAACCTGGTCCGAATGTATGAAACAACCTCACTATATTAATTGGGAACGTTTTTTCGTTATAATAATTCATGCATATTGTTTCGCATGTTTTTTTTGCCTCAGCATAACTTGACCTGTCGCTCAAGTGGTCTGTATAACAAATTTTATCTTCTTTTATTTTGCCTGAGGAATTAATTAAGCCATAAACCTCGCCGGAACTAAAATACAAAATACTTTTTGTATCTTCAGTTACTAAGTCCAATATATTGAATAGTCCTAGAATATTGGTTTTGAGGGTGTCTATTTTATTGGCTAAATAAATTTTTGGGGCTGCTTTCGACGCCGCATGAATAATAAAGTCCAGTTTTTTAATGTTGGGCAAGGGTTCGGAAACATCCTGGATTAGGTATTTAATATTCTTGTCCGATCCATAAATTGAAGAACATTCGTGTCTAGACAGAAGATATATTGTTAAAGAATTGTTCAGAATACTTTTATTCAATTCAATTAAAGTAAAAACGATGTATTTGGCCAACATTCCGCTTGCTCCAGTCACTAAAATACGTGAATTTTTCAGCCTTTTGCTTTCTACTTTAATTCTGGAGATAATTTCTTCAATATCCTCTTTGAGGATCTTATTACTTTGTAACATATTTATTGATGTACTTATGATGTTTGATTTTATGAAAAAAAATAAAATTTGTCGCTTTTGTCATTTCGGTTACTTTAAATATCCGCTTCATTTTGCCAGAATAAATTGTGAAACATAGGTAATCCAGGGAGTCCATTAATTTCAATATGTCATTCGGGTGATAATTATATTTTAACGACCATTTACGAAGTATTTCAATTAAGAGTATTGGTTTTAATTTTTTCAACGTATTTACACTGCCCTGTAGGACAAATAGTTCTGCCCCTTCTACATCACATTTTATCAGGTCTATTCTTTTTATTTTTTTATTTAAGCAATAATCATCAAGTTTTTTTAAAATAACTTTAACTTTTTTTACATTTTGGTCGGTAATCATTCTTTCTGAAGCGCTAGCAGAAAGATAGGGATTAACATAAAAAATCGCAGTAGTTGTTTTATTGGACAAACCAAAATTATTAGGAATAATGTTTTTCAGGTTATTGACTTTAATATTTTTTAGTAAAAATTTAAAAGATTCCTTTATCGGTTCAAATGAGTGTACTGTTACCTTTTTGTTTAATTTGGCTGCACAGAGATCGTGCCATCCGATGTTGGCGCCGATATCAAAAATAACTTTTGCATTCTTAATTATTTGCAAATAAAAACTAAAAAAATCACCTTCAAAATTTTTAAAATTCAGCACTTCAAAAGGGGCGATTCTTTTATCATTTCGCGGATATGTTAAAATCAGTTTTTCTTTTTTTGTTGTCATCTTTACCTCATTTCTTGAAATATGGATCGACTCTATATCTGTTTGCGAAAGATAGTCGGCATAATCATATAAAGTATTATGGTATTTAAATGCGAGGTCGATGTATTCTTCTTTTGTAATTAATTTTGAAGTATATTTTTTATATAATTCAATAAAAACATTTTTGATCATATATTAAAATAATCAGTAATTGCTAATTTTATCAAACACAACACCTTTATTGTATAATATCTCATTATGAAGTCCAAAAAACTTATATCCATTGTCATCCCCATCTATAATGAATCTCTTGTAATTCCTGAACTTATCAGACAGCTTACTAATTTTATTAATAAAAATTCCTCTTATAATTTTGAGATAATATTCGTAGAACACGGATCCGTCGATAATTCTTTTAAAGATTTACAAAAATTTTCTGGAAAAGATAAGCGAATAAAAATTCTACGGTTATCTAAAAACTTTGGGTGTGATGGCGGCATTGCCGCCGGTATGCGCTTTGCCAGGGGTGATGCTTTGGTTATTATGATGGCCGATCTTCAGGAACCGGTCGAATTAATTTCAAGTTTTATCAAAAAATGGGAGCAGGGCTATGAAATTGTTTATGGAGTGGTAAAAAAAAGAACCGCTGGATTTTTTAGGAATATCAGTTCTGTTTTCTTTTATAAAGTAATTAATCTATTTACTAAAAATATGTTTCCGGAAAATGCCAGTGACTTTCGATTAATCGACAGAAAAGTTTACCAGACAATCAACCAGATGGATGAACAGAATAAATATTTAAGAGGTCTAATTATGTGGACCGGTTTTAAACATCTCGGCATTCCTTTCAACAGAGCCAAGCGGTTTGCCGGCGAATCGAAGGCCAATTTTATCGCCGTGCTAAAAGTCGCCCTTAATGGAATATTCTCTTTCTCCTATTTACCTTTACGTTTTGTTTCAGTGTTAGGGATCGGTATCACTTTTACTTCTTTTCTTATGATTGCTTTCTATCTTTATCTATATTTAGTCCATGGACGGGAAGCACCCGGAGCAGCAACCACAATTTTGCTAACTTTAAGTTTGTTCGGAATTCTATTCTTTATTCTTGGAATTATTAGTGAATATTTGGCCCGAATTTATGATGAAGTAAAAGCCCGTCCCCAGTTTATAATAAAAGATAAAGTTAATCTTTAAACATCAGTCCAGTAGATAATATTTCCAAGTTAGTTAATAATTCTTTTACTGCTTTAGGATTATAAGAATATTCTCCTAATTTTTTTACCCACTGAAGTATTTCTGTATTTTTTGGATGTATAATCATTAGATTAATTAACCATGGAACAATTACAGCTTCAAAAGACACAATGCCGGAAACGTGTTGGCCATCAATTTCCATATTTAGAGTATCAGGATTAGCCCCTCCTTGAAGAACACGGAAAGTATTGTCTTGTAATCTCAAACAATCTTCAAACATTTGTATATTTGTTGAAGTAATTTTTATACCTATCACTCTTTTGTCAGATTTTTCTTTAGCTTCTTTAACAAATTTTGCAGATAAATCTTTTCCTTGATTTTCACCAGTATGAATGCCTGGATTATCATATATAACAATTGGAAGTTTAGTATTTTTAATCAAAGCATCTAATTTATCCTGTGGTAAACCCTCTCCAAAAAGAGGAACAAGTACCAAAGCATCAGCTCCACTTTCTTGTGCAAATTTAGCTCGTCTTATCATTTCCTCAATATTACTTGCTGAGATTCCTACTAAAACAGGCATTTTTGAATCTTCTTTTTTTATAAAATTAATTCTATGGCTGACCGCAGCGTTAAACTCTGATGCGGGAATTGTAGGCGATTCACCGGCGGTGCCTAAAAGAAAGATTCCATTAACTTCACCATGAATAAGATGTTCATCTAATCTATTTGAACTATTAGGGTCAAACCTACGAAAACCAGCAATTTCTATCGTTGGAGTTGGAGATGGGGGAATATTTCCTCTAAAATTTTCTGCTGTCAACATGAAACGAATTTTAGCATATTTAGGCCTGATTATCAACTATAGGATAGTGCCTGGATAAGTATAGATAAAATTAAAAAAATATATATAATTAAGTCCATGTCTATGAAAAAGAAGGCTAATTTTAAAAAAATTAAGGTCGGGATAATTGGCACCGGTAATATCGGATCCGATTTATTGACCAAGATTTTGAGATCTCCTATTTTAGAATGTGGAATTTTTACCGGACATAATCCCGATTCCGAGGGAATTAAAAGAGCTAAAAAACTAGGAATTAGAACATCATTTGAATCAATCAAGGCAATTGAAAAAAATCCTCAATTATGTGATATTGTGTTTGATGCAACTTCAGCTGAAGCACATATATACAATGCTCCTATATTAAAGAGGTTAAAAAAATTTGTCATTGATATGACTCCGTCAAGAATTGGGAAAATGTGCGTCCCAAGTCTCAATCTGGAAAGCTCGTTAAAACAACAAAATATTAACATGGTTAGTTGTGGCGGTCAAGCAACCACTCCACTTGCAAAAGCAATCATGAAAATTAACCCCGATACTGAATACATCGAAATCGTTTCCAGTATTTCTTCTAAGTCAGCTGGGATTGGTACCAGAAATAATATAGATGAATATACGCAGACAACCAGTGAAGCATTGATGTATTTCAGTGGAGTCAAGAAAGCAAAGGCGATTGTTAATCTTAATCCTGCCGATCCTCCTATCTTGATGCATAATACCATTTATGCTCAAATAAAAGATCCTAAGATTGAGTTGATTACAGAAGAAATAAAAAAGGTCGTAAAAAAAATTCAAAAATACGTTCCCGGTTATAAACTTGTTTTGGAACCTGTTTATGACAATGGCCGACTAACCTTGATGGTGGAAGTGACCGGCCGAGGCGATTTTTTGCCCATATATGCAGGCAATTTAGATATAATTAATTGTGCCGCAGTTGCTGTAGCTGAAGAGTATGCTAAGCGAAAATTAAAACGAAACAAATATGAATATAAATAAGGAGATACTTATTGTCGATTCGACCCTTCGTGACGGATCTCATGCAATGAAACACCAGCTAACTGCTCAAAATATTACCCAATATGCAAGAGGAGCCGAATTAGCAGGCACAAAAATTCTTATCGTTGGACATGGAAACGGACTGGGCGCATCTTCTCTTCAATTGGGAATTTCATTATTATCTGATCAGGAAATGTTAAAAACCGCTAAAAAACAATTAAAAAAAACTAAGCTTGGTGCTTTTCTTATCCCCGGTTTTGGAACGATTAAAAACGATATTGAGCCTGCTATTAAAAGCGGGGTTGAGGTAATGATGGTAGCCTGTCATTGTACTGAAGCCAATATTACCCGCCAGCATATACAATATGCAGTAAAAAATAATATAAGAACTTACGGAATACTAATGATGTCCCATATGATCTCTGCGGAGGAACTTCTTGTTCAAGCAAAACTGATGGAAGAATACGGAGTCGTTGGGGTTTTGTTAATGGATTCAGCCGGAGCTTATTTGCCTAAAGACGTATCCGAAAAAGTATCGATATTAGTTAAAGGTTTAAAAGTTGATGTCGGTTTTCATGCGCACAATAATCTGGGAATGGCCGTTGCCAATTCTTTGACCGCAGTTGAATCCGGGGCAACTATTATAGACGCTTGTTCTAGAGGACTTGGTGCCGGTGCCGGAAATTGTCAAATTGAAGTTATTGTCGCCGTGCTGAAAAGAATCGGTTTTAAAACCGGACTTGACCTGTATCAATTAATGAACAATAGCGAAAATATAATTGCAAAATTAATGAAAGAACCGATTGAAATAAATGATATTACTTTAACGAGTGGTCTGGCCGGTGTTTTTTCCGGATTTGCTCCTCATGCAAAAAAAGCCGCAAAAAAGTTTGGGGTTGATGTCCGCGATATTCTTAAGGAATTAGGAAGAAGAAAGGTCGTTGGCGGTCAGGAAGATATTATTATTGATGTTGCCAACTTTCTCAAACAGAAAAAGGAATTCAAAAATGAAGATTATCAAATAGAATCATTATTATAAATTTATAATAATTTAATATGACCGTCAGTGACTATATTTTTAGTTTTCTTACATCAAAGGGAGTTGACACATTATTCATGATTACCGGAGGACAGGCAATGTTTCTCAATGATGCCGTCTACCGTAATAAAAAATTAAATTATATTTGCGGACACCATGAACAAGCATTGGGAATGTCAGCTGATGCATACGGTAGGATCACCGGTAAATTAGGGGTCACTTTAGTTACCGCCGGCCCAGCGGCCATCAATGTTATGAACGGTGTTGTAGGCGGTTGGGTTGATTCTTCACCGATGATGGTTATATCCGGACAATCGGCTTTATCCTATGTCCAATATCAGCAAAAAACAAAAATCCGACAATATGGAATTCAGGGGATAAATATTAAACCATTAGTTGAAAAGGTTACTAAATATTTTGTTACGGTCGATGATCCTTCAATGATCCAATATTATATGCAAAAGGCTTATTATTTAGCTTTAAATGGCAGACCGGGTCCTGTTTGGATCGAAGTTCCTCTCGACATTCAGAGAATGGAAGTTCCTAAAAAATTATTAAAAGAATTTCTCCCGGAAGATGATCATGAAGTAACCGCTGAACTTACTGCAAGTGTAAAAAAGACAATAGGGCTTTTATTAAAATCCAAGCATCCAATCCTTTTTGTAGGACAGGGGATTAGGTTGGCTGGAGCAATGGATGAATTTAACAAAGTCGTTAAAAAACTTCAAATCCCAATCATCACATCACGGTTGGGGATTGATCTTATAAATAGCGATAATGAATTGTATGTTGGTAGGCCTGGTACTTACGGAGAGAGAGCTGCTCATTTTGCCATTCAGAATTCAGACCTAATATTGGTAGTCGGATCACGGCTTTCAAGCTCAACTGTCGGACACAACTCCAAAGAATTTGGCAAGAATGCAAAAAAAATTGTCGTTGACATAGATATCGAAGAACTGGAAAAACCAAGCGTAGACATATTTTTAAAAATCAATGCCGATATTAAGCTTTTTTTAAGTGAATTTCTTAAACTATCTAAATCATATAAAGTTCCAAATTATAAAAATTGGATAAAGAAGTGTAATTTTTGGAAGAAAAAATATCCGGTTGTTTTGCCAGAATATAAAAAGGAAAAACCTATTAATTCTTATTATTTTACCGAAAAATTATCTCAACTCGCTTCCGAAAAAGATATGATTTTAGTTGATACAGGTTCTTGTTTTCACGTCGCCTGTCAAACATGGAAAATAAAAAAGAATCAGCGTTTTTTGACAACTGGTGGTATTTCTTCAATGGGTTATTGGGCCGCTGGAATCGGTGCCTGCCTAGCAAATAATCGAAAAAATACGATCGTCATTACGGGTGATGGCAGTCTCCAATTTAATATCCAGGAATTTGCAACAATTAAATATAATAATCTTCCCATAAAAGTTTTTATTTTTAATAATAACGGATATTTATTAATAAGACATACCCAGAAAAATTTTATGAACGGAAGACTTATGGGCGAAAGTGAAAAAAATGGTGTATGGTGCCCGGACTCTCTTAAAATAGCTTCTGCTTATGGAATTAAAGGTGTACGAATTAACTCTATAGATGAAATTGATAAAAAGGTCAGAGAAGTCCTCAATTATAAAGGACCGGTTATCTGTGATGTGATGACCCCGGAGTGGCAACTGTTGATTCCTCGAACGGCATCAGAAAAAAGACCTGATGGTACGCTCGTTGCTAAACCTTATGAAGACATGTTTCCGTTTTTAGACCGGGATGAATTTAAAAAAGTTAACCAGGCTTAAGAAATTATGAGAGTTGCCGATTACATAATTAATTTTATCTATCAAAAAGGGACCGATACCATCTTTACTTTGGCCGGTGGAGGGGCAATGTTTTTGAATGACGCCGTTGCATGCCACAAAAAAATGAAATATGTCTGTAATCATCATGAACAGGCGTCGGCAATGGCCGCTGAAGCTTACGCTAAAACAAATAATGGCATAGGAGCCGTCATGGTTACTTCCGGACCCGGATCAACTAATGCAATAACTGGTTTGCTTGAGGCTTGGCAAAATTCAATTCCGGTTATTTTTATATCCAGCCAGGCAAAAAAATCACAGATGACTCATTTCGCGGGTACTCCTTTGAGACAATTTGGAGTTCAGGAACTTGATATTATTCCCATAATCAAACCTTTGACAAAATATTCCGCATATATTGAAAAGCCTGAAGATGTCCGCTTTCATTTGGAGAAAGCCTATGAATCAATGTTGACCGGACGACCCGGACCGGTTTGGCTTGATATTCCTCCGGATGTTGCCAGTCAAATTATTGATCCGCTTAAATTAAACGGAATTAGAGCCAATAAAATTACCGCTGATATTTCAAAAGCTACAAATCAAGAAATTAATTTAGTGATCGAATTGTTAAATAAATCGAAAAAACCGGTTATAGTCGCCGGCGGGGGAATAAAATTAGCAAAAGCGATAAAAGAATTTAGGGAATTGGTCAGTTTCCTAAAAATACCGGTCGTTGTACCTGAGATGGGAACTGATATTCTGGAGTTTGATCAACCGGAATATCTGGGTCAGGGAGGAACAAAAGGAGATAGAACCGGAAACATCGTCATGCAAAATAGCGACCTGATTTTATCTATCGGCAGCCGTCTAGCTGTTTCATTTACGGGACATGAGTTTGATAAATATGCACCTCAAGCCAAAAAAATTGTGGTTGACGTCGATAAAAAAGAGCATCAGAAAAAAACTATAAAAATTGATCATCTGATAATTTCCGATGCTAAATATTTTATTAATGAGTTAATAAAAAATAAAAGTAAACTGAAAGTCAAAGATTCCTGGTTAAAAAAATGTCAGGTAATTAAGAATAAATATTCTCCATATCTTCCGAAAATTATTGATAAAAACGACCAAGTTAATATGTACCACGCCGTAAATGAAATATCAAAATATTCTCATCCCGGTGATTTTTTTATTACTGACGCCGGAGTAACCGCCTACATCGTTGTACAAACTCTAAAATTCAAAAAAGACCAAAGAATGATCCTTCCCGGTGCAACCTTAACCATGGGTTACAATCTTCCGGCGATCATCGGAATTTGGGCTGCCAGAAAAAATGCTTCAATTGTTTGTATAACCGGCGATGGATCTCTTCAAATGAATATCCACGAACTGGCAATCGTTAAATTTCATAAAATCCCTGCCAAAATTTTCGTGATTAATAATCACGGATACTTGGCAATAAGGACTACTCAAAAAAATTTCTTTCAAGGACGACTTATTGGAGAGGGGATTAAATCAGGAGTACCCATGCCTGATACTCAAGAAATCGCCAAAGCATATAAAATCAAATATGTCGGAATAAAAAATTACCACGAATTGTCTAAGGTTAAACAAGTTTTGAATTCCAAAGAAACGGTTATCTGTGAAATTTTTTGTCCGGAATGGCAAGATATCTTGACGGTATCTTCAAAAAAAATCGCCAACGGCAGCATGGTGTCTTTGCCTATTGATGACATGGCCCCTTTCCTTCCGGAAAAAGAGATGGCCGAGATCAGGAAGCAACTTTCTTAATTAAAGGAATATTGATAGTATCTTCTACAATATACATCGGTCTATTTTTTGTCTCTTCAACTATTACCTGAATATATTTTCCAATAATACTTATGGCCAGTAATTGAATGCCTCCAAAAAAAACAATTGCCAGCATCAGAGGAATTGAAGCATTGATCGGATTGCCAATCACAATTACTGTGTATAAATATCCAAGGATAAATAAAAATGCGAGGAACACCAAAACAAAACCTCCATAGACCATCAGATCTAATATTAAATACGAAAAACCAAAAATTCCTCGTTCGGCATGCTTGATATAATCAAGAAAATTATAAGAGCTCTTTCCTTTTATTCTTTTTTTTCTTTCATAAGCGACAAATATTTTTTTGAATCCAACCCAAGCCGTTAAACCGCGTTCAAATCGATATTTTTCTGGGAGCAATTTTAAAGCATTTATAACTTTTCTATCATATAATCCGTAGCCGACGGCATTAGTCGGAATTTTAGTATTAGAAATTTTATTAAATAAACTATAAAACAAACCTCTTATAAATTTCATGAAAAAACTTTCATCGACTTTTTTGTAAGCTCCCATGACAACATCATATCCTTCTTCCCATTTCTTAATAAATACCGGTATCAAATCAGGAGGATCTTGAAGATCACACCCAATCCCAATAAAAGCATCACCCATAGCATAATCCAGCCCAGCTCGACCTGATGATTCAGGACCAAAGTTATTTGATAAAAAAATACCTTTCACTTTTTTATCAATTTTAGCTACCTTCAATATAATTCTTCTAGTATTATCTGAACTACCGTTATCAATAAAAATAAATTCATAATCGTAATTATTTATTTTTGTAAAAACTTTTTTTAATTCTTTATAAGTAGATTCAATATTGTCTTGTTCGTTGTATGAGGGAATTGATACAGAAATTATTTTTCTTTTCATATTTTGTCAATTAACTTCCAAATCAAAGGTGTGCCTCTTTTAATATTTTGCTTGGCAGTCATTCCTATAATATCATAAAAATGTTTTGGTGATAAGCCAAATCCAGGTCGAATTGACCGAATATTATTTTCAGTAAATTTTTCTCCCTTAGAAATATCGGCAACGGTGAAAAGAGATCTTTGAAATTTTCTGCTTTTGAGAATCTTTGGAGATAATTCATATGTCGCTTTACCTATTGCTTCTTCAACTTCCCTAATGGACTTAACCATGGATTTAAATTCATAAGGTTCGAGAGAAAATTCTGCATCTGGCCCTCCTAGTTTCCGATCAAGAATAAAATGTTTTTCAACTACTTTTGCCCCTAAGGCAACTGCCGCAACCGGCACTGATATACCAAGCGTATGATCTGATAGTCCGATTATTTTTTTAAATCTCTTTGCCATATTTGGAATTGTGTCTAAATTAACTTCATTAAATGGAGCGGGGTATGCAGATGTACATTTTAAAAGAGCAATTTTTTCGTTACCTTGGTTTTTACATGCTTTTAAAGCATCTGTGATTTCATTTAAGGTTGATATTCCTGTAGAAATAATTACCGGCTTTTTTTTCGAAGCAATGTATTCAATCAATGGTGTATCGTTTGCTTCAAAAGAAGCGACTTTGAATGCAGGTACATCTAATTTTTCCAAAAAATCTACTGCTGTCCTGTCAAACGGTGTAGAGAAGAATATCAAACCCAGCTCTTTGGCTACTTTTTGTAATTTCGGATGCCAATCCCACGGTGTATACGCCTCTTTGTAAAGTTCGTAAAGAGTTTTTCCATCCCATAAAGTTCCTCCTTTAATTTGAAAGTATTTATTACTACAGTCTATTGTCAGAGTATCGGCTGTATAGGTTTGAAGTTTTACTGCATCCGCCCCTGCCTCTTTCATCGCTTTCAATGATTTTACAGCACGATTAAAATCGTGATTATGATTACCTGAAAGTTCGGCAATGATAAATACTTTTTTCCCTCCAATCTCACGGTCTTTTATTTTAAAAGTCATAATTGTAAGTATATAAAATCGTGTCTTTTTTTATTTGTTTTATTTTAAAATTATTGTTTAAAAAAAATGCTTGAGATATTTTGTTACTCTTTTTAACAACTGCGTTTATTTTTTTTATAAAATTGTGTGTGTGTTTTAATTTTATAAGTGACTTCATAAGAATATGTTTACCTAAACCTAAGCCTCTAAAATTATTAGAAATACTTACACTAATAACAGCCAAATTTCCCCAAATTTTAAATCTTACCTGACCAACTAATTTATTATCTAAGTAAGCAACGACAAAATAAATGTTTTTATTAGAAATCTTTTCTTTAAACCAATTGACGTGATCTTTAAAAATAATCTGATCTTGATTTAAAGAATTTTTTCTAATAAATTTTTCGTTTGACAGTTTATAAACATTTGTCAGATCTTCAATATTTGCCTCTCTTAGAACTAAGCTTTTAGATAGATTGTCGTTAATGATAAATTTAATTATTCTTCTTGCGCCTTGCCCATCTATTATATTTTTTTGGAGATTAGATATATTTTTTCTCTCTTCATAATTCTCAAGTTTTTTTATTTTTTCACCTAATCTCTTAAATAATGATTTATCTTTCCAGTCTCCTGCGTATTCGACTATATGTTTTTCCGTTAAAGCTTTTGCAATATTTGCCTGATTCTCAGCCACCTTAATAATTATGGTTGGAATTCCTAAACGTAATAATTCTAAAGTTGTCTGGCCTGATGCAGATATCACCAAGTCACTATTTGCCATTAATTCTTTTATTTGCTTTGTGTTAGGGTCATATTTAAATTCTGTTTTGCTATTTTTAAATTTGTGTAATTTAGATTTATTTAAAAAGCCTTTACCAATAATAAATTTAGTATTTATATTTGGATAATTTTTTTGCAATAATGACAAAACTTTTGATGTTAAATTTCTCTTATCATCCCCGCCAAAAGTAACCAAGATATTTTTAATCTTTTTATTAATTTTTTTAATTGATACGTCCCAAAATTCTTTTCTAAGGGGAGCATATTTTGGTCCCAATAAATATTGAGAGAATTTATTTTTTTGATAATTAAGGGAAGATCCGTAAATATTTCCATTAATTACAATTCCTTTGGGATAAGAAAGCCTATTATTATCGTCAATATAAACTGTTAGTCGGGCAAGTTTACTAACTTTTTCATAAAACCTGCAATCGGCCAAATACGAATCTATAATGACTATGTCATCAGTTTTTAAAATACTGAAAAGCTTATCTTCATTATTTATCCAGTCAATTATTTTGAAGCTTTCTTTATTAAGTAGATTTAAAATGCTTTTATCGCCGTTTACTATCAGTAAAGTTTTTACTTTTCTTTCTTCAAATGCCTTAGCAATACCCAAGCATCTTGTAATGTGACCAAAACCAATATCTTTTTTTCCTTCCGTGATAAAAACCGCCCTCATGGTAGGGTATTTAATTCTTTAATTGATTTTATAACTTTTGAAACGTCAGAATTTTTCATTGAAGGAAAAAGGGGGATGCTCAAACACTTTTTATAATAATCTTCTGCGTTTGGACACATGCCTTGCTTAAAGCCAAAGTTTTTTGTGTAATAAGGTTGTAAATACACTGGAATATAGTGTACTTGAGTTCCGATTCCTTTTTTAAATAGTATTTCCATAACTTTTTTTCTTGATTTTTTTATTTTATTAAAATCAATTAATAAAACATAAAGATGAAAAGCGGAAAAAATTCCTTTTTCTTCATAAGGAACCGTCAACCATGGCGTGTTTTTAAACGCCTGATTATATTTTCTGACAATTTCTCTTCTTCTTTTTATAAATTTATCAAGTTTTGATAGTTGAGATATTCCCAAGGCTGATTGAATATCTGTTAGTCGATAATTAAATCCCAAGGAATGCATTTCATAATACCAAGGTCCAGGATTCTTGTTCAATAACTGTGGATCTTTAGTCATGCCGTGGCTCCGAAGCATTAGCAACGTTTCATAGTAAGCTTTACTATTAGTCGTAATCATTCCCCCCTCGCCGGTGGTAATTGTTTTTACGGGATGAAACGAAAAAACAGTCATCGCTGAATAATAACAACTTCCTACCATTTTTCCATTTTTATATTTGCTGCCGACAGCGTGTGCTGCATCTTCAATGATAATAATTTTTTTATCCTTGATAATTTCTTTTATCTTCCCCATATCACAAGGTTGACCAGCAAAATGGACAGGAATAATTATTGAGGTTTTTTTAGATATTTTTTTAGATATTTCGTCTGGATCAACATTGTAAGTTTTTTTATCAATATCCGCAAATACGGGTTTCAAATTGTTATATAAAAAAGCGTTTGAGGAAGCAAGAAATGTATTAGCCGATGTAATTCCCTCTGAGTTTATGGGCAAACTTGCAGCTTGGACAGCTATATGAAGACCCGCGGTTGCGTTAGATACGGCAACAGCATATTTTGCTCCAACTTTTTTGGCAAATAATCTTTCAAATTGTTTCACATAAGGACCTGTAGTCAAAAAACTGCTTTTTAATGCTCGAATTACATATTCGATATCTTTTTTATCAATTGACTGAAAACCGTAATTAAGCATCGGATGTGAATAACTATTAATTTTCAATCATCTTCTTTAATTCCTTTGATGTTAGTAATTCTTTATTAAGAGCACTGTCATATCTTTCAAGCTTCATTTTTTTTCCTTTTAATATAAGTTTGTTTTTTGGTTCTCTAAACAAACTTACCGGTCTTATGATATACATATCATTAAACTCATAAGTATTCGGGGCTTCGTTTTCCGAAATTAAGGTTTCGAATAATTTTTCGCCCGGTCGAATACCTGTGATTTTTACTTTTGCATCTGGAGCAATCACTTTTGCTAAATCAGTTATCTTCATGCTGGGAATTTTTGGAACAAAGGTTTCGCCGCCATTCATTTGCTCAACGCATCGTATAACAAATCTTGCTCCTTGTTCCAACGTTAACCAAAAGCGCGACATTCTGGTGTCTGTTATAGTAATTGTCCCGCTTTTCTTTTGATGTTGAAATAGGGGGACAACGCTGCCTCGGCTACCAACAACGTTTCCATACCTCACACAGCTAAACTTGGTGCCATCAGAACTTGAATAATTATTTCCTTGAATAAATAATTTTTCCGCAACTAATTTTGTTGCGCCATATAAATTAATTGGACTGACCGCTTTATCAGTACTTAAAGCCAGAACTTTTTTAACATTTTTATCAATTGCGGAATTAATAATATTTTCTGAGCCATTTATATTAGTCCTAATAGCCTCAATAGGATTATATTCACAAGTAGGTACTTGTTTTAATGCGGCCGCGTGAATAACAATATCTATATCAACAAAAGCTCTATCTAAGCGGTTTTTATCTCTAATATCTCCGATAAAAAATCGAATCCTTTTATCAGTAAAACCATACATCGTTCTCATTTCTTCCTGTTTCAATTCGTCTCGACTATAGACAACCAGACGTTTAATCGGATATTCTTTAAGAAGAATTTGGATAAATTTTTTTCCGAAAGAACCGGTACCTCCGGTAACTAAAACCATTTTATTTTTCCAAAATGAGAATTTTTTTTTGATCATTTAGTTTTTGCCATTTTTAAATAATTATCCTGAATTATAGCATCTTTGTCGAGAGTTTCAATGTTTTGCTTATAAAAATTGTAGAAATCTTTAATCGAATCTTCATATGAAGTAATTTTAAGATAGGGGATAGTCTTAAGTAATTTTTTATTGTTTCCCGTATATTGAAAATTCAAGTTTTTGTTTATTACTTGCACCTTGGAAGGTTTTTTGGAAATCTTATTTATTTGACTAACAATCTGAGATAGGTTTATCGACTTTGTAGTTGAGATATTAAAGTCTCCGAATATTTCTTGATTTTTTAAAAAGAATTTTATTATCGGGATCAGGTCGTTGACATAAAGATAATCAAATATTACGTCCTGCTTAATTTTAATTGGCAAACCCAGTAAATTCTTTACAATGGAATTAGCTATAAACTTAACTCGATAATCTTCTCCGGGGCCGAATATTCCAAAAGGCAGTATTGTTATTATCTTCTTGTTCTTGTTCGAAAGCTTGCTACAGATCAATTTTCCAAGTCCGTAATTATCCTGCGGAATAAATTTTCCCAGCTCCGTTTCCTTAACTTTTTTCAAATCCCGTGTTTTTGCATATTCAGCTCCCGAGCCGAAGTTGATAAATTTATCAAGAAGATCAAGATTATTATAGATTGACAAAAACATTCTCAAAATATTTTCAAGCACTAAATCTCCTCCTTTAACCGCCGTATGAATAACTACTTTTATTTTATTTTTAATAATATATTTTCGGACGGCATCGGTATCTGTAATTTCAAGCTCACTATGACGGGGAGCAAAGATTTTGTATTCGTTCTTTAACCCTCTGTAAATATTTTTTCCTATAAATCCCGTACCTCCCGTTAACAATATATTCATATTATTTAAAAAAGCTCATATTTTTTTCAATCTCTTCTTTCGGCAGAAACGGCCACATATCTTCTAGCGGTTTCGATTCTATTTTACCATCAGAACGCTTAAAAGAAGCCGCTTTGGGCATTCGTTTTTGCTTATAGTCAATGTTGACCTCACATAAAACCGGACCAGTGATCTTTAAAACCTCCTTAATTTTTTTTATGATCTCACCGTTATTATTGATCTTTACGTAAGGCAAGCTATGGGCCTTCGCTAATAAATTAAAATCCGGGTTGCTGACGCCGGTTGTTTTGTCCGATCCGACAAGTCTTCCATGAAATAAATTGTCTTGGGTGTATCTGATCGACTCGTATCCGCCGTTGTTAAAAACAAAGATTTTGATCGGCAATTTATAATGTTTAATTGTTTCCAATTCATGAACATTAACCATAAAAGAACCATCACCGGTGACGCAAACTGTCCTTTTCCTTCCGTTGCCGACATTAGCTCCTACCGCCGCCGGAAGGCTCCAACCCATCTGGCCGAAATTCTTATTAACAAAAGCCCGCTGACCTTTTTTAACTTTGAAGGTTTGATAAAGTCCGGTAGCGTCGAGCGCAATCCCAGTTGTTAACACGTCTGTCGGATCAAGAAGTTCAGACAATTTATCGAAGAAAACATAGCTATTAACATATTTTTTATTTTCATAATATTCTTTTGTAATCAACGGATATTTCTTCTTCCAATAATTACAAACATCAAGCCACTTTTTGTTCGAAGAATATTTGGTTGTTTTTAATTGAAGTAACAATTCCCGGATAAATTCCCTAGCATCGCTGACTACCGATAAATTGATCTTAATCTTCTTAGTTTCAATTTCCTGACTGTCGATATTAACCATTATTTTTTTGGCCCCAAAACCAAAATGGTTGTAATCAAAACCGGTTGAGGCAACGTTAAGACTGGCCCCAATTGATAAAATCAAATCGGAATTTTGTAAAACAAAATTACCACACCTTGTTCCACCGGGTCCGAATTTACCCATCAAATATTTGTTGTCTTCACTTAATAAATCGATACCATTGAACGGCAGTAGCGTTGGAATTTTTGTAAATGAAATTAATTCTTCAAGTAGCTTCATCCCTCCTGACAACCTTACCCCCTGTCCGGCTATGATCACCGGTCTCTTGGATTTGTTCAAAAGATCTATAACTTTTTTTACTTTGCTTTTGGTATATTTATCATCTTTTTTTATTCTCGGCATAATAAATCCTTTAAGTTTTCTTTCATCAATCATTGAACCTTGGATATCTAATGGAATATTAATCCAAACCGGACCAGGTCTGTCTGAAGTTGCCATATAAAAACTTTTTTCCAATTCATACTTTATTTTATCTTGATCCATTACTGTCACTGCGTATTTCGTAATTGGTTTAACCATATCGATAATATTTATTTCCTGCGGACCGATTTGGCGGGTTCTCAAATAATCAGCAATAAGTTCTCGTTTTACCTGTCCGGAAATAACAATCATAGGAATAGAATCAAGCCAAGCACCGGCAACACCTGTGATCGCATTGGTGCTACCCGGACCGGTTGTTACCAAACAAGCTCCAACGCTATTTTTGACTCTTGCGTAAGATTCTGCAGCTGTCGCTGATGCCTGCTCATGATAGTTGGCAACGTAGCGGATCCTTTTATTACGACCAACTGAATCAAGAAGATACATAATTCCGCCTCCGGAAACCAGAAAAATATCCTTAATACCTTTTTTGACTAAAAAATCTATTACGTAGTCGGAGAGTAGGGTCATTTTTTTAATAATTTAAAATACCAATTAAATATTTTTGTTGACGTCGAATTAATATTCGTTTTTGGTTTCCATCCCAGCGTCTTTCTAATCTTTGAATAATCAAGCGATTGGTAGGGGATTTCGTTTTTGGCAATGTTCATAATTTTATAATTGATTTTTTTATTCAAAGATTTTTCAATTGATTTAATTACTTCCACAACCTTTAAAGTATCGTCGGACCCGAAATTAAAAGCCTCACCTTTAACTTTTTCTATATTTTGTGCTAATAACAAGTAACCATCAACAACGTCTTTAACATAAAGATAATCCCGCACGTATTTTCCGTTACTTCGAATTAACAGAGTTTTATTTTTAATTAATGACTTCATCGTCCCTGGAATAATTCGGGAAAAATTTAAATCGCCTTCACCATAAATATTTCCAAATCGGGTGACAACAACAGGGATCTTGTAAGTTTTGTAATAGGTCGTGCTCATCAAATCAGTAATCGATTTTGAGGTATCATAGGGATGATCGCCTGATAATGGATCAGTCTCAACATATTTTTCCTTATGCAATTTCCCATAACTTTTGTCAGATGAGGCGACGACAACCCCTTTAATTTGCGGATTGGTTCTGGCCACTTCTAAAATATTTACAGTGCTGACGGTATTATTTTCAAAGGTATATTTTGGACTAATGTAGGCATCTTCAACCAAGGCCTGAGCCGCTAGATGAAAGATAAATTCAATTTTATATTTCCTTATTAAAGCCAAGAGTTTTTTGTAATCGCAAATGTTTAAACTAATTACTGTGGATTTTTTGTCGAGATTTTCCGTAAATAAATATGAAAGTTTATTAAGATTGATATCAACAACGATGACATTGGCTTTTAGTTTGATCAGTTCCTCAACCAAATGACTACCGACAAAGCCGGCACCACCGGTGACTAGGATATTCGAATCAGATAGTTTCATAAAATTTTCAATTTACAATTTACATTTTTCAATAAATTTTTATTTATTTAATTTTCAATTTAAAAATTGATTCATTGTAAATTCAATGAAAATTGAAAACTGAAAATTGAAAAATTGCCCTACTTCCATATCTTCCACAGCGCTTTCCCGCTTTTCCACATCTTATTTAAATCTTCAACTTCCTTATAAGTATCCATACAGAACCAAAATCCATCGTGTTTTTTGGCCGACAACTGTTTTTCACTACTTAATTTTTTTAAAGTCGGATGCTCTGTCTCTCCAGGTTTTAAATAATTAAAAACCCTCTTATCAAAAACCATATATCCGCCGTTGACCCAATCGGAAAGAACAGGCTTTTCAATAAAATCTTCAACTAGATTTTTATCGTTAACATTAACAAGCCCAAATTTTGATCTTGGATGAACAAGAGTGATCGTCCCGATGGTTTTTTGTTTTTTGTGAAATTTAACCAAGTCGTCAATATTCAAGTCTGTCACACCGTCTCCATAGGTGACCATAAAACATTTATCATTAACAGGAATATACTTTTGGCATCTTAAGATTCTTTCCCCGGGTAAAGTATCCACGCCGGTATCAACGAAAGTTATCTTAAAATTATCCACTTCTGCTCGGTCGTCTAGGTAGAACTTAGTCTTATGATTCCGGGTTTCAAGGGCAAAATCTGAAGTGAAGGCTTTTTGATTCAAAAAATAGTCCTTGATATAATCGGCTTTATACCCGAGAGCTAAAATAAATTCGTTATAACCGTAAGAAGCATAAATCTTCATTATGTGCCATAAAACCGGCTTACTACCGACATAGACCATCGGCTTAGGTTTATATTCAGTTTCTTCTTTTAACCTTGTTCCCGTCCCACCACAGAGAATAATTACCTTCATATGACGATATTATATAATAAATACATCATTTTATGAATAAAAAGATTTTTATTAATCTTATCCTCTTTTTTCTTATTCCCGCACAACTTCTTATTTTTATCTTTTTTGTTCCTCCTTTTCAAAAACCTGATGAACAACCACACTTTGAAAAATCACTTTTGATCAGTAAAGGATATTTTTTTTGTAAGGAAAAATCTAACAACACCATACCGCTTGAAAAAAAATACACGGATTTTATTAAAACTCCTTATCTTGATCTGATGACTCATCAAAAGGAAGTTAAACTTCCAATACCAACATTTTTTAATGATTTATTTTCAAATAATCAGTCAAACAAAAAGATTAGCTTTAATGTTGACCACCTTTGCGGCTTTCCAATTATTTCATACATACCTCAGGCTTTTGTTCTTTGGATCTTGTCGTTTTTTAATGCTAATCCTATTCAATCAATATATTTCGTCCGTTTAATGATGGCTATTCTTGGATATTTTTGGTTTTTATATCTTTACCGAAAAATTGCTGAGAACTATAAACTAATTCTTTTGTTTACTTTTGCTCTGCCGATGAGTCTGCACCAAGTTTCTTCTTTTAGTTATGATGCAATTCACATTATGCTTGCGTTGACTTTTTTTACGCTAATAATTAATAAAGCAAAGAGCGTGATAAATCACGCCCCAGTAGAATACTTTAAATTATTTTTTGTCCTTTTTTTATTTTTATGGAGCAAAAAAATCGGCTATGAAACTTTTTTTTTGTTTCTGTTTTTAGTTCCATTCGAAATAAAGCCGATGATTATTTTTAGTTTAATATTTATTCCTTTTTATTTTTGGTCAAAACTTACTGGTACTTATGATTTGCAATACTCATTAACGGCATCAGCTATCAATCCAATCCAACAAATAAATTCTCTTATTTCAGACCCATTAAATATTTTAATTGTGTTAGCCAAAACTTCAATAGAGAGATTTCCTTTTTATTTGCAAAGCCTTATTGGTGTTTTTGGTTGGCTTGAATACGGACTTGATCCTTTAAGCTATCTTCTTTACGGATTATTTTTTATTTATGTAATCGTAAAGACGAGGCATGCCTCGTCTTTACATAAATACAAAACAATATTATTATTTTTAACCCTAATTATTTCTTACATTTTTATCTTGTTATTGGCCTTTGTTTTTAACACAGAACCGGGATCTTTAATCGCTCATGGAGTACAGGGAAGATATTTTATACCTTTATTGCCTTTTGTTATTTTATTAATTGTTCAATTTACGCAAAAAATAACTTTACTTAAAAAAATAAAAGTAGGGGAGTATCAGAAGAATATTTTTTACATACTGATTATTGCTTATCTGATTTCCTCAACATTTTTTTCTGTTTTCAATAGATATTATTAGTGGGTATGAATCTCTTCTTCTTTAAAAATTGCTCCGCATTCCTGACATTTTAATCTTTTTTCAAACTCATGTCCTTTTAGGGTACAAACTTCGGCACCGCACTTGGTTAAACCAGCCTTATATTGTTCTTCTGAAACTTCCGCCTTGCAGGTCCCTGAACAAACATATACAACGCTATTCATAAGATTATTTATAATTATTAACAAAAAAATTATAGCAGTTTATAACCAGTAAAGTAAAAGGGATATGGCTGAACGGGCTTCGTTGGTGAACCGGCCGTTTTTTAGCAAAAGATATTGTATCTGGGCAAGATTTAACCAATATCCCGGTAATGTCAAATCAGCCTCTCCAATATCAACAACCTGATATCTGGCTATATCTTGATAAAACCTTCCGCCTTCATCCGATTGCATGACGGATTTGATTACTTTGACATTTGGATATTTTGAGTAATTGCGGATAATAGGGGACAATTCAGCATTGTTATAAAGGCCCGCCTCAGTAATTATTGAAAAATAAAAATGTAAAACTCCATTAATTCTTCCGCAGACCAAGTTAACCAAGCCTTCTTCGTAGCTATCGATAATTGGCTGGTCCCACTCAGGCACCTCCCGGTTTTTGGCTGTTACTTTTAAATGTCTGACTCTAAATAATTTTTTATTTGAGGGACTGATTTCAAAGTCTGTAATTTTCCAATCTTTCAATTTTTCCAATGGAATTGTTTTAATTACATAATTTTTTTTCTGTACAGCAATAAGAGCATTTTTCATATTTTTAAATTGACCGGTTTTGACGTTTTGTTTATATGAAAAGCCCAATTCTTTTGAAAAACTATCATTTAATCGTGAAAACGGCATCCATCCGACAAGTTTATCCCACGGACTGCAGGTCAAGACCGACCGGGCATCGGTATTAACCAAAAAATCTTCCGATAATAAAGCCAATATTTTCTCAACAGATATCCACTGATGAGTATCAGGAATTTCCATTATATGATTGCTCACTGCTAAAATATTTTGATTTCTTTTTTCAAAAAACTTGCTTCCTTGTTCACTTTGCAAGGTTGAGCTTATTATTTGAGGGTGTTCTTTTATAAACAAGTGAGAAAAAGGCGGCTCGTTGCCCCCGTGAACCATCATCGAATTGCTTTTGGTTGCCTGGCAGGTTGGAGCCAGTTGGATAATATTTGAATTTCCCGGTTCAATTTTTGCTTGAACGAGAATTTCCTTCTTTTGTTTCCGTTCTCTTATCAAAAATCCCAGAGTTCCGACCTCGCGTTGATCGATCAATGGCTGTTCAGCCACATTACCTTTGTAATCGTGGAATTGAACACCAATAATTTTAAAAAAACGGCCGGACTTATGAATTATTTTTCCTGATTTGAATAACCAGAATGAACTTTTGGATAGGGGAATCCACTCAATACGAAAATCAGATTTTTTAATTAAATTTGTGAACCAGTTATGTAGTTTAATCATAAGTAATTATTTCCAACTTTCCTCTTCTTTTAATATATTCGTTCTTCAGATAGGCTCCAAAATACTCAAGAACTTCTTTGCTTGACTTTGGATCATTTAATAATTTAGCAACCAATTGGTCGGCAAAAAAATCATGATAAGGAGTTTTTATGGTCCATGCAAATTTGGCTAGTGCAGCATATTGGACATAGATTGAATTATTGTCATCAGGCATAATCTCCGGAAATATATTTTTTAAATATTGGTTTACCGGCCATTGAGTATAACGATTCAAAATTTCAATATTCTCAATGGCACTTCGCAGATATACAGCTTTTTTAGGAGAACTGAAATTCACACCTTTAATAATTCTCATCTTTGTCAAGATTTCATCAAGTATATTAATTTGTCCCAGTCCGGCCAGTCTTACCCAAAGATCATAATCTGCCATCTGGACAAGGCTTTCGTTGAAACCTCCTAGCTTGATAATTTTTTCTTTTCTGGCAAGGGCGGAAGCTATGCCAAAATTAAAACCAGATGTAAAGAAAAGCCTTAACCATGCATCGTTATTTTTATTTCCACCGGCTAAATTTTTATGTGCCCATGAGTTTTTAATATTTTTTCCTTTTTCGTCGATCACCTCTAAACGGGTAAAACAGACTGATGTCTGTTTATTTTTTTCCATAAACTCAACCTGTTTTTTTAATTTATCCGACAACCAAATATCATCAGAATTTTGAAAAGCAATATACTTTCCCTTCGCCATTCTAATCCCGATATTTCTCGGGTGATACCTTCTGTTCGGAGTTAGTTTGATTAAGGCTAATCTTTTGTCTCTAATTTTTTCCACAATATCCGGGGTACCGTCGGTCGATCCGTCGTCTATCACCAGAAGTTCCAGATCCGACATTGTTTGGTTAAGAACGGTTCTCACTGACTGTTCAATAAAATTTACATGATTGTAAGAAGCTAAAACAACCGATACTAGTGGTTTTTTAAAGTTAAACATAAGATTTGATAATTCTACCACAGGTAAAAGTGTATGATATATATTGTAAAAATATGAATTGGAAATTGTTTCTTACAGTCGCCATCGTATTCGGTTTATTAATCCGAGTTCAAAACTTTCATCTTCTTCCAATTGACGGCCATGCAATGAGACAGACAGACACGGAAAGCGTCGCATACAATTTTGCTTTTAGAAACAGGAATATTTTGTATCCGCAAAACAGTCTCATAAGACCGATCACCAACACCAATTCATATTTTTTTCTTGAGTTTCCTGCATATCAATATTTAATAAGTATCCTTTACCGTTTGTTTGGCTGGCAAATAGAACTTGCGAGAATTTTAAATCTTTTTCTATATACTATCTCTGCGCTTTCGCTTTTCATATTTATTAAGAAATTGTTCAGATCATCAAAAATTGCTTTTTTTTCCTCATTCTTTTTTATTTTTGCTCCCGGTTCTATTTTTTTTCTTGGTCACGCAATTCATCCTGATATATTTGCAATAAGCATGTATCTCATATCATTAACAGCCTATCTGTACTGGAAAGAGGGGAGGCGTCCACGATGGTTGATCTTATCTTTGATTACTCTTAGTTTATCTGTGGCAACAAGGCCATTTATGCTGATCGGTCTACCTGCATACTTATTTCTTATGCGGATAAAAGGATCTGCTTATTGGGAATATTTTATTTATATATTTTTTAGTCCCTTGATCTACGGATTCTGGAAAAATTGGCAGTTCCAATTCAAGGCGGCCGACAGCAGTTGGGAAAATTGGATTTTAGACGGAAGAAAGTCCCTCTTCACTTATGAAATTTTTGTAAAGCGGCTTTTATTAAAAAACGTTATCGGAGAAGTAATGGGAAAAACAATGTCCTTTTTTGCCGGATTAGGTTTTGTTAATTTTTTCCTCAAAAGAGACAAGCCGATATTATTCGTACTTATATGGCTTCTACTTGTTCCAGTATATTGGCTTATTGTCCCCAATGGCAATATTATCCACCAGTACTATTCGGACATTTTTCTTATTCCGGTGGCGATATTAGCAGGATATGGGTTGACTCATCTGACAAATTATATTTTGCAAAAAAATAAGTTGTTTGGTTATTTTACAATCATCATCATTTTGCTTTTTACTATCTATAACGGCTACCGGACAAGCAGGTATTACTTTCACGATCTGATACCAGAAAATCAGCTGCAGATAGCTAAAGAGATCGATCGGGTGATCCCTAAAGATTCTAAGATTGTATATCTGGCAAATAATAACTCGGTTCTTTTTTCTCTTTATCATAGAAGGGGTTGGATGCTGGGGACATATCCGGTTGACGTTGAGCCAACCGCAAAAGGAGTTTTATCGATGAAACAATACGGAGCCGAATATATCGTCGCCGGCAAAAATAATACAGATTTATCCGAAGAGGAGCTTGGTTTAATAAAAAAGAAGGCAATTCTACAATACTCGTCAGAGTGGGTGGAGGTTTTTAGGATAATTAACTGATAAAATATAGATATGAAGATAGGAATTGATATAACCATGCTTGTTTACGCCGGATCCGGAGTGGCTAATTACACCTTCAATCTTGCAAAAAATCTTCTTGAAATAGATAAAGAAAACGAATACCGGCTTTTTTACTCAAGCCTTAGGCGGCCTAAGAATTTTTATTATCTTGACGAGCTTAAAAAGGCCGGAGGAAAAATTTACGATTACAAATTCCCCCCAACTTTACTGCAGCTTTGGTGGAGCAAACTCCATATTATTCCTGTTGAATGGTTTATAGGAAAGGTCGATGTTTTTTTCTCTTCTGATTTTTTAAGACCTCCGTTGCTGCCGGGAACCAGAGGAATAACCACCGTCCATGATCTAACATGGAAACTTTTTCCACAGTATCACGAGGAAAGGATCATCAGGGCCCATGAAAAAAAATTGGCTAAAACTATCAAATACAATGACACGATCATTGTCGACTCAATAAACACTAAACAAGATTTGTTGAAGCTTTATTCCCGGATTAATAATGAAAAAATAACTGTTTTATATCCGGGAATTGGCGAGCAATTCAAACAGATTGATAATAATAAAATTAAACAAATATTAACTAAATACTCCATACTAAATACTAAATACTTGCTTTACGTTGGAGCGATCGAACCTCGAAAAAATTTAGTCCGCTCAATTGAAGTATTTAGTGAGCTAATTAAAGATAAAAAATTCTCCGACTTTAAATTTATAATTGCCGGACGGGCCGGCTGGAAAAACGAGGATGTTTTTGAAAGAATAAAACGATTAAAACTGGAGAATAAAGTTAAATTTATCGGATTTGTCGAGGACGAAGATCTCCCGTATTTATATAACGCTGCCAGTTTGACCGTTTATCTTTCTTCTTATGAAGGATTTGGATTACCTCCGCTTGAATCATTAGCCTGCGGCACCAAAGTTATAGCAGGGGACAATTCGTCACTTATTGAAACAATTGATAAAAAGTTTTTAGTCAATGTTAATGATAAAGATAAAATCCTGGAAAAAATGAAGTACTTACTTGGTAATAAGATAGTTATTAACTCTGATGAGATCAAGAAAAGATTCAATTGGAAAGAATCAGCGAAGAGATTCCTTAAAATAATTATTTAGACCTATATCTTGATAAGTCTGCGTCCACCATCATTTTGACAAGATCTTCAAATGATGTTTTTGTTTTCCATCCTAACTGTTTTTGGGCTTTTGCGGCACGGGCTTTTAAATTTGGAACTTCAGCCGGTCTTTTAAATCTAACGTCGATGACGACGTGTTTTTCCCAATCAGAAATCCCGGCATGTTTAAATGCCAACTGAACAAATTCTTTTACCGAGTGATTTTCACCTGAACCGATAACGTAATCATCAGGTTTTTTGCTTTGCATCATCAAGTACATAGCTTCAACATAATCACCGGCAAAACCCCAGTCACGTTTTGCATCTAGATTACCAAGGTAAATTTTGTCCGTCAGACCCATTTTTATTCTTGCAACACCATCAGTGATCTTGCGGGTGACAAATTGCATGCCACGGATAGGGGACTCATGGTTAAATAATATTCCGTTGCAGGTAAAGATGTCATAAGATTCTCTAAAATTAACGGTCATCCAGTAAGCATAAACTTTAGAAATCCCATATGGAGAGCGGGGATGAAAAATTGTATTCTCATCCTGAAATCCGTCATCATGGCTGGTTCCAAACATTTCGCTGGTTGAGGCTTGATAAAATTTGGTTGTCGGTGAAAAAAATTTAATTGCGTTTAAAAGATACAAAACTCCAAGAGCATTAATTTCTGTGGTTAATTTAGCCTGCTGCCACGAAGCGCCGACAAACGATTGAGCCGCTAAATTATAAACTTCATCGGGCATGGTTCTCTTTATAAGATGAAGTAGTGAAGATTCATCGGTCATATCACCTTCTACGAATTCTACTTTCTTTGTGATCCCCAAATAATCAAGATTATCAAATGATATATTTGAATATCGTCTTATCAAGCCATATACCTTGTAACCTTTTTCCAATAACAACTTAGCTAAATAAGGTCCGTCCTGCCCTAAAATTCCTGTAACCAATGCTGTTTTTGCCATATTAGTATAAATTATAACAGATTATTTTAATTTCAATTATAATTATGGAATGAAAGAAAGACTTTTTAACTTTATCAAGAAACCGACCAGTAAAGACGTCATCATTAATACGATTGGAAACTATCTTAATGTTGTTTTTATCGCTTTCTTTGCTTTTTTGTTAGTAAGGATAATGCAGCCTTCAGAATATGGAGTACTAAGTGTCTTGCTGGGTATTTCCTATGTTCTTGCCAACATCCTTGATTTCGGCACAACCGCAAGCATCTATTCGTATCTCCCGGTTATGATTGAAAAAAAACAGAAAAACATCTATATTTTTTTGAAAACGATCTTCTTTTACCAGACCAGTTTTTCTTTAATAATCATTTCACTGCTTTTTATTTTCTTTCCGTATTTAGACAAAGTTTTCTTTAAAACGGGGGCTCCTTGGTGGGAGCTTTATGTAACGACATTTTCCGTCTTATTTCTTGTTTGGCAAAATTACGCGATTAATGCGTTATTTGCCGCTAAAAGATTTCTTAAAGCCAATATTTTTCTAAATCTTTCCAACCTAATCAAAACTATCATTATCTTTGTTATGATACCTCTGCATCTAATTACAGTTGGTTCAATTATTTTTGTCTTTGGTATTATCGGCCCGATAGTCTTTTTTATTCTTTTATTTTTTGAAAAAAAACATGTTGTTTTCAGTATTTTAAAAGCTCAAGTAAAAAAAGAGGAGTTCCGTTTTGGCTACACGATCACATTTTTTATTGCTTCACAGTTTTTTAATATAGCTCAACGAATGGATCTTTTCTTACTATCTTATTTCCTGTCCAAATCACCGGAAGTCGGTTACTATGGTTTAGCCCAAAAAATAATTTTAACGGTTATTGCTTCAATCGCCAGCATCACCCAAGTTCTTTCTCCAAGATTTTCAAAGATTACGACTCAAGAAGAGGTGAGGAGAGAATTCAGAACCGGCTTAGTTTACCTGTTTATCCCAACAGTATTTTTTATCGCTTTATACTTTACTCCGAACGTTGTTTTCTATTTATTTTTTACCGAAAAGTTTGCCCAAACCGCCTTGATTACCAAATCCTTAACATGGCCATATATTATCTATACATTTCTCAATCTTCCTGTCCTTTTTCTGTTATATACAGTTAAGAAACCTGCGTATATTTTAATGGCCAATCTTTCTATTTTTATTATAGTTGCTTTTGGATGCTATTATCTTATTCCGGTTATGAAGTTATCCGGCCCTCCTTACGCCTTAGCTTTATCATTTTTTGTCGGCTTGATAATCCTTTCTATAACTTCATTTATAGAATATAGAAAACTTCCTAGTAAGATCTAAACCATTCTTCATAAGCTACTTCCCGAAAACTGACTTCCTTTTTAAGTTGATATCCGTTTTTGCTCAAAAGATCTTTATAATCCAATCCGTATATTTCAGCCGCATAAGGGATAACTACGATTTCTTTTTCAAACACACCTTGCCCTCCACAGCTTTGGCTAAGGATGTTCAATTCTTTAATTCTTAAATTGTTTGAATAATATTTAATCGGATCACTCGATGTCGTTATTATATAGACAGGTTTATCTTTTGGTAAATTTTTTACTAAACTCTTCCAATCTTCCCGGTGAAATTTCGGCAGCAGTAAATAAACTAATGAAAATATCACAAACCCGCCAGCCAAAATCCAACCCCTGGGGTTGAACTTCGCTTGGCCTGATAATCCGAAGCTTAATAATATAGACACTATAGGTATGAGATATATGAATCGAAAATACTGCAACATCGGAGCAAAAAATGAAGCTAATAATCCAAAAATTAATGGAGATATTAATAAATAAAATAAAATTTTTATTTTAAAATTTAACTTCTGATTTTTAATTTTTGCTTGGAATATTTGATATGCAATGAATCCTGTCCAAATTCCTGCTACTCCCCAATACAGCCACTTCGGATAAAAACTTATTCTACCAATGGAAAATTTTATAGGAATTAATAATATATTTTTAATATTAACTTTTCCCAGGACTAGTGACCAATTAGCTACAATACTTAAAGCATTTTTAGAATTTATCAATTGCTGATAAAGTAGGGGAGAGATTATCAAAAAATAAATAAATAAAGTGAATAGTGAAATAAATAAATTTTTATATTGTTTTTTATACAAAAAATAAAGTAAAAAAGCTGTCACAAGAAAAATTGATCCGTAAAAAGTTGATAATGATAAAAAAATAAATAAATTGAAATATATTTGATTTTTAATTTGTATTTTTGATATTTTATTTTTGATATTTAATATAAAAAAATATATTGCCGCCGTTAATAAAAACGTAGCCATCATGTACATTCTTGCCTCCTGGGAGTAATAAACTATCAGCGGATTAAAAAGAAAAAATATCGCTGCCCAAATCCCTCCTATCGATAAAACAACATACCCTGTCATTAGACTAAACAAAACTGATGGCATCCTCAAAGCAATTTCTGAAAAACCAAACAGGTTCGTCCATAATTTCATAATCAAATAATATAGCGGAGGATGAAAGTCGGTAGGTGAGAATTTACTAATTATATGAAAAAAGTCAAAATTCTTAACCACATTAGCCGTCACCGCCTCATCTAACCAAAGAGACTGATTCAAGGCAATTAAGCGAATCGTGAAAGCGAAGAGAAAAACCAAGAAAATTTTTTTATTCATTTAGTATAATTATACAAAAGCGGGATTAGTTCATCGGTAGAATATCTGCTTTCCAAGCAGAGGGGACGGGTTCGATTCCCGTATCCCGCTCATTTGCTCCATCCCTGAGGATGATTTTTGTACCAAACTATCAGGGATTTTACCGAGTCTTCGATCTTTTTAGTCGGTTTCCAGCCTAATACTTTTTCAGCTTTGCTGATGTCGGCAATTTTTTTTGCATCATCGCCTTGTCTTGTATTGGCTTTTTCTATTGGAATCTCAACTCCGGTTAATTTTCTAACTTGATTGACCACTTCCAAAACTGAACTGCCTGTACCGGTTCCCAGATTAATTATCTCGCTTTTTTTATTGGACAAAAGATATTCCAATGCTTTTAAATGAGCTTCATTCAAATCAACGACATCGATATAATCCCTAATAGGAGTTTTATCCGGCGTATCTACTTCAGGACAGGTCAGATAAAATTTCTCAATACCTAAAGCGCCGCGGACAGCATTTTGAACCAGTAAGGTCGAGGGTTTTTTTGAATCACCGATCGATCCATCTCCAGTCGCTCCGCAAACATTAAAATATCTGAGGATCATATAGTTAAAGTTTTTTAACTTAGAATACCACTGGATCACTTCTTCAGCCATTTTTTTGGAAGCCCCATAGGGGGTGGTTGGATCAAGAGGATGCTTTTCGTCGATCGGATAGTATTTCGCTTCGCCGTATGCGGCGCAAGTTGAGGAAAAAATAATATTCTTAATATTAAATTTATCCATGGCTGATAAAAGGTTTGAGGTGACAGCAACGTTATTTAAAAAATATTTTCCCGGGTCACGGACAGATTCGTCAACTAAGCAGGATGCGGCATAATGAATAACCGCAGTAATATTAGCTTCCTTTTTAAAAATATTCGAAAGATCATTTTTCAAATCAATTTCATAATATTCAAACTGGCCTTTATGTTTATACTTCAGCAATTCCAATGGTTCTTTATAACCAGTCTGAAAATTATCAAGACCGATTACCTGATATCCGGATTTTAAAAATAAGTCCGCGGCAACGGAACCTATATAACCTCCGCAGCCGGTGATTAGAACTTTATTCATAAGATAATTCTATCAAATGTAAAAATAATCAAATACATTTAATTATTTTATTATTTGTTTATTTTGACATTTCTAAGTCTATGGAAAGGATGCCAATGAATTCTCTTTTCAGCACAATAAATTCCTCCAAAAATTAAAAGGCCGCCAAAAATATAAAATATATTCGGATATTCATGAAGCAGGGGAGCGGCAATAATTATTGCCGCGACAGGATCTATATAAGTAAATACCCCAACTTCTTGAGCCGAAAGGCGTGAAATTCCGTAATAAAATAAAAAGTAAGCGATGGCCGAAGAAAAAAACACCCCAAAAACTATTCCTGTCCATCCGGCCGTATTGAGCAAAGAAATATTCCAATTAGAAAATTCTTTTGGAATAAACGGCATAAAAGTCAAACTGCCTAATAAAAAAGTAATCGCTGCAACCTGCATGGGATTTACCTTTTTTAAAACGTCCCGTCCAAAAATAGTTTGAAAAACACTTCCAAAGGTTGCAACTAAAATAAACAGATTCCCCTCAATGGCTCCAAGAACAAATCTTTTCCCATCAACTATCATGGGGGATAGGATAATAAATAAAACTCCCGCCAAAGCGATCAGCATCCCGGTTAACACCCTTAATTTAGGTTTTTCTCTAAGTAATATTATTGATAATAAGTAAATAAATACCGGACCGGAAGAAGCGATTATTGGAGCATTTATGCTTTCGGTTTTTTCTATCCCCAAAAAGAAAAATGAAATATTTACGGTGATTCCGAAAAAGCCGACTAAAATAATTTCCAGCCATTGTTTAACATTCAGCTTCTGCCATTTATTTAATGCCAGGGGTAAAAATATGAGACCGGAAAAAAAGAATCGGATGAATGCTAATGTAAAAGGAGGTATGTTGGTTAAAGCAAACTTGAAAATTGGCGAAGCCATTCCCCAAATTATATTAGCTATGATGAGAGCGAGGATAGGATTCATTTTATCTTATTCTGATAAACTATCAACTCCCCAATTATACCTGTCATTACAACTTGAATTCCAACAATGATCAATAAAATTCCCAATTGAAGTAGGGGCCGCTGAAAAAGAAGGACACCAAAAAAAAGCCTTTCGATCGTTAAATATAAACTGATTATAAAACCAATAAAAAATAACGCTCCACCTATCACACCAAAAAAATGAAGTGGTTTTTCTGAAAATTTAAACAAAAAATACGCGGTTAAAGTATCAAGTAGTCCAGTAAACAATTTACCCGGACCAAACTTTGATCTGCCAAACATTCGCTTGTTATTTTTTACGTTTATTTCTGTCACCTTATATCCATTATAGAACACCGCTAGTGGAAAAAAACGGAAATTATTACTATAAAAAATAAAATCCTTTAATACCTTACGATTAAAAACCTTATACCCGCAGTTGATATCAGTGTAAGGTGAATTTAAAAAAGTTTTCAAAAACCGGGCGACTATTTTTGAATAAAATTTTACCACAACATTATCATTTCTTTTCTCTCTTATACCGTTTACCAAATCATTTCCTTCCTGTATTTTTTCGAGAAGCTTTGGTAAATCCGCAGGGTCATCTTGTAAATCTCCATCCATAAAAACGATTATTTCTCCGGACGAATTTTTAATCCCGTCTTTCAATGCCTCTCCTTTTCCTAAGCGTTTTATATGATTAAAAATTTTTACATTATTTAAATTGCGAATTACTGATTGTGGATTATCCGTGGAACCGTCATTAACTAAAATTATTTCAAATTCTTTTTTTAATCTGTTTAATTGATTGTTTAAATGTTCAACTAGGACAGGTATTGACTCGGCTTCGTTATAAAAAGGAATAATTATTGAAATCATATTTTTTTATAAACTTCTATACTTGCTTGACCCTGTTCATCTGTAAAGATCATTTGAAAATTTTTATCATCAAGCAAATTGAAATAAAATTTAACCGGAAGCTCTTCTTTGGAAAGGTCTCCAATTTCCGATCTGTTAATGATAATATAATCGGCTAAATTATATTTATTAATTTCATTTTTAATGACATCTTCTTTCTTTTGTCCCATTGAAGCATAAGCGGTGTCATATAAAAAATTATAATAATACCTTCTACTTGTAAAAAAAGGTGCCAGTTTTGGGGTTGTTGAAACCTTAATATTTTCATCCTTAAGTTTATTTACCCAATATTTGATCGACTCACTTTTAGTTTTGTCAGCCTCTGAATAATGAACAGGGTTCTTAACAAAATAGGGGACCGGATTATATAGATAAAGAGAATAAATATTAGCAGATATAAAAATAAGAAAAAATACACCTCTAACAATTTTATTTTTTATTATTTTATTAAAATTTTTAAAGCCTAGAATTAAAGAATAAAACAAAAAAGCAATGATTATTGAATTATAGTGAAAAAAGATCGATCTCTGATTCTCATTAATGCTTAAGACATTAATTGCCCATTCCGGTAGACTGATCAACAAAGTCAATGGTGAGAACAATGCATAAAATAAAGGGTTTATTATCATAATTATATAAGCAACCCCGCCCTTCATAATATCAGGCAACCGTTTGTTGATATTATTAAAATATCCTGACGCAAAATGCTCATTCCCTCTAAAATAGGGGATAATAAAATATACGGTTGCCAGGAAAAAGACTAGTCCTAAAACCGCTGTTGCAATTCCTATCTTTTTTTCTTTCTTTACAATAAATAAATAAGTTCCCAAAAAAAGGACCACCAAACCAACATGTTCTTTTGTCAGCAAACATAAAAAAATAAAAACAAAATACCAAAAGTTTTTTTTGCTTAAATTAAAATACAAAGCAAAAAGAAAAAAAGTGGTCGCAAGGGTCACGCTATGAAAATCGAAAAGAACAGCCCTTTGGATTGAAAAACACAAAAGATAGGTTAGAGAAAAAACAAGGCTGATCAAGTTTTTTTTCAGAATTTTTTGAGAAATCAAATAAACCGCTAAAGCGCCTAAACCCAAAATAATTGCCTGACCGATCAATAATACTTCCGGCCCTGCATATAATTTATAAAATGGCGCAAATACCGCTAAGATCGGATCAAAATGAATCGCTAAGCGGGAAACATTTTTTTTAAAATCCTGGTTAGTCATTTCTAGAAACCTTCCGTGTGAAGTATTGTAAGCAACCTGGTTCATAATTCCCAAATCATAATAGTAGGAATTTAAGGTTTTATATCGAAGAATTGATAAGTAAGAAAAAATAACAATAAAAGAAATTATCGAAAGCCAAAGTAAAAATTGATATTTAAAATTTTTCATTTATTTCCTGAGTGAAATTTTTCATGAATTTGTTTTAATCCAAAATTTGTCACATGAGTGTAGATCTGAGTGGTGGCGATATTTTTGTGTCCTAACATTTCTTGAACCGATCTAAGATCCGCACCATGAGACAATAGATCCGTAGCATATGAGTGGCGCAAAATATGGGGACCAATTCTAATTGTGATTCCTGCTTTCTTCCGGTATTTATCGATCATCCTTTCAATTGACCGAACAGAAAGCCTTAATTTTTCATCCGTTAGCTCTTCTTTGCTTTTTGGGCCCGAGTAACGAATAAACAATGCCCTGTACGGATCGGATCTTTTAGTTAAATAGAGATTTAACCAAGTTTTTGCGTGCTTGGATAAAAATACGACTCGGGCTTTCCTACCTTTCCCAATTACACTAAACTCTCCTGATTGAATATTAATGTCTTCACGGTTAAGCGAGACTAGTTCTGAAACCCTGAGTCCTGTTGAAAAAAGGACCTCTAAAATTGTTCTGTCTCTAAGCCCGATTTCATCTTTTGTGTCAATAATTTCAAATAATAATTTGAGTTTTTCGGGAGACAAAACCTTTATCATCCTGTCACCGTTTTTTCCGAGTTCGACCATATCGGGAGAGAGCGAATTGACGCGCTGGCGGACTAGGTAGCGGAGGAAGCTTCGGAGTGCTACCAGGAAGTAAATTTGTGTTTGGCGCTTTAGGACACCCTTAAATGGATTTTTATATTCGTGACTCAAATATAGCCGGAAGCTTCTGACAATGTTATCGTCGATTTTTTCTACCGGAAAATCTTCTATTTTTTGGCTCAAAAACAACCATTTCTGAAAGAAATTTAAATAGTATTCGTACATTTTGATCGTCTTTAAAGAAAGTTGCTTTTCCAATTCACAGTATTCTAAAAACCGCAGAATCTTTTCCTTAATACCCATGAGCTAATATTAAACGACATTGATAATTAATTCAAATCCTTACACAGGTCATACAAAAACTCGAAGTGCATCGGGTCGATTGTTGAGCCAAAAATTGATTTATACCGCCCACCCCAACGGAAGCCGTACGATTCAAAAATATCGACAATTTCCATTGGCATAGTATAGTTTGAACAGCCATTGCAATTCTCATCCCAGTTGATATCGACTGAAATACCGAAGGAATGAGTCGAAAGAACGCAACCTTTATTACATAAATCACTACTATTTGAGGCATTTACATTACATCTAAAAATGTATGCTCCAATCGAATTAATTTTATATGCTTTGGCAACACTATTTTTAGAAAGCTCATCGGCAACTGCTTTAAAATACGGATAAGCTTTTTTATGAACCTGAATTGAATTGCCAAGAATAGAAACTGAGGTAATATTTTTTTCGACTTCTTTCTGAACCGACTGATAACAGTTGGTAGTTGTAACGTCGTTTGCGTAAACCTCAATAAATTTTTCCGGAGTATAGCATTTATATGCAATGCTCGGATTATAGTACGGTTGATCTAAAGGATTGGAAATTTTTACCGGACTACCGCTGAACGGGGGCGTTGTAGGAGAAGGTTTTTTAACGGTAGTAGGTGTGGGCTTTTTTTTAACCGTTGGAATTGTAGTCGGCATCTTTATAGATATTTTCGGCGATATTTTTATCAAGATTATTTCTGTCGGTGTAGGAGTTGGCGTATTTGTAGGTTTAACGAATATTATCGTAGGGGATGGATTTATCTGTCCGGTTATCGTCGGTAGTACCGACGATATTGGTGCAATTGCAACCATTTTATAATCAGCTGCTGAAGAGTCCGTAAGTATTTTATCGTAATCGATTTTATTAGATGACATTTTATAGGCAAAAGTATTCTTAAAAATAATTAGATTATCTTTGGTATTTTTGACTATTCTTCTGACTTTTTCCGCATTAATTTTTGGTATTCCGGCAAAAAAAATAGTCCGGGTGATGATAAAAGTAAGGATTAAAGATATCCCAAGCGAGAGAATTATCTTGTTTTTTTTTGAAGTCTCCATTGATCAATTCTACACAAAAAATTAATTTTCTTTTATATCTATGGAAAGAATTTTTACGGGAGCAACAGGTGTTGACATTTCTCCGGAAAAACTTGGCTTAACCGGTGCAGTAGCGATCTGATCAACGACCGCTAAACCCGCTGATACTTTTCCAAATATCACATAATTTTTCGGAAGAGGATTATCCGCATGCATGATAAAAAACTGGCTACCATTGGTATTTGGTCCGGCGTTAGCCATTGCAATTATTCCTCTTGTGTATTCTCCGGTGAAGGGTTCATCGTCAAACTTATATCCTGGCCCTCCGGTTCCGTCTCCCTTTGGATCACCTCCCTGGATCATGAATCCTTTAATTACTCTATGAAAAATTGTTTTATTATAAAATCCCTTTTTAGCTAAGGTAACAAAGTTAGCGACTGTTTTCGGCGTTTGGCTGGTATTTAAAGCAATGGTGATGTCGCCTTTTTCTGTATGAAGGACTGCTGTCTTATTTTTTTCATATTTAAAAAAATGAATCCACCTACTATTATAATTCCAATAATTATAGCTAATAGTAGTTTTTTATTCATGACTGAGAGTATAATTTAAATCTTTTCCTATGTCAAAAGTTAAACCACAATACTTTGTTTCTACGGACTCAATAGGATTTTTTGGAAAACCAGAACAGTTTGTTAAGCTCTGGAAAGAATATTTCAAAAACAAAACCCTTAATGGAGTAGAGGTTATCGCCCTAAAGCCAATAAATCAGCTTGATAGATTAATTGAAACCTTTAGAAAAAATAATATTCCCGTCTTATCTTTTCACGGAAGAACCGGAGGAGAAAGTAAGCTTGATTTTAAATCAAGGATTATTATGACTTTTCTTAATATATTTATTGAAGAAATGGCCTATTTATTAAAATATTTTCCCGAAGTTGAATACCTTTCCCACACTCCGTATTTTGAAAAAAAAACTGTTTATGAAGAGGTAATAAAAAATCAACCGAAAAAAATTTGGGTTGAAAATCATTTGCCTGGAAAGCGGGGAGTAGAAGATGCAATTAAACAAATAAATATTTATAGAAAAAACGGAGTCAATATCTGTGGAATGCTGGATATTTACCATTACGTCGCTCATTCGGAAAAAATTTTACCGAAAAAATGGTCGAATACTGTCGAGGAATTAAGAACATATTTTTTATTGAGAGATTGTCAAGGAAAACCGCTCTTTTGTGGAATTCATTTCCCAATCGGAACCAGACTTGCCGACTCACTCCCGTTAGATAATATGACCGACAAAATGCTTAAATTATTTGCCGAAAAAATCATTCCTCATGTTGAAAGGGTCGTTTTTGAAAACCAGCAAAAAAATCTCGGATTATTTTTTTCGACAAATAAAATGATAGAGGACCAAAGAACTAGAAATAAAAATGTTTTTGAACGTTTAAAAAAAACCGGGATTATTTATTAATTTTGTATTTTAAAAGTAATGTTCCGGTTTTGTTTAATTTCTTAACGTTTATTAACTGCAGAGATTTATCAAGTGACTGTTCTTCAACAATATTTTTTCCTTTTCCGAAAATCTTTGGCTCAATTGTTAAATATAGTTCGTCAACTAAATTATTTTTTAAAAATAAACCGTTAATTATTGACCCTCCGACTAACAGGGCTTTTTTATATCCAAGGGTTGATAATCTTTCAATTAATTTTTCCGGGGTTTCATTTGAGAATTCCAACTGGCCTTTAACTAATTGGGCTAAATATTTTCTCGGATCACGCGTTAAGACAATTCTTAATTTTCCTTTTTTTAATTTTATTATCGGTTTCGAAGAATCGTAGGTCTCTACCCATGATAATTAAATTGTTTTTCTTAATCAAAGAGAGAAAATATCTTTGATCTTCGACTGAAGTCCAAGTATAGATATTGTCATTGTTTCCTTTAGTAGTTTTTCCATCAGCACTTGATAACATGACCATCGTCACTTTCATTTTTTTGTTTCTCCCTTAAGCCATCCGACACCAAGATAAACGAGGGGCGTTTCTATCACCGACATAAAACATTTCATAAACCAATAAGGGAGAATGATGCTGACTAAAAAACTATAATTTTCCATAAAAGATTTGTCTAAGGCATAAAACGCTAAAGTCATAAAGATCACTGTATCAAAAAACAAAGAAATAATATTTGAAGCGTTGTTTCTAAACCATAAAGCTTTTTTACCCAAACTTTCTCTTATCCGCATAAAAATTGCCAGATCAAGTAAATCAGAAATTCCAAAAGCAAGCAAGCTCGCAATTGAAATTCTTGCTGTTTGTTTAAAAATTAAATCGTAAGCTGGTTCACTTTTAAGATATCGAGTAGATGGTGGAAGAGAGGTAAAAAAAAGTGATATTATTGAAAGAAGGAATACCATAATAATACTTGATCTGATAATACTTCTGGTTCTCCCCGGACCAAATACTTCAGTAATAATATCGTTGATCGAGTAAATTATCGGCAATACAAAAATTGCCGTACTGGCGTTAAGTTTAAAACTTCCGATAGAAAAAATAGGGAAAGTCTTACTCCCCATTAACTCCGAGACGATTGTGCAAAAAACATAAAGAGCTATAAGAAAGTCCAATTTCTGAATCACAAACCATGATTTAATCTTTTTAAACATAGTATAGTAGGGATAACTTTATCAGATTATTTTTTCCATTTCAACCATTTTTCCTCAACCTCTTTTTCCAGATCAATTTTGTAGAATTTTGCCAGCAATAAAACATGGCTGAAAACATCGGCAACTTCTTTCCGGAAATTATCTTTAATTTCTTCCTCGGTTTTACCTTTATGACGCCCTTGTTTAATCATCATTAAATAGGATTGAATCAGTTCACCCATTTCTTCCTGAAGTTTTAGAACAAACCAATTTCCATCCCTCCCGATATCAAACCTTTTCGAATAAATTTTGGAGACCTCTTCGACTTCATGAGTCAGATCCTTGATATTCATGAAAAGATTATAGCACTTTTTAGCGCCAGTCAATCTCTTTTATGCCTTTTTTTTTCAGGTATTCATTGCATTGACTAAAATGATGATTTCCATAAAACAAATGAACTGAGTATGGAGACGGATGACCTGATATCAAAACAAGATTATTTTGCCGATCGATAACTTCGCCTTTAACTTGAGCATATTTTCCCCATAATAAATAAACAATATTCTTACGGTTATCATTAAGTGTTTTAATGGCGGCATCGGTAAATTTCTCCCAGCCTTTCTCCTTGTGGGAAGCCGGTATATTGGCGGCTACAGTCAAAACACTGTTTAACATTAAAACTCCTTGTTTGGCCCAACGTGTCAGATCTCCTGAGGGTAGGGGAGCTATCCTAAGATCACTTTGTATTTCTTTATAAATATTTTTAAGAGATGGAGGAAGGGTCACACTGTCATTAACGGCAAAAGATAAACCATTCGCTTGATTCTCTCCATGATAGGGATCTTGTCCGACAATGACGACTTTGACTTTATCAAGAGGACAAAGATCGAATGCCCGGAAAATATTTTTCGCCGGAGGATAGACTTTTCCCGACAAATATTGGTTGCGGACAAATTTTGTTAAATCTTCCCAATATGATTTTTGAAATTCTGTTTTCAAAACTGCCTTCCAAGTTTTATCTATTTTTACATCTTTCATATTTTATTTGTTATTTCAGCATTTCTTCAGAATGCGGGATTAAAAATATATTAAGTGTATATCAGGGTAATACACGAATCAACAAAAAAGTAATCTAACAAACAAAACACCAATATAAAAAAATATTTGTTTATCGATAACTTTTTCCACTCAGGGCGCAATTAATCTGCTCTGAGTGTTTTTTTATATGCAGGAAAATTACCAATAGCCTTTGCGTTTAGAATACTATTTTTAATTGCTTTCATTAAGGCATCAGCCGCCCCCAACCCAATCATATCAACCTGAGTCAATGGATTCATATAGGATATGTCTTTTCTTTCGCCGTTATGGGAGGATACTGCAAAAACAATATCTCCGTCCATCATTGTGTGAACCGGCATAATTGCTCGAGCCATTCCGTCATGGGCTAGTTCTGCCACTTTCATTAGTTGAAAATTATTTATTGCCGCGTTAGTTGCAATAACCGCTAAAGTTGTATTCATCTGCGCCATATCAATTAGTCCATAAAGACTGTCTTTCTTTCTATCAATAATTTTTTTATCTAAATCAAAATCACCAATATCTGAATAAAATTTATTATTATTTGGATTGACAACATCTCCAACGGAGTTGGTGACAACAAAAGCACCGACTAAAATATCATTCGGGAGTTTTGTCACCGCCATTCCAAATCCTCCTTTAATAAATTTTCCCTTAAACCATTTACCAGTGGTTGCTCCTGTTCCAACTCCAATATTTCCTTGGGTCACGTTTGTGTAACTGGCATTTTTAGCGGCTTCATAACCGTCTTTCTTAGAGGCTTTTTTTTTGCCCATCAAAACCGACAGGTCATAAATGGTCGATGCGGTGATATAAGGAATTGAACCAGCCCGAGTCGGTGTTCCAATTCCTTTTTCTTCCATATATTGAAAGGCTCCGGAAACCGATTCCAGCATACCATGAGTACTACCTCCAGATAAAATAATCGAGTTGGTTGAGGTTGAAGAAGATTTTGGACCAAAATACGGAGCACTGATAAAGCCCGGCCACGAACCTCTGATTTCAATGCCTATTTCCGCACCTTTTTCAGCGATAAAAACTGTTGACCCGGTAAGATTTTCAAGATCGGTAAAGTGTCCAATCTTTAACCCTAGTTTTTCTAAAGTTTTTTTATCCATTAGAAAAATATTATATCAAAATATCAAATTGAAATATTTTTATTCTTCCACAAACGTCAAGGCAGTTCCGCTGAGATTAGCACGGCCGGTGCGACCAATGCGGTGAATATAATCTTCGTAAGTCTGGGGAATATCATAGTTAATAACATGAGTGACGTTGGCAATATCAAGTCCTCGAGCGGCTACATCAGTTGCAACCATTATCGAAACCACATCTTCTTTAAACATGCGGATTGCCTGTTGACGTTGGAATTGAGCTTTATCTCCGTGAATTGAAGTCACTTTGAAACCTTTTTGGAATAGATCCCTAGCAACTCTTTCTACTCCATGTTTGGTCCGACCAAACACCAAGACTTTTTTAAACTCTTCCTGTCTTAAAAGCGAGGAAAGTTTTTCCATCTTTGATCCGATCTTTTTATCTAACCTCACCAAATCTTGTTTAATGTTGGTTAAGGTTTCCTGAGTTTTAACGGAAATTGTCACCGGATTTTTGACAAAGGAAGAAATTAAAGAACTGATTGCCGGTGAAACGGTCGCCGAAAAAAATAAAGATTGGCGATCGGCCGGCAAATAAGAAATAATTTCTTTAATATCATGAATAAATCCCATATCAAGCATCTGATCGGTTTCATCGAGAATTATCATTTTAAACATTCCTAATTTTAAAATTCCCCGATTAATAAGATCTTTAAGCCGACCTGGTGTACCGACAACCACATGGGGATTGTGCCTCAATTGAGAAATTTGGATCTGCATTGAAGACTGACCAATACAAAGGGTGCTAAATATCGGCATATTACCGGAAAATTTTCTTAGTTCATCCCTCGTCTGCAAAGCTAGTTCACGAGTAGGACTGATGATCAAAGCTTTGTAATTAAAATCTTTCAATATATTTTCCACCAATGGAATTAAAAATGCCGCTGTCTTACCGGTTCCGGTGTTGGCAATGCCGATGACGTCTTTTTTAGCTCTGATTGCAGGAATCCCTTGGACTTGAATAGGGGTCAAATTAATATAACCGTGACGGGCAATAGTTGCTTTTAATGTTTCCGGTAAATCGAGACTTGAAAATAATACCTCAGCTACAGCTTGAGTAGGGGATACCTGAACGTTTTTAACATTGGCTCTGCGGATAAATTCGTGAATATTTCCGCCTTTCATATTTCGTCCGCGTCCACCGCCAAAATGCGATGGTCCGGAAGGCCGGCTAAATCTACTGAACCTATTTGATGTCTGAAAATGTCTGTTATACATAAAAAATAAGAAAAATTATAAATAGATGTAAGAGCGCGAAGCTCTTCTAAAAATAATGAAGAAGAACTTGAAAATAAAAAATTCTAAAGCAGAACTTACTATCTGGTAATAAGTATACCAGTCGTAGCTCATTTATACAACAGACGATGCTAAAAGTACGAATGGTTATACCCGTAGGGTACTGACCTTACGGTTTCGGGGTCGGTGTCAAAGTCGGAGTGACTGTTGGACTTAAAGTTGGTGTCTCTGTTACAGCTTTTGAGGGAGTCGGAGTAGCTTCTTCAAATATTTTTCCTCCTGTCACAATTACAATATCAAACTCGCTGTCTGCGCCAAGATTCGGCGAAACAACCGTAATTTTTTCAAATGTAGGTCCCAACGCTGATTTAATATTATTGACAATTTCTTCAAAATTATCCCGTGCCGTAATAGAAGTGGTTGTATTGTCAAATTTTTCGGCGTTGCCGGTTTTAATATTATCAGCACTATATCCGGCTGATTCAAGAGCTTTTACGACAACTCCTGCCTGTCCCGGAGTACCCGTACCATTGATTACTTGAATTTTTACAGTAGATTTTTCTATCTTTGGTTTTTCTGTCGGAGATGGTCCCTTTTCTTCTACGACTACATCTTTTTTTTCTTCAACTTTTTTTGGTTGTTTCATCAGGACAAAACCTCCAATAAGCGCTGCCAAAACAATAAGACTAACAATAAGCCCCGTCATTGGTTTTTTGTTTTTTGGCTGAGGAGACGAATTTGAATAAGGAAAAACTGCTTCTTCCATATAAGTTATATCTTACATTATAACCCCTTCTTTTCTGGCGTCAACCTCAAAATTAATTAACCCTTCATCATGGTCAACAACATTTTAAATTTTTTATTTGCCTTAAGAGAATGAGGACTTTCGGACGGCATATGAATTATTTCTCCTGCCTTCACTTTATATAAAATACCTGAGACCATTATGTCTGCCTCTCCATCGACTATGTAAACCAAAGCGTCAAAAGGGGTTACGTGTTCACTCAATCCTTGTCCTTGAGCAAAAGCAAATAACGTCACGGTACCTGCTTTATTTTTAAATATTTCCTTACTGACAACCGACCCTTCTTGATAGTTAATATTTTTGTTTAAGGAAAAATGAAGATCGGATTTATTCATTTTTTTATTATATCAAACTTCAATAAATTCCTGCGTGAAGCGTGGGACGCCGTTGGAACTTTTTACGTTCAATTACAAATTAATAATTTTACTTAAGTTTGCTTATTTTGTTTTAATTTTTTTGATAGATATACGATTTTATATGAATAACCTCGATTACGTAAAAAATTAATTGTTTTTATATAATCTGGAATAGAATCAGAATCACAAAACATACCTATTCGTTTTATTGAACTTGCTCCGTTTTCTGTAGCTATTTTTTCTGATTCATCTAATAATAATTTGCCGATTCCTTTTCCTCTTTTTGAAGAATTTACTCTAAAATCTTCAAGTAGAGCTGTCTTTCCTACGATTAATGTTATAGCTCTTCCAACAACCTCTCCGCTCATATGAGCTAATAAATGAATACTTCCCCGGCCTTTCCCTTCATTTGTGATTATTGCTTGTTCTGACACTCTGTAATTATACAAAGTTTTTTTGATTATAGTTTATAAGTTTTCCAAGAATATTTCGACCGTTCTGGAGAGACATAAGCATATTTTATTCCACTTATATTCGGTTTCCAAAATGAATATATAAAACCTAATGTTTTGTCTAAATCATATTCCTTGCAAGTAGCTATAGAAACATCAATAAGATTATGTTCGGGGTAATAATAAAAAGATGTATGAGAATGGTCTAATATCGAAAGAATATTTTTTGCATTTGGCTGCGTCCACCACATATATGCATTCCAATCTCTTGGCTTAAATTTTTTATTTGAATAATAAGAAATTAATTTATTTGTCGAATCTGGTGCAATAATCATTGGACCACAAAAAATGTGCATTCCACATTGTGTTGCAAGTTTTATTTGAAAGGATTTAACATTACGAGTCGTAACAATCTTTTTATTAGATGGAATAATTTCTGCTTCTAGCCATGATCTCTTCAATGTTGGAGCAAATATTTTTGCCATTTCGGCTTAGTATATCAAAATTAAATAAGTTATTGCGGAGAGGGGGGGATTCGAACCCCCGAAGACCTTTCAGCCTTATACGCTTTCCAAGCGTACGCATTCGGCCACTCTGCCACCTCTCCTGCCTTGCCTTTAGATATTATATTAAATTAATTTAGAAAGAATTGATTTCTTCTCCAAATAACCTTTTGGACTTTTTAAATAAAATTCTCTTCTATATGCTTCATTTTTATCAATAAAACTTTCCTTGTATACAATTTTCCAAGGCCTAAAAGGTTTGCTTGACTTTGTCCCTCCTTTATTGTGATTTTCTAATCTTTTTACTAAATCTTCCGTCACTCCAGTATAGAATTTTCCTGTTTTTACACTCTTTATTATATAAACGAAAAACATATTAGTATGCATTCGGCCCCCGAAGGGGCCCCTTTGGGGCACTCTGCCACCTCTCCTGACAAATCCTTTCAAATTATATCATTTTGACTATTGGAATTTTTCTTGTAAAATATTATTAGTATGAATCCTTTAAAAACTTTTTTTTATTCTTTTAAAAGATCTCTCTTTGAACCGAAATATTACCAAGATGTTGAAAAGGCCAGTTTTTGGTTTTCATTTAAATATCTTTGGTTTTTGTTATTTATTTTTACCCTGATAAAAACGTTTACTTTTGTCGGACTCTATCTTAAAAGCCGTCCGAAGGTCCAACCGGAAGTAAATAAAATAATGATTTACGCTGAAAATTTTTATCCAAAAGAGCTTAAGTTGGATATTAAAAACGGACAGCTTTCAACCAATGTCCAAGAACCCTACATTTTTGATTTAGAAAAAAAGATTGAGCAAAAACATTTTTTAATTATTGACACCAAGGGATCAATAGAAAACTATCCTTCATATAATACTTATATTCTTGCCACAAAAAATGCCGTTGTCTATCCGTCGGAGTCAAAAAACAACAAGATAGGAGAGACCTCAGTGTTTTATTTCCGCGAATTAAAACAAAATTTTACTTTAGACAAAAAAGTATACGACAACCTGTTAAATATTTTTAAACCGTATGCGCCAAGAGTTAGTCTGTTTGTCGACTGGATAATATTGTCTCTTTCACCTTTTTTTCTGGTTTTTGGCTCACTTTTTTGGACAATCGGAGTAATGGTCATAATTTTGTTTTTAACTTTTTTTGTCTGGATTATAAACTTAATATTCAAAAAAGGGCACAGTTACAATACTTTGTATAAAATGGGAATGCATGCGGTTACCTGGCCGTTAATTTTTAACGAATTTTTAGGATATGCAAAGTCTCCGTTTCCAAGATTTTTTAATTGGATATTTTTAATCTGGATGTTGATAATTTTATTCATAAAAAAAGATAATAAAACTAAGTAAGCAACCTCAAATTTGACCTCTTTTTTGATATAATGTCCTTATTTTGCCGGGGTGGCGAAATTGGCAGACGCGCAGGTTTTAGGAACCTGTTCCCGTAAGGGATTGGGGGTTCAAGTCCTCTCCCCGGCACCATGAACATAAAAAAAGAATTAATTATCGGAATAGTTGGCTCAATCTTGGTTGTTGGAATGACTTTTTTTTATGCTAAACAATATAAATCAAACATTTCAAATTTATCAGTAAATAATGTCGGAAGCGGACTCTCCGCTAATACCAATTCGTCACCAAAAGCAATTACGTTAACAACGGCTGAAGTTTCAAAACACAGCACCTCAACAGACTGTTGGTTTATTATTAATAACTCCGTATATCAAGTAACGGAATATCTAAACGCTCATCCGGGTGGAGCTTCAATCATGATTCCTTATTGTGGAACAGACGCAACGGTTGCCTACGATACCAAAGACGGCCGTGGCTCTCATTCTTCAACAGCAGCTCAGGACTTAGCTTCATTAAAACTTGGTAATTTAAACGGCGCGATTAATTCTCAAACTGTTAATATTATTAAAAGCCCCTCAGGAACAAGAAGAGGAGGAGAATTTAACGATGATTAAGCTATATTTGTTTTCTAAATCAATTCATAGGTTGCTCGTAATCATTATTTCAGTGATTGGGTTTATTATGTCCATTACCGGAATATTATTAAAATATACTTATTTAACGACAAAATTCAGTTTTTTAAACTTAGGTCAAATCCGCTATATCCATAATAATCTCAGTCCATTTTTTACAATTGTTCTCTTGCTTATGGTTGCCACTGGAATCATTATGTATGTGTTTCCACTCACAAGAAATAAGTAAATCTGATAAAATAGTCCTATGTCAATTTGGACGTATTCTTTATTGAGTGTTACCTTTGTCAGTTTGTTGTCTTTACTGGGGGTTTTTACTCTTGGGATTCAAGAAAAAAGCCTTAATAAAATTCTTATATATTTTGTCAGTTTTTCAGCGGGAGCTTTGTTTGGCGACGTTTTCATTCATCTGATCCCAGAAGTTTTTAAAAATCAGCTAACCGATTATACCTCAATCTATTTTCTTTTGGGAATTGTCATTTCTTTTTTGATCGAAAAAATAATTTATTGGAACGAAAATCATGCTTCGTCTATTTTGGGAAACAAAGTGAAACATTTTGTGTTTATGATATTGCTAGGAGACGGAATTCATAATTTTATTGATGGTCTGGCAATCGGAGCCAGTTTCCTGGTTAGTATCCCTGTCGGAATTGCCACAAGCTTGGCTGTTATACTCCACGAGATCCCTCATGAGATAGGAGATTTTGCTGCTTTAATTCATGGTGGTTTGGATAAAAAAAAGGCAATTTTTTATAATTTTATATCCGGTCTTACGGCCATATTAGGAACTATTTTTGCCTTAAGTTTAAGTCGCTCCGTTTCCGGAATAAATAATTTTCTGGTACCCTTTGCTGCAGCCAACTTGATCTATATTGCGGGAACAAATCTCATACCCGAACTTCATAAAGAAACCCAACTAAAAAAAGGCATTATTCAAATTTTTGCATTTATTTTAGGAATTACAATTATGTACGTACTGTTATTCTTAGGCTAAAATGTTATGAACAAAAAGACGATAATAATTTCAGTGGTTTCCATCCTCGGAACTTTCTTGCTTTTATACGGAGTTTATAAACTTATCAATCAACCTGTTCAAACCGATTTTCCTCAAGTTAAACAATTAAAAGCCAATGATCACATCAAGTGGTCTCCTGAAAAGAAAAATATTTTAGTCGAGTATAGCGATCTTCAATGCCCTTCTTGTAAAAATGCCCACCATATATTGAGAACTATTGAGGCGTCAGGTAGTGCAGATTTTGAGATAACTAAGAAAGTTACTTTTGTCTTTAGATATTTTCCTCTTTATCAAATTCATGACAAAGCTTATTTGTCTGCTTACGCCGCCGAAGCTGCCGGACTTCAGGGAAAATTTTGGGAAATGTCAGACCTCTTGTTTGCTAATCAGCAAACTTGGTCAATAAGCAACGATCCGCTAAAAGAATATTTTCTAAAATATGCTGAAGATCTCAAACTAAACGTTGACCAATTTTCAAAAGATATAAATTCAAATAAGGTAAAAGACCGGATTAACCAAGATTTGCTGGAGGCAGGGCAAATAGGTATCGATTCAACTCCAACCTTCTTTTTGAATGGAAAAAAAGTTGATGTAAGTTCGTTTGATGAGTTAAAAACATTATTAAAAAGTCTCTAAGTTCAAAAGTGGTTAATAATCAAATTTCCTGCAAACAAATAATAGTCAATGATCTTCTTATAAATTATTATTATTTTTTGCCGAAAAAAAAGTCTAACAGTAAAACCGTAGTTTTCCTTCATGGTTGGGGGGTCGATAGTCAGCTTTGGTTTAAGATTGCACCGACTTTAATTAAAAAAAATTATTCCTTGTATTTTATCGATCTTCCCGGTTTTGGCCAATCACAAATTCCTCCGGAATCATTTAATCTTGATCAATATAAAGATATAGTCTTAAAACTTATTGAGAGATTGAGTTTAAAAAATGTGGAAGTTGTCGGACATTCTTTTGGAGGAAGTGTAGCAATTAAACTAGCTTTAAACGATCCTCATCCTTTAGAGAAACTTGTTCTAGTCAATGCGGCCGGGGTTAGACATCCCTCAATTTCAAAAAAATTTAAAGCAGTCCTGGCAAAAATTATAAGGCCTTTATTCTTTCCTTCTTTTATGCAACCTGTTCGCGCAAAACTTTATCAATTGATCGGCTCCGAATATTTAAATAATCCTTCCATGTCAAAGGTTTTTACTCAAGTCGTTTCAGAAAATCTAATGCCCCTTTTATCAAAAATTAACATTCCTACCTTAATAATTTCGGGCGACAGTGATAAAGTTACTCCGGTTGCACATGCCCAAGAAATGAACAAAAAAATAAAGGGTTCAAAGTTAGTAATTTTGTCCTCAGGACATTTCGGTTTTCTTGATCAATCCGATGAGTTTGTTAAAGTATTAACAAAGTTTATATGAAACTTTACAACCCGCTAAGATTTTTTTATTTTCACTTACTTCTTCTTCAATTGGAGGAGTATGACTTGGTTCGATTTATGAAAGCTATTGTCAATACCAAAGGTATTCCTCCCAGCCGTGATTTTCGCAAGCCTTTAAAATATACTTTAAAAATAAAGCTTATTAAGGCCTTAAGTTCAATTTTAATTCTACTTTTAGCCATTATTCTTAGTAACTTCTTTTCTATAAATTCATATAAAATGATCTCTTTAGTCTTTCTATTTGCCCTAGGACTATATTTTAGTTACATTTTTTTGATCATAGTTAATGTTTTGCTTCTTCCTATTGATGTTTTTATTAAAGAATTATTGGTTTTTTTAGCAAAAAATAAGATAAAAAAATTGAAAAATCTAAAAATTATCGGTATTGCGGGCAGTTATGGAAAAACCGGTATGAAAGATTTAATCGCAACTGTTTTGTCCGAAAAATATCAGCTAGTTAGGACCCACGAAAGTATCAATACTCCTATTGGAATTGCCCAAACGATTTTAAAAGAAGTTGACGATAAAACTGAAATACTAATTGTTGAAATGGGGGAATATTATAAAGGAGATATCAAAAATATTTGCTCGATAGCCCATCCTCAAATTGCAGTAATCACGGGAATTAATGAGGCTCATTTTGAGCGCCTAAAATCGATTGATAATAGTGTCAAGACTATTTTTGAGATTGCCGAAAACATGAAGTCCGGTGGAATATTACTTTTAAATGGTCAAGATAAAAATATAAAAAATAACTACAAAAAATTTATTACCAACCAAGAAGTATATTTTTATTCGGCAAAAGGAAAGATTGAATTTAACGAAGACGCTCCCGGATACATTTACCAAAAAATATTTTTTCCTCTATTAGGACAATATAATTTGGACAAAATTGACGGTGCGATTTATTTAGCAAAAAAACTTGGATTAACGGATCAGGAGATCAAAGCCGGTTTGAAAAAAATAAAAACTCCGGCTCACCGGTTGCAGCCGGTTTTAAATCGCGAGAATAATATCCTTGTTATTGATGATAGCTATAATGGCAACCCTGACGGAGTAGAGGAAGCGATAAAAACTTTATCTTTATTTAAAAAGAGAAGAAAAGTTTTTGTAACTCCCGGATTAGTTGAAATCGGGGAAAAAAACAGGGAAGTCCACCGGAGGATTGGTGAAAGATTAAACGACGTCGTGGATTTAGTAATTCTGATCAAAAATTCAGTGACCCCTTATATTGAAGAGGGGTTAACAAAAAATGGTTTTAGCAAGGAAAGCGTTCTTTGGTTTGACTCGATGATGGAAGCACAAAATAATCTTGGGAAAAATTTAAAAGCAGGCGATGTGGTGTTATTTCAAAACGACTGGCCGGATAATTATGTATAATAGTAACTATGAAAACAATCGGCGTTTTCTTCGGAAGCAGATCTCCAGAACATGATGTCTCCATTCTCACCGGACAACTAATTATTTCCGGTTTAAAGAAATGCGGATACAATGTCATCCCTGTTTATATTGACAAAAAAGGGAAATGGTATTCCGATGCGAGACTTTCCTCAATAAAATTTTTTACCCAAAACCAGACAAACCTAGATAAAAAACTTGAGGCGTTCAATATTGACTTTAATAAATCAACAGGGAAAATAGTTAAACAATCAGGGTTTCTAAAAAGTAACGCTGTTTTTGATATTGCTTTCCCTGCTTTTCACGGTCAAAATGGAGAAGACGGAACTTTTCAAGGGTTATGTGAAATACTAAATGTTCCTTATGTCGGCTGCGATGTTGCTTCTTCTGCCTTGACGATGGACAAGGTTCTAACAAAGATGATCTATAAAGCTAATAACATTCCCACGGTTGATTTTATTTACTTCAATTTAAATGAATGGAGGATAGATAAGAAAAATGTTATAGAAAAAATTAGACCATTAAACTGGCCGGTTATTATCAAACCCGCCAGACTAGGTTCTTCAATCGGTATTTCCAAAGCAAAAAATCAAAAGGAACTGGAATTTGGCATTGAAGTTGCTCTTCATTATGATGAAAAAGTTATTGTGGAAAAGGCCGTAGAAAATTTGATGGATTTAACTTGTTGTGTTATCGGAAATGATGATCTGACCCCTTCACTTCTTCAAGAATCAGTTTTTGAAAGCGGATTTTTTTCCTACGAAGAAAAATATTTGAAAGGCGGCGGGACTCAAACGGGAAATGCTACTCAAAGTATTATTATTCCTGCACGATTGGACAAAAAAATTACAAAAGAAATTCAGGACGCTGCAGTTAGCGCATACAAGATTATTGGCTGTTCCGGAATTGCCCGAATTGACTTTCTTTACGACAAAAAGTCTAAAAAATGGTTCGCTAATGAGATTAATACTTTGCCCGGAACCCTATATCATCATCTATGGAAAAAATCCGGAGTTCCTTTTGAAGAATTATTGAAGAAATTAATCGGTTATGCCGAAGAAAAATACCAAAAGAAAAAACAGATTACCTATACTTTTAATTCTAATATTCTGACTCAAGCTTCATCAAACAAACTTTCTTTAAAGGGAGTATAAAGTTTACCCTTCAAGTCGTGCAAATTGGCCAGTTTCCCTGGATTTAGAAAACATAAAGCGAAAAAATATTACCGCACAAATTAGGAAAATAACATTAAGTATGACGGCACGCCAGATGTCCAATGTTATAACTTGCCCACTTAAACTTTTTCGCATTGCTTCAAAAACATGGGTTGGGGCTAACAAATAAGCAATGCTTCGAAATGGCTGAGGTAGAATCGCTACCGGATAGATCACTGCCATAAGCGGTTGAAAAATATTTATGAGACCCCAGGCAAACGCGGCTACTTTTGTTCCGAATCGGAAAATTAATCCGAGCATAACAACCCCAAATGAAAACCCAAATATAACAAGATTTATAAAAATAAAAAACATATTAAGAAACCCAACTGAAAATATATTTAGTTGAAAAATAATCAAAGAAAAAATGCTTGTAAGCATTAAAACAATTAGCCCCTTAATTGTTCCCGATATTGCAAAGAAAAACAAATATTCTTTAATCGAAATTGGAGATATAAAAATATTTGTCAGATTTCGAGACCATACGTCCCACAAACATCCGACTCCAACAGAATATTGAGCGACGTTTATTACTTGCCATAAAATCATTCCCGCCAAAACTTGATCAGCTATTATTTTGCCGGTTGAACCAGTTAGATATAAAGCCATATACCCAAAGACAATTACTGTAAACAAGGGAAACAGTATAATGTCATTAAAGATTTCAAATGAATGTTTGGTTATGAATATTTCATGTAAAAACATTGCTTTAATTCTATTGAAAGACATATTTTTCTCCTCTGGCAATTTGTAAAAAGACATGTTCGAGAGTCGGTTTTTTAACTTCAATATCTGTCATCCAAATCCCTTCTTTACTTAAATCAAAAATAATTTTTGGGAGGGTCTTTTCTTCTGTTGTTATATAAACAACGTGAGCTCCGTCAAATCGATGATCTAAATGTTCATTTTCCAAATATTTAATTATGACGTCCTTTTTATCGTTAAATGTCAAACGTAGTTGAGCTATTTGAATCCGCTTGGTTAAACCAAGAGGGGTATCATGAGCAACGATCAGACCTTTATCCATAAAAATTACTCTGTCGCAAATTCTTGTTACTTCAGACATATTATGACTTGTGTAAAGAATAGTTATTGGGCGCTCTTTACGTAATTCTTCAATAAAAGTTAATGTTTTGTCGGCGATATCTGGATCAAGTGATGCCGTGGGTTCATCCATGAGAATTATTTTTGGATCGTTAATTAGGGCTTTTATAAAATTTGCTCTTGTTTTTTGTCCCGTTGAAAGATCGAAGTAACTTTTATAAATAAAATCTTCCATCTCAAAACGATTAATTAATTTTTTAATTTTTGGAATATAGTTTTCGACATTATATAAATTTGCAAATACCTGAAGGTTTTCCCAAACGGAATTTCTTCCTTGAAGATTATTAAAAGCAGAAGTGAAATTTAGACGACTTAAACAATATTGTGAATGTTTAAAAAAGTCTTTTTCAAAATAATGGATCGTTCCACTTGTTGGAGTTGTTATACCTAACAGCATCTGAATCGTAGTGGTTTTTCCGGCACCGTTTGGTCCAAGAAATCCCAATATCTCTCCTTCACGTAAATCAAAGGAGATATTGTTGACGGCGGTAAATGCTCCAAATTTTTTCGTTAGGTTTTTAACCTCCAGAACAGCCATAAATCATTATATCACGGAGCGTTTGCTATAATAGAAACATGATTGATATTCTTAAATCTGCCGCTACCGAAGCTGGGACTATCCTTTTAAAATACTATAAGAAGAACTTGACGTTAAACTATAAGACTTCCCACAAGGATTTTTATACTATAGCAGATGTTGAAAGCCAAAAATTAATTAAGGAAACAATTACCAACCTTCTACTTAAAAAAGGTATTAATGAATCCGATATCGGATTCATTGGCGAGGAAAAACTATCATCCGGTAATAATAAAAAGCATCTGTTTGTCATTGATCCACTTGACGGAACAGTTAACTTTGCCTTCGGGTTCGACTTTTTCAGTATCTCAATTGCTTATTTTTACGACGGCAAATTAACCGCCGGTATGGTTTACCAGCCAACCAATAAAAAATATTTTTATGCATCCTTGGGCAAAGGTGCTTTTGTCAACGGAAAACCTTTAAAGATGACTTATAAACCTTTAAAACAGTGTCTCTTAAGCGGTCTCATCAGTTCGAGGCCTGAGATCTATACTGATCTATTCAAAACATATCAAAAAATCTATCCTCACGTGGCTGGATACCGAAATCTTAATTCCATGGCTATTGATAACTGTTTGCTCTCAGAAAATGTCTTTAACATCGTCGTTAATGCTCACACGTTCATTTGGGATATCTCGGCAACAAAACTAATTATCGAAGAATCTGGAGGCACCATGATTGATTTTAAAGGCTTGCCAATCAACTTTGATCTTAATCACCCTCAGCTGGCATATAATGTTATCTCCTGCCATCCAAGACTAAAAAACGAAATTTTGAAGTTTTTTTAACTTTGTAACACTCCTCTCATCCCAAAAAGAATAGGGAAGTCCTGCCAGATAAATTGCTAATTAATAACTTTAGGTCTTCATAATAATATAAATTGTAAAATTTAATAGGGGATTCGTCTCAATAAAAACCGCCAAAGGGTCACTAGCCATAACAGGGAATAATTGGGGATTAATTACAGATTAATTAAAAATTAAATTATTAAAAAAAATTAATTATTGTCAATTTAGATTGTTATAACAACGTGCCACTTCTCTTCTTCCAACCGTGCTTAACGTCGTAAAAGCTTCATTTTACGACGTTATATGTATTCCTTCCTCCGACTATACATATCCATTAATATGTCAATTGGCCAAAATACGATTTTTTTGTAAATACCTCCTGGGGAACAAAGATACGGGCTTCTCCCGAATTACCGGTTAATAACCCGTTAACTCGTAAACTCTCTAACAATATTCTCAACGCATAATTGGCTTATGTTCATCACTTCTCTCGTAAATAATCAGGTAGTCTAATATTTAGCGCGTTTTAAAGTCCTAAACTATCTTTTTTGAGGCTAAAAGTATCAGAAACAGCATGTGTCTGCTTGAGGAGTAATGACGCATATCACTATTTAGATTGTAATAATAGTCTAAATCGCTATTATCAAGGCTAAATATTTTATTAAATGAATTTAATATAGTCATATTTAGAGCGTATTTATAGTCCAAATAAGAAACATTGAGGCTGTTTTCTTCCCTAATATGTCTCTCTCTAACACACGATTTAGATTGTTATATCAATATATTTAATAATATTAGCTTCATTTTTTCTTTATTATCCACATAATAGAAGCATACTATCTGGAGTATAGAGACAATCAATTCCTCTATTTTAGCCTCAATTAATTTACTAAATACTTTATAAACTTTATAACTTTATGAGCTAATAAACTCGTTTAATAACCCTATAGTATTTTCACGACCGTACGCTAATTACTATAGGTTATATATTCACGTTCGTGAAAATTGTGCTCCCCTCTCCCCGACTTCGCCCACCGCAGTTATTACCAACTCAAAGATAATAAAGTAATAATTATGACGAAAATTAATACACCCACGTACTCCCGGACAGTTTCTTTAAATAATTTTTGATCAATATAGTGACTGATCATTCCTGTTATGCTGTAGTAACTGGCTGTCATAAACAATGAATATACCGACACTTTCATAGGAACAAAAGAAACTATTAGGCCGATTTCCGCTAATAAAAGGGCTACAAATAATGAATAAAATAAAATTTCTCTTTCCATATATTTATTAAGTCTGATTGCCCAGAAAAGCTGTAAACTCAATAAAAAAGCGCATATTCCCGCTCCGATTATATTAATCAAAAAATTGTATCTGAAAGAAAAAAGAACGTTATAAAATAAAAATGAAACGACCGCTTGATAAAAAAAATTGATTGAAAAAGCAGCTCTATATAACTGTAGATTCTTCTCTACTCCGATATTAAATATATTGGCACAAAGCAAAACAGCATAGATCGATACTTCATAAATAAAAATAAACGGTAAACGGGTTAACCATCGGCCTGGAAAAAGAAAATAAAACAAATAAAAGAATAAGGTTATTAATATAGGCATTATAAATAGCCCAAACCATCCAAATTGTTTTATTCCTTCCAATAATGAAAAATAGCTTAAAAAGTAAGAGACAATAATAAAAATTGCTAAGAATAAAGGTGCTTTATCAAAATTAAAAAAGGTTGAAAAAAGCATCAATAAGCCTAAAATTAAAACAGAGATTACTAAGCGCAATCGTTTATCAATTTTTATGGCTTTTTTTTCAAAAAAATGTCTTAAGGCTTTAATTCTGAACATAATAAATTAACCAAAATTAGTATATACTCTATGAACATCATCTAAAGATTCTAAGGCTTCAATAAGATCTATAACTTTTTTTTCTTTATCTTGGTCAAGCATAACTGAAGTTGTTGGTAAATAATCTATTTCTGCTAAATCGTATTTAATATTATTTAGATGAGCTTTTAACAAGCCAAAATTACTAAAAGGAAAGAATACGAAGAAATGACTCTCGTCATCTTTAATGTCAAAAGCCTGTAATTCATCTCCTATCTTAAAAACTGCTTCTTCATTGACTTCTGTCTTCATAAAACTAACAAAGGCGCACTTTTTGAAAAGATATGAAACGGAACCGGGAGTACCTAATTTACCAGAATTTTTTTCCAACATATTTCTGATCTCCGAAGAAGTTCTGTTTGAACTATCTGTTGTCGTTAGTATTAGTAAAAAAATACCATATGGACCAAAGCCTTCGTAAAGTACTTCTTTAAGCATTATCTTATTTGGCCCAAACCCTTTTTCTATTGCCCTCTTTATATTTTCCTTCGGCATATTGGCCGATTTAGCTTTATCTATCGCCAGACGAAGTTTGACATTGTTATCCGGATCAATTATTCCTCCTCCTTCTATGACCGCAATCGTGATTAAATGAGACATTTTAGCAAAAACATTTGCCTTTATTTTGTCATTTAGACCCTTTTTTCTTTTTATATTCGCCCATTTTGAATGTCCAGACATATCTCTCCCAATTATACTTGACAATTAGCAATTTTAAAATATACTTGGGTACAATGAAAGACACCTCTAATTTTGAAAAACAGGCAATAAATTATGCAATGAATGGCCAATGGATTGAAGCAATTGATTTTAATGAAAAAATTATTAAGATTGACAAAAAAAATATCGAAGCATACTTAAGATTAGGTTTTGCCTATCTCCAAACTAATAAAATTAAAAAGTCAAAACAAAGTTATTTAAAAGCCCTAAAAATTCAACCAAACAATAATTTTGTTAAAAAGAATCTTGAAAGATTAAAAATATTAGAATCAAAAAAACTATCATACTCAAATACAACGCCACTCGACCCTCTTCTTTTCGTTGACATTCCAGGAAAAACCAAAACGATAAACCTTGTTAATTGTGGCCCAAAAAGTGTTTTGGCAAAGCTAACGGTTGGACAGAAAGTTTTTTTGGTCAATAAGAAAAGAAGGGTTGAAATAAGAACGGAAAATAAAGAATATGCGGGATGTCTCCCGGACGATATTTCAAAGCGGTTGGCAATATTTATAAAAAATGGCGGCGTTTTTTCCGTCTATATTAAGGAGACCTCTTTAAAACATACTACCGTCCTTATTAAGGAAGAGAAAAAAGGCGCCAAAATGACAAGGTTTATTGCTTTTCCTACAAATACCAACAGCAATCTTTATCGTTTGGAAAATTCAGCCGGCGAAGAAATAAATGAGGAAGATACCGAAGAAATTAGTTTACTCGACTTAGAAAAACTTGCTGAAAATTTGAATAACGAAGAAAAAGAATACCTTCCTTTCGACCAAGAAGAAAAACAGGAAGAGTCTGAAGATTAATTCCGCTTTGTGCGGTAATGAACTACTTTGTTTTTGAAAAAAATTATTTTTCCCCTGACTTTTTTTCCTTGTACAAGACGGTTGATTTCTGACGGAATATTAAAGTCCTTCATTGAACGAAGAGCCAGAATAAAAGCAATGACAAAAATTATTGCAAATGTTAGGGCCATAAATGACTAAATAAACAAATAATAAAATAATTAAATAAATAAAAAAATGAATTAAATGTATTTGATCATTTATACATTTAATTATTTATTTCTTCATTTGTTTATTTGATTATTTTAACATTTAATTCACTGCCCATTCCTTCTCCAAGTCCCCTAACTCCAAAATTATATCAGATACTGTCGTTTCCCCTACTTGAGTCCGACATTTAAAAAATTCTGCTAAACGCTCAAAAGTTTTTGTTATTATTATTTTCTTATCAGCGATTAATAAACAGCCAGAATTTTTTTTACCTTGATCAGATAAATCTACCACACGAATCCCCTCCCCTTCAATCATCTGACCAATTAATTGAGCGGTCTTATAGCTGTTTGTATAGACAATTTGTACGTTTATATCATACTTTCTATAGGTTCTTTGAAAAAAACTTCCTTGAAACTTTTTATAAAAGAGATTATAGTCAAAAATATTGTTATCACCTTCTAATTTGAATGGGCTCAGATCTATTGATTGGAAGTTTTCTTTATTGTTGGTTGAGAAAATATATACAAGAAAAAGCTTGTCAATTAGGTTTGCATTAGAATCTGTTAAAAGAATTTCCATAAAGGTAGGCATTGGTCTTAAATTAAAATCGTCATAATAAACTACGGTTTTTTTTTGATAAAAATACAAGTCAACAAAAGTTGAGGTGGCTGCTGAAAAAGTTTTTTTAAATATATCCGGTTTCTTTTCCAAACTGGCTAATTTACCGATTGCTCCGATTATATATTTGTCATATCCTCCAGGAACAGTTACTTTCAAGGAATTTGAGAAAGATAAAAGATAATTAACGTTTTTCCGATCTAATGAATAGAAACGGGTTTTCTCTCCATAAAAAACGACATTAATCTTATCTCTACCCTTTAGAAAAACAGAGGATGTAATCGATTTAAATAAATAATAGAACAAGCAAATAAGAAGAAAAATAAAAATAACACTACTTCTCTTTGATAGTTGATATTTAATATTTGATATTTTGTTACGATATACCATGTTCTATTTTTAATCTTTTGATCTTATTAATAATGTCTTCCTTATCCAACTTATGCCAAAGATATATTTTTTTAATGATAGAAAGCGAAGCTTCAAACTCCGGCTGAACTACCAAATCAACTCCAAGATCCTTCATTCGAGCCTGATCTCTTTCTTTATGGACCCGACTGATTATATATAGTTTTCGATTAAGTTTTCTTGAATTCAAAATTATTGCTTCTTGAATGTTTTTTTCAGGAAGAGCCATTATTAAAATAATCGCATCCTCAACTTGCGCATAATCTAAAATATCGATGTCCGAAGGATCTCCATAAATAATATTTACACCTTGTTTTTTTGCTTTTTCGACGATAAATAAATTGTAATCTATAGCAACATAAGGAATGTTGGCCATCATCAACGATCTACCGATGTAGCTGCCTATTCTTCCATACCCGCAGATTACTACATGATTTTTTATAACCATCTCATCAATTGGAGATTGATTACTATCAATCCTATATGTAATAAAATTTTCCAAAAATGGAAAATATTTCTTAATGAATCCTCTGATTACCCGATATGACTTGTCCTTGTTCTTAATAAAAATTGGAGTTAGAACAAAAGTAATTAGTACTGCTGTAATTACAAAAAGATATTTTTCAAGTGAAACTACTTTACTTAAATAAGCTGATGATATTAAAATGAATGCGTCTTCATCAATTTGAAATAGGTACATCGATAGGCTAAAACTTGTTCTTGAGTGAAATTTTAGAAACAAGAAAACTATTAAAACTATTAATGCTTTTATAACTATGACTCCAATCGTAAATAACAATATCGATGGCAAATAAGGAACTACTAGACGTAGTTCAATATGGCTACCAATATAAACAAAAAAAATTACTCCTAAGAGATTACGGAGCGGTCTAACCTCGGAAAAAATATGGTAATGTTCTATTGTTTGAGCAAGTAATACTCCTGCCACCATAGCTCCGATTAAAGTCGGAATCTTTAATATGATTGATATTCCTACAATAAAAAAAATGAAAACAACAATAAAAAGATCAAACAGCTCCCTAGAAATTCTGGCAATTTTATTAAATATTTTTGGAATAATTTTTTGCCCAAAATAAAATAAGGCAGTAATAATTACGGTCGCTTTAATAAGACCTAATACCGTGTCTTTTATCACCATCCAGACTGAAGCATCCCTACTGGTTATTGATGTAAATATCATTAGATACGGAATGAAGGCGATATCCTGGAAAATTAAAATGCCCATCGCAATTTCACCTACAAATGAAGATTCCTCTCCCCTATCTTGGATTATCTTTGCAACAATAGTCGTTGATGAAGACGAAAGTGCTATTCCTATCAAGAACGATTCAAGAAGTGAAAATTTAAATAATAAGCTTAAAGCAAAGACAAATATCATTGATAAGAAAAGCTGTAATGTCCCTCCTATTATGATAAATTTTTTTAGAATGATTATTCTGGCGAAATTTGTCTCCAAGCCTAAGGTAAAAAGTAAAAATACTATTCCAAAATAGGCAAAACTCGATATTGCCTGACTCGTTGCCATTTCAGGAAATAGATTTCCAATAACCAATCCACCGACTATGTACCCTATTAGAGGCGAAAGTTTGGCTTTTTTTGCAACAATAGCTAATGAAAAAGGGACCGCTAAATATAAGAAATAGTTTAGAACCAAAGATAGTGAAATCTCGCCCATAAAAACGAGTATACTATTTCCTCAATCTTTTTTCACATTCTATACAAAAAGAGGCTTCAGGAATTAATTTTAATCTTGCATGAACGATGGGTTTTTTACATCGTTCACAATAGCCATATTGATTTTTATTGATCTTTTTTAATGCGTTATCGATGTCACCTATTCTTTTTTTCATATCCTTAATTTCGGCTTCTATCGTATCATGGCCGACTTGTTCCCGGACATCGGTATCTACGGCAGCATTATCTGAAGCGTGCTCAGGATCGGCAAAAGGATCGTCTTTTTTAAGCTCATCAATCTGATTGAGGTTTTTTCTCCTTTCCTCCTCTAACCTTTTTTTTTGCTCCGATACGAACTGTTTCGAAAATTTTTTGTCCATAATTTTTTATAAAACTTAAAATCCCGTTCCTAAAATAATATACAAAGTGGAAACTTATTGTCAACAGAATTATTAATGAAACTAAAAAGTCTAAACTTTGACCAAAGTAGTATAAACGATTTTCTTTAATTTTGTCAAACAGAAAAATAGTTAAGGCTAAGAACCATAGAAAAAATTTTAAAAGAAAACCTTTATAGTACCTTTCCTTTCTTATTTCAAATAATATTTTGTACGAGATAAATAAACCCGCTATTAACATCAACCCTTCGTATAATCCAACTAAATGTCTAAACCCGTCAAAACCAACGTATTTAATTTTAAATAAAAAATTTGTTTTTATTCCAACTTCCACTCCGGAAAAAAAAGCACCGATTTTACCAAAAGCTAAAGCTACAAAAAGAGGTGTGATAAAATAGTCAATCGAGTCGCTAAAGTTTAGTTTTCGTGAATTTAAAAATAAATACAAAATTAAAAGTCCTCCAAAGATAGATCCGTAAAATGATATTCCAGGATATCCGTTTATTAAAACAAATTTTAATATATTAAAACCAAATTCCCTAAAATTTAACAATACGTAGACCAGTCTTCCAAAAAAAATAGCTCCGAAGATCGACATAAATAATCCATCAAAAATATCTTCCTCTTTATAGGATGTCAACCGGATGTTTTTCCACAATAAATAAATTGCCCAGAAAAATCCCAGAACTAAAAAAACTCCAAAAGTATAAATTTTCAAAAAGCTAACATTTAATAATACCGGTAACATAGTTTTTAGTATAATTTATTGTTAATAAAATCTCAACTTATGAAAAACAAGTTTGCGTTTATTCTAATTTTATTGTCAGCATTCTTTATACGTATTTTCAGCCTAAATTGGGATCAAGGATTCCACCTTCATCCGGATGAAAGAATGTTAATAATGGTTGCCGATAGAATTAATTTTTTTAGAAATCTAAATCCTGATTTTTTTAATTACGGCAGTCTGCCTATTTACCTCCTAAAGGGATTTTCTCAAATGATCGATTTTTTATTTCACAAAAATTTGGCTAATTATGCGGGAATGCTTCTGACCGGAAGAAGTTTGGCAGTTTTTTTTGATTTGATTACAATTTGTACAATTTATAAAATCGGACAGTTTTTATTTAAGTCAAATAAAATTGCTTTATTTTCAAGTCTTCTTTATGGTATTGCTTTTTTTCCTATTCAAAACTCTCATTTCTTTGTTGTTGATGTTTTGTTAAATACCTTTATCACGGGATTGATTTATATCCTCCTAACTTATTTTAAGTCTCCTTCAATGAAAAAAATTTTTATCATAAGTTTAGTCTTTGCCGCTATGATGGCAACAAAGTTCACATCTGTAATATTTTATCCAATAGTGATTGGTGTTCTTGTTTTTAAAAACTTGAAAAAATGGAGAAATTTGTTTTTTGGTTTATTAATTTTTCACTATTCATTTTTCATTTTTCATTTTCTTTTCATGCCTTACGCTTTCATTGAATACGTTAAATTTATTTCCGATATTAAAGCGCAGGTAATGATGAACTCTAATCCTTATGTTTTTCCCTACACTTTGCAATATGTTGGGACAATCCCCTATCTTTATTACCTTAAAAATATTTTTTTGTGGGGGCTGGGACCGATTATTACATTACTAAGTATCGCGGGGTTTTTAATCGTTGTAAAATTTTCAATTTCCAATTTCCAATTTTCAATCAAATCTAAATTTTTGAATATTAGATTTCAAATTCTTTTTTTTATATTTTATTTTTTATATTTTTTAGTTATCGGGCGCTCCTCAGTCAAGTTCATGCGCTATATGTTGCCGCTTTACCCGTTTTTCGCAATCCTGGCTGGCTTCGGACTTTATAAACTTTATGAAGCTTGTAAACTCTTAGCCTATGCATTCATTGCCTGCGCCTTATTATGGTCTTTTATGTTTTTGAATATCTACTCTTTTCCCCACACAAGAATATCAGCGACGGATTGGATTCTAAAAAACATACCGGAAGGATCGACGTTGGCTGTTGAACATTGGGATGACCGGGTTCCAACCTATGGCGGAGAAAAATATCAATATCAGGAATTAACCCTTTACGATCAGCCGGATGATGAAAATAAGTGGGAAATTATAGATCAAAAATTACAAAAATCCGATTATATTATCATTGCTTCAAACAGACTTTATGTACCGTTGCAAAAATTAACTGACTGTAAAAAATATAAGGTCTGCTATTTAAAAACTGCTGAGTATTATCAAAAATTATTTTCTAACAAGCTGCATTTTAAGAAAGTCGCAGAATTTTCTTCATATCCTAATTTTCAATTTTTAAATTTTAAATTTCAAATTAGCGATGATTCCGCTGATGAATCCTTTACGGTATACGACCATCCTAAAATTTTAATTTTTAAAAAAAGTGAATAAATTTTTTAAATTTATTAAAACTGATTTTTTTATAATATTTTTTTTATTAATTATTTCCGGCATTCCAAGACTAGTATTATTGGATAAAATCCCGCCTGGAATTCACGGTGATGAAGGTTTGACCGGAATAATAGCAAGAGAAATATTGTCAAAAGGTTCAGTTCCATCCTACGTGGCTGCAGCTGCAGGAATTCCATCCGGCTCAATCTACCCGACAGCTTTAATATTTAAAATTTTTGGAGAAAATATATTTCTGTTGAGAGTTTCTCCTGCAATTGCCGGGATATTAACAATTATTGCTTTTTACGTATTTCTTAGATTATTTTTTAACAAGAAAGTTTCCATATTAACGACTATTGCTTTTAATTTTTCGCTTATTCACATCCATTATTCAAGAATTGCGTATAACGTTATATATCTACCGCTTCTCCAATTAATGTCACTTATTTTTTTTATTTTATACCGAAGAAAAAATAATTCGCTTTTTATTATTCTAAGCGCAATTTTTGCAGGATTTGGTTTTCATAGTTATCATGTTTTTATTTTATTTCCTCTCTCTCTTATCTCTTTACTCGTAGTTGATATTTACCGATATAAATTTTCTTTTCTAAAAATTAAGCAGTTATTTTTATTTATTGTTTTTTTTGGTATTGTCAGTTTTCCTATTTTAAAAGTGATGGTTTTTCAGCCTGATTTTTATTTCAGTCATGTAAAAACTTATAATATTTTAAATGAAAATAATGTAAAAAATAAAGTCGACTTTATTAATAAATCGAAATTAATTTTGAAAAACGGTTTTGAAAATTTATCATTTTTCATTTTGGGAGGCAAGGTAGATTTTATTGATGCCTTTGGAAAATATTATAATTTTAATAGATCTTATCTAATTTTATTTTTTCTTGGAATTTGCTTATCTTTCATTGAAAATAAGAGGATAAATTATTTTATTTTATTTTCTTTGGTTTTTTTTCTGGCGCCAACATTTTTTACGTTTGAGGGCACCTATAGAAGGTCTATTTTAACGTTAATATATTTTTATTATTTTTTTGCCGTTGCTATTAAATGGATAGTCGGTAAAGTAAAAAATAAGCAGCAAATTATTATAATTTTTCTTCTAACTACCATAATTGTGACAGAATCATTTATTAATTTAATTACATATTTTAATTTTTTTCCTTATGATCAGGAGTCTAAATTTGTTTATACCTATGAACTGACAAATGCCGGAATCAGGATCAATCAAATGACAGATGAAAAAACTGAAATATTATTTTTGTCAAGCCGATGGAGCTGCAAATATGAAACCTTAAGATTTATCAATCATGATCGAACTTGTGAAGACAGATCTAAAGAGTTTGGTAATTTTGATCTTAGCCCTAAATCGCAAAACAATGTCTTGTTTGTACTTTTGAATGAATATGTTTTTTTTATTAAGGAAATTAAGAATAAATATCCTGGGGGAAAAGAAAAAATTATTTTGGATAATAAGACTAAAAACATAATAGGAGTTCTATACAAGATTTAAAAAAACTTTTTTATTAATCCCAGTATCCCCTGCTTCCAACCTACGGTATGAGTAACGCCCGATCCCCGGGATTTTATTTCTTTGTAATTTTTTAAATACCATTTATATGATTTTATGAGAGCGTCAGAATTTGAATAACGGGGATGCCAGAATAAAGTTTTTGTTAACTTATCAATTGATACGAAAGAATCACGATCGGCGGTGTCATAAACCCACTGATACAAAGGAGACAGTTTTAATTTTTCAAATAACCACAAAGCCCTTTTAACAATAAAGGCCGGTGTCGGAAAAATTTTTGATTTTGAATTTAAAGCTTTAAACATTATTTTGAAGTCTCCTTTAATAGTCGTAAATTTTTCCGCTCCGATATTAAATACATCATTATATTTCTTATTATTTTTCTGGGTGAATAAATAAACCGCTTCGCATAAATCGTCAACATCGAGAAGTTCGTACCGATTATCGCCATTCCCTATTAAAGGAATTTTTTTATTGTCGTGAATCCAATCAAATAGTATTTCAAATACTCCAAGTCGATGTGTTCCCAAAAATGTTTTTGGCCTAATGATAGTAACGTTTAAACCTTTTTCAATAAATTGAAAACAAAGATCTTCCGCTTCAATTTTTGATTGTCCGTAAGGTCCTACTCCAATTCTCGAGTCATCTTCAAATATGGGATGTTTTTTAGGCACTCCGTAAACCGCGGTAGAAGAAATATAAATAATTCTCTTAACTTTATTTGTGAGCGATGCTTTTAAAACGTTTTCCGTTCCGCCGATATTAATTTTCATAATCTCACTGCTTTTCCAAAGAGGCAAGCCGGCGGCCGCGTGAATAACAAAATCCATGCCTTTGATATGTTGATTCATTGAAGTCTTACTTCTTACGTCTGCTTTTATAAAATGACAGTTTTTCGGATATTCTTTTTTATTAAAACCGGCAATATCCAGAAGATAAATGTCAAATTTTTTTTTTGAAAAAAAATGGGCAAGATGCAAACCCAAAAACCCGGCTCCCCCGGTAATTAATACTTTCATAATTTATTATGTTATCATATTTACTTATGAAAAAAGTATTAAAAGTCGGCTTTGATCTTGACGGTGTTATTCTTTACAACCCTATCAGATTTATCCGTCCAATTGCAAAATTGTTCAAACCAATTAAATCATTACTATTAAAACAAAATTTGGACTCTTTTTATTTTCCAAAATCTAAGCTCGAACAGTTTCTTTTCCGATTACTTCACAAAACCAGTTTTAAGCCAGATAGCGCTCTTTTTAATATTAAACAATTAGTAAAAAATAAAAGAATTAAAGCATATATTGTTACCGGCCGATATGGTTTTTTGAAAAGTGATTATGAAACTTGGTTGAAAAAAATTAATGCAAAAAAGATATTTGAAAAATGTTATCAAAATACTGATGATTTACAACCGAATAAATTTAAAGAAAAAATGATAAAAAAATTGGATTTGGATATTTATATTGAAGATAACTGGGACATAGTTGAGAAATTAAAAATTAAAAATAAAAAATTAAAAATTTTTTGGATCACAAATATATTAGATAAAAATATACCTTATCAATACAAATTTAGGGATTTAAAAAGCGCCCTGGAGAATATAGCTACTTCTTGAATATTTTTTTAAACGGATTTAGCGACTTTATAAAGGCAAATTTTTCATTATCGATAAAAAAACGAAGAATATCTCTGGTCGTGATAATTCCTAGCGGCCGTCTTTCGTTATCAACGACGATAGCACTGCCTATCTTTTTATTTACAATTAGATTAATTACCTCTAACAAATGTTTTTCTTTTGTCAAAGTTAAGACATAGTTCTTGGAAAAATTTTTTACCCGATAATTATGAAAGTTTATTTTTTCACTAACTCTTTCACCATGATGACTGGAATATTTCGGGCTGACCATTAACTTAATCAGATCATAATAACTTAAAACTCCTTTTAGCTTTCTCTCATGATTGATAACTATTAGTTTGGAAATTTTATTGGTTTTAAAAAGGTGAATTGCCTGAGTGATTGTGTCATCCTCAAAAACTGTGATTAATCCTTTCCATCTTTTTTTAATAATACCCTCAACCTTTACTTTAAAAATCGATAGGTCCTTAAAATAAGACAATATCCTACGAGCAGAAATTATTCCCAAAAATTTATCTTCTTCATCAAAAACCGGTAAATAATGAATCTTTGATTGAATAAAAAGTTCGCAGACTTTTGACAAGGGATAGTTAAGGTAAATCTTTGCCGTATGAGTTAAGCAGTGCTGAACTTTGGTATTTGCAGGAAGGGATGATTTTATCATCGTAAAATAGGGGCTGACAATGCCGATATACTTGTTATTTTCATCAAAAACAAAGGCGGCGTCGTGGGAAGTCGATAATTTGCTTAAAACTTTTGAAAGGTGATCTTCCGGAGATACTCGTATAATATCGTTTTCTTTTAAAATATTCAAAAGACGCATAAGATAGTTATATCACAAAATTTCCGTTTTTGTAAATAACCTTTTTTGACCCGTTTTTCATGATCGCCTCGATAGCCTTTTCATTGGTATTGATAATGTCACAGTGTTCAACCGATTCGTTAAAACCTAAAGATTCCCAATCTTCAGTTCCCATTTTTTTTACATCACCGTTATAACAATCATGATATGAGGTACCTACAGCCAGATGACTGTTACCAAAGTTTCCGCCAAAATTTTCATCGTATAAGGTATTAGCCATGAATTTGGATATTTTGGAAAATCTTTTATCGGTCAGCGAAAATTCCCCGATCTTATCGGCATTTTTTTGAGCAATCATTTCCCTGAGAAGCTTTTCATTTTTATCAGCGGTTGCTTTAATAACAATCCCCTCTTTAAATTCCAGTTGAATATTTTTAATAATATTTCCATAACGATAAAGCGGAAAATTAAAAAATATTTTACCGTTTACTCCACGCCAGTCGGGTGAAGTAAAGATTTCGAAGGATGGAATATTTGCCCCTCCACCGCCCTGCCAAATTCTCTTTTCCCCTAACTTAATATATAGGTCGGTTTTTTCAGAGACCATATGATAACTATCAACCGGTAGTTTATTTAATTTATTTTTTAAATCGTTTATTTGCTGAAATGTTTTTTCCCAAGTAGCAATCGGATTTTCCGATTCCAAATAACAAGCATTGATTATTTCCTGCCAAAAATCTTTTAATGATAGACCTGACTCATTAGCCATTCCTTCCGTGCCGTAGAGACATAAGGTCCATGTTAATTTTCCCTGATCTTCTTTTTCAAAAAGCCATTTTCGAAGCAGTCGTTTATCACCGCCGTTGCTGGTCATAACTTTTTTAGGATTAACATCTTTTAGTAAAAAAGGGTTTGTTGGAGCAATTAAATAGATCCTGTGATCGATCGTATTAACCAATGCCTTTGTATATTCTTTGGGAAAAAATTTCAGTTGATCGTCTGAAGCATTTTCAAACATTGCCTTTTGAAAACTTTCCTCAATTCCCTTGACCATCGGGAAAGCGCCTTTTTCCAAAATTCTTTTATAAACAGCTAACGCTAAGGGCAAAGCCTCTGAATCGTACTGAAGGTAAACAACCTGGCCCGGCTTTACCCCTTTCCCCTTCCCTAGGGCAAAATCAATCATCACTTTGGCATAGTTTTCGAGGATTTTTTTATCAGGAGTAAACATAGACAAAAATGGTAGCAGAACTAAATTTAATTTTCAATTACCAATTTACAATTTTCAATAAATTTACAATGATTCAATGTAAATTGAAAACTGAAAATTGAAAATTATGATTTAGGTAAAAAATGTCGCAGGATGTGGCCGGCGTCGGCAACAGCCCTGTTACCTATTAAATAGTAGTTGGGACTAAGTTCTGAGGCAACGCCAACACTGTAGAAGGTTGATTCTATCCCCATCTCAGTTAAAGCCTTTTTCATCAGTAAGACTCCTGCCTGAGTCAAACTGACTGACCGATGAAAGATTTTGGCCGGCTTTATACCTAATTTTTCGGCGGCCAGAATAAAAGCGGCGGCCGAAGCGCCTGAGGCAGGATTAACAAAATCGCTGATTAATATCGACTGGTTATTAATCTGCTTTAGTTGTTCCCTATCTCTCCATAAAACCGTAACTGACAGATTGGTCGTCGGCTCACCGATTAAATGGGTTCGTTTGGTAACAACGCGGATTTCATTTTTAAGTTTGGCGTTTTTACTTTTCCCCAATGCTAATCGAGTCGTCACCAGCCCAGCCCTCTCCAAACTCACCGCCGACAATTTTTGATCTTCAATCTTAAACCGACTCTCGTGTTTGCGAAGCATCTCATAGCCCTCCTTGGCTAAAAGAAAATATTCGTTGGCGATACCGGTGTCATGATAAAAAACCGAGTTAAAAACAATTTTCTGGGCAATCACATTAATCTTATCCATCAAGTACTTAGCGTTGTCGTAATAATTTTCCAAAACATAGATCTTATTTTTTTCAAGGTCTTTTAAATTCCACTTGCCAAACTGACCGTGATATTTACCGATAATTTTTGTGTAAGCATCTTTAAATCTAACCAGATGATCTACTTTATGGTCGCCGAAGAAATTATCGGGATCAAGAAGAAACGGCGTAACATCAATTTTATGACCACGTGCGGCCGATTGAATTACTACTTTGTCAAAAATCATATTAATTTATTAATTTCATTCCTCAGTTTCATTGCCTCTTCCCTCGGATTTTGGGCAAATATGATTCCTCTAGACGAATTTATCATCAATCCTAGTTTTTTAGAATTTAATCCTGCCTTAAGCGTCGCTTCCAAATCGCCTCCCTGAGCTCCAATCCCCGGAACAAGCAAGGTCATATCCCCTACAATCTTCCTTACTTCTTTTAGTTCATCAGGATAGGTGGCCCCAACGACTAACATGCAATTTTTATTCGCATTCCATTTACTGGCAACGTTTTCAGCGATAACTTTGTACAAAGGTTTGCCATCAACTAATAAATCTTGAAATTCACCGGCGCCAGGGTTAGAAGTCCGGCATAGTATAATAACTCCCTTATCCTTCTTATCTAAGAATGGTCTTATAGCCTCTTCTCCTAAGTACGGGTGAACGGTCACCGCATCGCCGGAAAGATATGTAAAAACAAATTGAACATAACCTTTGTTTGTATTGCCTATATCCGCCCGCTTGGCATCAATGATGATTGGGATTTCCGGATATTTCTTTACCAAATAGTCACAGGTATCTTTTAAAGCATTGACTCCTTCATGACCTATAGATTCATAGAAGGCAGTGTTCAACTTATATGCACAAACAAGGTCGTGGGTGGCTTCAATGATGGTCTTATTGAACGAAAGTTGGGATAAGTACTGTTCGGTTGGAGTTGAGATGGGATAAACTTTTCCGCCGGCCGAGAGTTTCTCAATATCAGAATCCAGCCCTACACAAATCAGTGATTTATTTTTCTTAACAATTTTGTCCAACTTTTCTTGAAATGTCATATTTTTCCCCTTTTCGCTTCCAGATACTTTCTTCCTTGACCAACGTCGGTGTTTATTGGAACGTTTTTTTTGCAAAGTTCACAGTTAACTTCATCAAAGGCCGATGCTTTTAAAATTCCAAGTGCGCTAAATGGTCCCCCAACGACCTCGCTCGTTACATTAACCGGGTCGCGGTTGACCATAACGCAGACGGCAACGACATTTCCGCCAACTACCTTAACGGTATCAACGACTTTTCTAACCGAGCCACCTGTCGTTGTTAGATCTTCGATTACCAGCACATTTTTTCCTTTGACTAATTTATCATAACCTCTGGTAAAGATCATCTGTTTATCGGCGGTTTTTTCCGTATAAACTCCCAAGACCTCTTTACCTTTCAATTTTGATAAATGATAAGCTGTCCACTGGGAAAGAATAATTCCTCCCAAGGCCGGAGCCGCGACAACATCAATATCCATGTTTTTATATTTTTTGGCAAATAACTCCCCTATCCTTGAAGTTTCGGCAGTATGAGGATAAACAGCATCTTTGTTGACGTAAACGCTTCCATGTTTTCCGGAAGTATATACAAAATGAGAGTCCGTGATAACAGCGCCGACTTTTTTAAGAATATCTATAACATTGTCCATAAAAATTTTATTAATTTCTAAAATTAATAAATTATAACAAAATTTATTTAAATCAAATATCTTTTGACAAAATTGTTGTAGCAATAATCTTCATCGTCCTTGCCGGATTGTTAGTTACTAAAACTCTTAAGAAACCAGATGAAAAAAAGCTTCAAAAAGCAACCGTCATGGTAAATATACCTTATTATACCGCTATCAATAAAAAATATTGTCAAGAAGAAGGATTGGGAAGACGCACTTTATTGATTGAATTTAGGTTATCTTTATGCTACAATCGCCTATACAATGAATCCAACAGCTCAAAAAATTATCCAAGGAGCAGGAAGAATAAAAGAAGGTGTTTCTTCTATTTTAAGACCTATTGAAAAAGAATTAAAAAATACTGTTACTGTTTTAGCTCCGGCTTTTCTAGGTTTAGCAACGCTTCCTACTCGTGTTGTTATAGATCTAGCTTCAGCGGCTGTAGGTGGCAAAATTGGTTATTTTATAGGAAAAAAATTAAATTTAGAGAAAAAAGTTGTACTATTGGGACCTATGGTAGGTACTTTAATAGCTACCGCAGCAACTTTATTAAGTAATAATTCAAATGATTTGATTATTGCTTTAACTGGGGGTTTATCTAGCACATTTTTTGGGATTGCAGCGGGAATATCGGTTGCAACAGGACAAAATAAAGATACAAAAGGAAAATAAATTGTTATTCTGCTTTGTTAGCTCATTTGTTAATGAGCTAATCCGACTAATTTGCTAACATCGTTGATTTTTTCTTTTTTCAAAAATTCTTTCAGTCCTGTTAATATTTCCCCATAAATTTTATAACCTCGTAAATATACACTTGAGCCGACACCAATCAAAGTTGCACCGGCCATCATCATCTCAACCGCATCCTGCCACTTCTCCACTCCGCCCATACCAAGAATCGGAATTTTAACCGCCTCATAAATTTCATAGATCTTGGCAATCGCCACCGGACGGATACCGGGTCCGGAAAGTCCGCCTTTTTTCATTCCCAAAACCGGCTTTCGTTTATTTATGTCAATCACCATACTTGGAGCAACCGTGTTGATAGCAGCAATTGCCGCAGCACCGGCCTGTTCACAGGCTTTTGCAATTTCCGCTATTTGTTCAACATTCGGAGTCAATTTTGCAATTAGGGGAATTTTTCCCGCTTCTTTTTTGACACCTTTGATTACTTGAAAAGACGAATCGCTCTTGTTGCTTAGCATTTGACCAAATTCACCTTCAACATTCGGGCAAGAAAGATTAATTTCGATAGCATATGGCTTTAACTCTGCCATTTCGCTGACTAGCTTTTTGAAGTTTTTTACGTTGGTGGCAAAAACACTGATAATTACCGGGTCTTTAGTTTTTTTAATGAAATCTTTGATCTGTTCTTTCCCTTTTTTTAAACCCGGGTTTTTTAGTCCAACTGAATTTAAAATACCGTATTCATATTTTGCCACTCTGGGAATTGGATTACCTTCTCTTGGCTCTAAAGTTATTGATTTTAAAACAACTGTAGCTGCGCCTGAATCAAAAGCCATTTTATGACCGGCAACATCGTTAATAATTCCTGAAGGAAGGAACAATGGGTTTTCTAACTTTCTACCAAATAACTTGATTTTAAGATCCATATTTATTTAGTTATGAATAATATAATTTTAAACGGTTTAATAATTTTTCTAAATCCAGATTTACAAATAGTTTACCATTTTCAAATACTTTTTTTCCTCGAATAAAAACTTTTTTTACTTTACCTTTAACTTTCCAACCGTTAAACGGCGACCAGCCGCATTTTGTTTTTAAATTTTTATTATCAATAATATACTCTTCTTTTTCATCAATCTCTACATAAGTATTTTTATCGGTTTTAATATTGAAAATTTTTTTTGGATTTTCAAAACATAGTTCGATTAATCTGTTAAGTGATAATTTTTTTTGCGAAACTGCCGTTAATAAAAGAGGTAAAGTTGTTTCTAATCCAGGAACTCCAAAGTGAGGTTTTTCGCTTTTTTTTTCTTCTTTTGTATGAGGAGCATGATCAGACTCGATAACGTCAACATATTTAAGATTTTTCCAGATAAAATCCACGTCCTCTTTAGATTTTAGAGCCGGCTTCATTATGCCAAATTGACCTAATGCTTTTTCATCTGATCCTGTTAAAAATAAATGGTGGGGTGTAACGCCGCAGGTAACTTTATAATTTTTTTTCTTTGTCTCAATTATTATTTGGAGCTCTTTTTTTGAACTAACATGACAGATATGAATTCGTTGACCGGCTCGACTTGCAATCTCAATCATTTTTTCTATAGCATCGTCCTCCGCATGAAGCAATATTGGCTTTTTTTTTGGCCAAGCCTGACAAATTTTTTTGAACACTATTTCATTAATTATATAATTTCCGGTTGTTTGGTTCAAATAAATTTTTAAGCCAAAAACTTTACTTTGAATTTTATTAAAATCTTCTAAATTTTCTCCAAGTGATCCAAAAAAAAAGCCGACATCGCAAACTTTTTTTTCGCTGGCAATTTTTTGTTTTTCTTCCAAAGCTCTGATTGAAGTAATTGGAACTTTATTATTCGGCATATCTAAAATTGTCGTAAATCCACCGGCAAGCGCCGCTAAAGTTCCTGTATAAAAATCTTCTTTTTCTGTCTGCCCCGGATCACGAAGATGAACATGAACGTCGATCAACCCCGGTAGTCGGATCATAAATACTCATCCCAACTCTTAATTTTCAAGTCAGAAATTTTATATTTATCCAGCGAATTTACAAAAAATCTGGCCGAATTTAGATCGGTAAATAGCGGAATATTGTTATCGATTGCCGCACGTCTTATTAAATACCCGTCGGTAATTACTCGTTTAAACGAACCTTCGTTATTATAATCTTCACTTAAATTAATAACTAAAGACACTTGACGCTTTTCAATTAAGTCTGTAACTGTCGGACTTTGCTTTTCATAAAGTTTATAGACCAGCTTTGTCCGAACGCCTTTGGTTTTCAAAAACAGATGAGTTTTTTTGGTTGCATAAAGTCTAAAACCTAGGTTTTTCAGACGCCAGATTGATTCGGCAAAACGAAGCTTAAATTCGTCTCCTCCGATCGTGACCAGCGCCGATCTATTCTTCAAAGACATTCCCGTTGAAAGTAAAGATTTCAAATAAGCTTCTTCGGCCGTATCTCCAAAACAGGCCACTTCTCCGGTTGAACCCATTTCAACCCCCAGCGCCGGATCAGCCCCTTCCATTCTGGCAAAAGAAAATTGTGGTGCTTTGACGGCCACGTAGTTTGGATATTTAATTTTATATTCTTTAGCTTTACCAAAAAAACTATCAACGATTACCTCAGCAAAATTAACTCCGGTTACTTTTGATATAAACGGAAATGTCCGTGACGCTCTCAAGTTCATTTCTATTACATAAACCTCGTTGTCCTTAACCATAAATTGAATATTGAAGGGGCCGGAAATATTTAGAGACATGGATAATTCTTTGGCAATTTCGATCATTCTCTCGCCGCTAAAAAAACGAACCCTCTCGGCCGGATAAACAATTGTGGCATCACCTGAATGAACACCGGCATGTTCAATATGATTGGAAATGGCGAAGACTTTGACCAGCCCTTTTTCTGCTACTCCATCAAACTCAATTTCCCGGGCATTAGTCATATATTTTGAAATTGTCACCGGGTATTTTTTATTAATATTGGTGGCTTTTTCAATAAAATGCTTTAGTTCAATTGAATTGTAGCAAAGGCTCATGGCGGCTCCGGAAAGTACGTATGACGGTCTGACTAAAATCGGATAACCGACATCTTGGGCAAATTTTAAGGCTACTTCCATATCAATAAAGCTATTCCAGACCGGCTGTTTTATTTTCAGGTCATCAAGCAGCTGGGAAAATTTTTTTCTATCCTCGGCCCGGTCAATATCAACCGCAGTCGTTCCCAAAATTTTTATTCCGTATTGATCGATCTTTTTAGCAATATTGTTAGGCGTTTGTCCGCCTACGGAAACAATTACTGAAGATGAATGTTCAAATTCGTAAATATCAGCTACCCGCTCAAAGCTGACCTCTTCAAAATATAAACGGTCAGAAATATCATAATCTGTTGAAACGGTTTCCGGATTACAGTTGACAATAATTGATTTTTTTCCGTATTTTTTCAAAAAAAGCGAGCTGTTGACACAGGTCCAGTCAAATTCTACTGAACTGCCGATCCGGTATGGTCCGGAGCCCAAAACCATTACCCCCTTATCCCCGATCGGTGAAACGTCATTATGATTTCCGTTGTAGGTTGTGTACAAATAATTTGTTTTTGCAGGGAACTCTCCGGCCAGGGTGTCGATTTGGAAAACTGATGGAATAACTTTTAATTTTTTTCTTAATTCTCTAATCTCTAATTCTTTTTTTCCTAGGATTTGTGCGATCTTCTTATCTGAAAAGCCTAATTGTTTTAATTTCAATAATTGTTGTACGGAACAAAAATTTTTGTTCCCTACATTTAATAATTCCCTTTCCGCGTCAACAATTTCTTTCAACCGATACAAAAACCATGGATCAATCCCGCTTAATTCATAAATTTTTTGAACAGCAACACCCAATTTTAATGCTTTGGTAATAAAAAATATTCTTTTGGAATTTGCCTGTTTAATATTGGCTAAAACCTCCTCAGTGGTCAAATTAAAATTATTGTCGGTCACTCCCTGCACTCCAACATCAAGCATTCTGACGCCTTTTTGAATTGCCTCTTCAAATGTCCGGCCAATCGCCATAATCTCTCCAACCGATTTCATGGAAGAGCCGATTTTTTCCGACGTTCCCTTAAACTTATCCATATCCCAGCGGGGAATTTTTACGACAATATAGTCAAGGGCCGGCTCAAAGAAAGATTGGGTAACTTGGGTAACTTGATTCTTTATCTCCATCAAACATTTACCCAGTATTAGTTTTGCCGCGACATATGCGAGAGGATAACCTGTCGCTTTAGAAGCTAGAGCTGAGGAACGGGATAATCGGGCGTTAACTTCAATGACGTAATACTCAATTTTATTTTTCGGCCTTGGGTTCAAAGCAAATTGAACATTACATTCCCCGATTATACCCAAGCTTCTAACTATTTTTATCGAAAGTTCCCGCAAATAATGGTATTCAAAATTTGTGAGAGTCTGGCTTGGGGCAACAACGATCGATTCACCTGTATGGACGCCCAAAGGATCAAAATTTTCCATGTTGCAAACCGTTACACAGTTATCATGGATATCACGGACAACCTCATACTCTATCTCTTTATAATGATGAAGATATTTTTCAACTAATATCTGCGGAGAAAACGATAAGGCCGCCTGGGCTATGGAAACAAATTCTTTTTCATTATAGACAACACCGGATTTTTGACCTCCGAGCGAGAAACCGGCCCGGATCATGACCGGATAACCGATTTCTTTGGCTTTTTTTAGCCCGGTTTCGACCGTAGCCACGGCATGACTTATTGGTGTTGCAACATTAATTTTATGAAGATGGTGAGCAAACTTTTCCCGGTCTTCGGTTAGATCGATCGAGGAAACAGGTGTTCCTAAAACTTGAACATTATACTTCTTCAGGATTCCTTTTTTGTATAGGTCAATTCCACAATTTAGGGCTGTCTGGCCACCAAATGAAAGGACAATCGCATCGGGTTTTTCTTTTTCTATAACGCCCTCAACAAATTCAGTGGTTATCGGTAAAAAATAAACTTTGTCCGCTAATTCCTTTGATGTTTGGATCGTGGCAATGTTGGGATTGATTAATACGGTCTTAATACTTTCTTCTTTGAAAGCCTTAATAGCTTGACTTCCTGAATAATCAAACTCCCCAGCTTGGCCGATTTTAAGAGCACCCGAGCCTAATATTAATATTTTTTTCATAATTTTTTTAAAAAATAATCAAATATCCAACTTGTATCGGTTGGACCGGGACAAGCTTCCGGGTGAAACTGAACCGACATAAACGGAAATTTTTTGTGAATTATCCCTTCATTTGTGTCGTCATTGGCATTTACAAACCAAGGCTTAAATCCTGTCGGCATCTTTCCAATCGCAAATCCGTGATTTTGGGTTGTTAAATAACAACGCTTGGTCCCGATCATGATGCAGGGTTGATTTTGTCCACGGTGACCGAATTTCATCTTATAAGTATCTCCGCCGGCGGCAAGGGCTAATATTTGATTACCTAAACAAATTCCGAGCAAGGGAATCCTTTTTTCAATAGTTTTTTTTACCGTTTCAATTGTGGTATCAGCCATCTTTGGGTCTCCGGGACCGTTCGAAACTAAAACTCCGTCAATTTTTTCTTTTAATGAAAAAATGTCAAAATCCCAAGGGACCGTGATAACCCTAACTCCCCGATCTAATAAACTTTTAATTATATTTTTCTTCACACCACAATCGATTAGAACAATTGTACGGGCGGGTCTAGACCCGCCCCCTTCAATCAACGGTTTTTTAATTGAAACTGCATTAACCAGATTTTCTAAATTTGGATCAATAAAATTGATGTCTTTCTCAAATACAATTTTTGCCAGCTGGGCTCCCCCATCTCTTAACTTTTGGGTTAGATATCGGGTATCGGAAATCACCAAACCCGGAACTTTTTCCTTTTTTAACCATTCCCCCAGGGTCATTTTACTTTGGAAGTGTGAAGGCGTATCAATGTATTGGGAAACGATTAAACCAGAAACATGGATTTTGTCCGATTCCCAATTTTTTTTATCCGGAACTCCATAAGAGCCGATAATTGGATATGTTGATACAAGAATTTGACCTTCGTAGGAAGGATCTGTCAGGGATTCGGGATAACCGACCATGCCAGTTGAAAATACAAGTTCACCCGATCGGGGCTGCTCAAAACCAAAGCTTTCGCCCTGAAATTCCGAGCCGTCTTTAAGGATTAGTTTTCCTACCATAAAAAAATTTTCAATTTACAATTTACATTTTTCAATAAATTTTCATTTAGGCAATTTTCAATTAGAAAATTGATTCATTAAAAATTCAGTGAAAATTGAAAACTGAAAATTGAAAAATTATTTGCTCAATATTAATTTGATTAACGCCATTCGAACAAACATGCCATTTTTTGCTTCAGTATTTAAATAGACGGACCGAGGGTCTGAGTCAACTGCCACTTCAATCTCTCCGACTCTCGGTAAAGGATGCATGATCAAAGTATTTTTCCCGGCTCTTTCATCAACTAATTTTTTGGTCAGAATAAAACTTAGTTTCAATTTTTCATATTCATTTTTATCGGTAAACCGTTCTTTTTGCACCCGGGTCCAATACCAAAAATGGCAGTCATCGGGAATTTCATCAATAGAGCTTATTTCAATTAACTTAATCCCCTTTTTCGTATAATAAACAAATTCTTCCCTGGAAAGTTTTAATTGTTTCGGGGAAAGAAGATAGATAGTATTGCCCGAATACATCGATAGTCCTCGGATCAATGAATGGACAGTTCTTCCGTTGAGCATGTCTCCGGCCATTAATCCCCTAATATTATTGAGATGTTTATGTTTTTCAAAGATCGTAAACATATCAAGCAGGGCTTGAGTCGGATGCTCTCCAATTCCGTCTCCGGCATTGATCACCGGCACGGAGGCAGCATCAGCGGCAATTTTTAAGGTTCCCTTTATTGGATGACGGATTATCAACAAATCACAGTACTGTTCCATCATTTTAACGGTATCTTCAATTGTTTCTCCTTTGACGGCTGAAGAAGTGACAAAAGGATTTTGATGCTCAACTGTTTGGCCCCCTAATCTTTTTACGGCGGCGGAATTAGAACTGAACGTCCTTGTTGAAGGTTCAAAAAACATCAAGCCGACAATTTTTCCCTGAAGAGTTTTTAATAATTTTTTTACCGGAGTTTTTTTAATTTTCTTCACTTCTTGAAACAAGAATTCAATCGATTTTCGATCGAATTGATCGAGGGAAATAATATCTTTCCCAAAAAAAATCTCAGAATTTTTCATATGCTTCTGAGAATAATATTATATTCAATTAAGAAAAAAAAGCAAGCGGAAAAAAACACAGTTATTGATATAATAGGGATTGTATAGGGTGAGTGCTGGAATGCTCAACTGACAGTTTACGAGCGAAGCAAGTAACTACTGTCAGTTAGTCCCGCTTGGCGGGAGCATATCAGTTAGAATATTTTAGGGTGAGTGCTGGAATGGCATACAGGCTAGTCTCAAAAACTAGTGGATTCACTTCCATGAGGGTTCGACTCCCTCCTCACCCACTTATATCTGTTCGACATCGTGCGGTTTCGATTCGATGAGCGAACTTTGGGTGATTTGAATAAATTCGGCTTTTTCCCAAGTTTCAGAAATATTTTTCGCCCCGCAGTATGAAAAGCCTGAACGAACGCCTCCCAAAAGCTGGTTGATAAATTCAGAGACATTACCGCGATAAGGAACAACTGCTTCAACTCCCTCGGCCGCATATTCTTTCAAATCTTTTTTTACTTTAATATCATTTTTCTGACGATCATGATTCGCCATTAGTGACGCCATGCCGCGGGTCAGTTTAAATTTTCGGTTATTTTTGAAAAAAGTCAATGCAGGTGATTCATCACATCCGGCAAAAAGCGTTCCGATCATGACGGTTGAAGCTCCAACTGCCAATGCTTTGACCATATCGCCTGAATTTCTTATTCCGCCGTCAGCAATTATGGGAACGCCGTATTTTTTTGCAGCCGCGGCACACTCCGAAATCGCCGTTAACTGCGGAACCCCCGCTCCGGCAACAATTCTTGTAATACAAAGAGCTCCCGGACCTATTCCAACTTTGACGGCGGCAGCGCCGTTTTTGATTAATTCTTCTGTGGCTTCAGCAGTTGCGACATTTCCGGCAATGATATCAACTTTAGCAAATCTTTTTTTTAGATCTTTTAAAACTTTTAATAAATAGATCGAGTGGCCGTGGGCTATGTCGATGACGATCACGTCAACACCGACTTTAACTAACGCTTGAGCCCTTTCAATATAATCATCTTTAATTCCGACAGCAGCTCCGACTAATAATTTTTCCTTTTTAACCGAGGCGACCATTTCCGCTTCTTTTTCTATGGTTAAAAAACGGTGAATAATTCCGATTCCCCCTTCTTTTGCTAATGCTTTAGCCATTTCACACTCGGTCACCGTATCCATGTTGGCCGAAATTAGAGGAATCCTTAATTTTATTTTTTTTGTGAGATTGGTTGAGAGATCAACCCCGCTTCTTGATGCAAGACTGGTTTTTTGCGGAACTAATAATACGTCATCAAAGGTCAAGCCTATTTGCTCACGGATATTCATAAGAAACAAATTTTAAATTTTTAAATAAAAATGCTTGCTTTTCGTTCCGGACTCACCGACACGATCTTTACCTTTACTTCAAGATATTTTTCAATAAACTTGACATATTTTTGACAATTAACCGGTAGTTTTTTGAAAGATTTGATTTTTGAAATGTCCTGATTCCAGCCGGGAAAACTTTTATAAACAGGTGTTAGCTTGGATAGTTCCGAATAACCACATTGACTAAATTCAATTTTTTTACCGTTTAATTTATAGCCGACACAGGCTTTTATTTGAGAAAGTCCTGATAAAATATCAATTTTAGTGATTGCTATTCTGTTGATAGAAGATAATTGACAGGCAAATTTAACTGCAGGCAGATCCAGCCATCCGATGCGGCGAGGCCGCCCTGTGGTTGTTCCGTATTCGTAACCTTTTTCCCTGATATCATCAGCGGTTTTATCAAATAATTCTGTCGGCAGCGGACCACCTCCAACACGGGACGTATAGGCTTTAACAATGCCCCAAATCTCACCGATTTTTTTCGATGGAACTCCCGAGCCGATATTGACTCCGCCTTCAATTACATTTGAGGCTGTCACAAACGGATAAAGACCGAAACTATTATCCAACATTACACCATGGGCACCCTCGAGTAAGACATATTTTTTCTGTTTAATCGCTTTTTGAAGTACGGCAAAGGTATCTCCAACCATCGGACGAATCTTATCCGCTAATTTTTTGAAGACCGGAAAATATGTTTCGGCTTTAATCGGGGCAACACCAAACGCAGTTAATATTTTATTTTTAATTTCCGTCTGAAACTTAAATTTTTCCGTAAATAAGTTCCAATTCATTAATTCATAAATTCTGATGCCGTTATAGCTGACTTTATCGGCGTAAGTTGGCCCGATCCCCCTTTTTGTTGTCCCTAATTTATCTTTTCCACGGGCGTTTTCGTAGGCTTGATCAAGTTCTTTGTGATAAGGCATGATCAAATGACATCGGGGGGAGATCATTAATTTCTTCTTCAAGTTTATCCCCATTTTTTCAAAGATCGCCATTTCTTCCATCAGTACTTCCGGGTCAATCACTGTGCCGTCGGCAATGATGACAATTGGTTTTTTTTGTAAAATTCCGGAAGGAATTAAATGAAAGGGAAACTTTTTTCCGTCAATAACTACCGTATGCCCGGCATTATTTCCGCCATGAAATCGGACAACCAAATCAGCTTTTTCCGCCATTATGTCGACAATTTTTCCCTTCCCTTCATCCCCCCACTGACTGCCGATGACAAGTTGGATCATACGTTAAAAAACACTAAATATTAAAAATTAAATACCGAATAATTTTAAACCGTCCTAATATTAGCAATAATTGATAGAATTAGTCAAGGAGAAAAACATTTAATGTCTATATATATTGTCCTATTATTAGTAATTCTTGTAATATTTATTTTTTCTTCAAAGACCCTTTCTCCAATCCCCTATTTTCCTTCTCAACCGATTGATATTCCGTTAATTATAAAGGCGTTAAATTTAAAAAATGATCAAACTCTGATCGATCTTGGAGCTGGAGATGGAATAGTTATATTTAAAGCTGCTTCTGAATCTCTCAGGAAAAAGATAAATACAAAGTTCATCGCCGTTGAGATAAACCCGATATTGATCATGATTCTTTATGTTCGAAGACTTTTCCACCCCAACCGAAAGAATATAAAAATTGTACACGACGATATATTTAAAATGGATTTTAACTCGTTAACCCGCCAGCCCGTTAACTCGTTAACCTTTTATTTATATATCTCTCCTTGGTTTCTTGAAAAGGTTATTAAGAATTGCAAATTGAAAATCAAAAATTTTGACGTAGTCAGTTATATGTATCCAATCAAATCATTGAAAAAAAATGAAAAAATAATTCATGGCAAGAATAAAATTTTTATTTACTAATTATTTTAAAAAACTCTGAAGGTTTTTTGATAATGTAATTAACTTTGGCTTTTTCTAAGGCATCGGCCGTGTGCATTCCCCAGGAAACGCCAATAATTTTTATCCCAACTTTTTTACAGGCCTCAACGTCGCGGATTTCATCCCCAATATAAATCACTTCGTTCTTTTTTAATCTATAATCCTTAAGAAATTTTTTAAGATAACCGGCTTTACCAAAAAGATCTGTCTTCCCATGGATGAAATCAAAAATATTGAGTTTATTAAATTCGATAAATTTATTAATGTTCTCAACCCTATTTGAAGAAATAATTGCCAACTTGTATCCCCTATCTTTTAATTCGTAAAGAAACTTTTTTACTCCGGGAAAAAATTTAATATTATTCATTTCTTTTTCCAATTCTATCTGCATGTCTTTAATCATTTTTATGACATAAGGTAGTTTAAGCCATGCCCTATTGAAACTGCCTTTAAGCAATTCCTGGTAGCTCTTTGACCGTATTTCTTTAATTATCTGACGCTCACTAAGATCATCCAAATGAAGCATATGAGCTATTTCTAGAAATTTTTGAAAACTAAAAGGTAACGTATCGGCAATCGTTCCGTCAAAATCAAAGATAATGTATTTAATTTTTTTCATGAGATATCAATTATAATGTTAACTATGGATAAAATCATCTCTTTAGATTATCTTATAAGTAATTTTTTTAGAAATTTAATTCCTCATAATTTATTTTTTAATAATTTTTTTTCTTTTTTTTCCTTAAAAGGAAGCTTTATTTTTATTTGGTTGTTGGTAATGTTAATTGTTTTGATCTTGGAAGAAAGGAAAAATCCCGGTATCACTAAGCAGGATAAAAAGTTTGTTATTATTTTTTCTGCATCTTTTCTTCTTACTTTTTTTTTAGCTGATTTTGTTTTGAAAAATATATTTATGCGTTCCCGACCTTTTTCATCCGGTTTTATTTGTCCGACCGATTTTTCCTTTCCGTCAGCACATGCCGCTACCGCCTTTGCCGCAGCCACAGTTCTTACTTATTTTGATAAAAAAAGACGTTGGTTTTATTGCATAGTTGCAATTTTGATTAGCTATTCCAGAATCTATCTTGGCTGTCATTATTTTTTTGATGTAATCGCAGGAGTAGCGATAGGATTGATAATCAGTCAACTACTTCTATTCGTCCACGGTACATTCCCATTCCGCAGGAAAAATTGATAAAACCCAAATCTTTTGGGGTAAATTCAAAAATGTTTTCACCTTGATCTAAAGCCTTTTGAATATTCAAACTGGGAACGACGAAATACCCCTGGCAGCCAAAAACATTTTTACCATTAATCACCCATTTGACAGGAATCCCCTTCTTAACGGTAAAGAAGTTCGGGACATATCCGCTATTAACTACCTCCATATTAATAATTTGCTTACCATTAACCACATTAGGCTCATAAGTCTTATTTGACTCATTTGACTTATTTGAAAAACTAATCCCATAAATTGCCAGAAAATTAGAAATATAATATAGCCCCAAAATCAAGACTCCAACGGCAACTATTTTCATAAAGTATTTATAGAAATTACTTTTCAAGAGATTCCGTAACGACCCGATAAATAAAATTGCCGGTGCTGTTCCAACGGCAAAAACTGCCATTGTCAATGCGCTCTGCCAAGGCGAAGCTAAACCAAGTGCGTAAACCTGGGTTGCTTGGGTAAATCCGCACGGCAAAAAATAAGTAATCGCTCCCAAAAAAAAGGCTGATTTATGAGGGTCTTTGATTAAAACGTGTTCCAGCTTTCTAAAAATATTTGACGTTGCGCCATATGGAATAATAGCCGCAAAAGAAAGGATTTTTAACATATCAAGTCCAAGAAGAATCATAAAAATTGCGGCAAGTAACGTTAACCCTGTTCCAAATTTTAAATTGGTAATAATGACGCTGCCGACTAACCCGGCAATAAAACCAAAAAAACCATATGAAATAATTCTGCCTAGGCTAAAAAATATTGCCTGTTTTAAGTTGTTAGTCTTCTTTCCAATCGTTGATAAAAACAAAGCTCCTGAAGTGGCCATGCAGGTTGAAATTGAAGCAACCAACCCTAAAAATAAGACCGTCAATAAATTTAAATTACCAGTTATATTGATACTAGGAATAATATTTATTTCTTTAGCTATCAAATATATTAGCCCCAAACCAACCGCAATTAAAAAAGATTCAAGAATTTTTTTACTCAACGGCTCATTATCTTCAATCTCATTATTCCTTTCCCCTATTTCGTACCCAAACGGTCTTATGTTTTTGTTAACCGTTTCCTTATCTAAGTCACCGGTAAAATAGACCTCAGCCTCCTGTTTTTGAAAGTTAGACTTAACCGAGGCCACATTGGACATTTCTTTAAACTTATCAGTGATCAAAATTTCACAAGACGGACAGTGCATGCCTTTGATATAAAGGGTGCATTTTTTGAGTTTTGCCATAATAATCTTAAATGTTTAAATAAAAAAATAATAAAATAAATAAATAAATGATAAAAATAAACAAATGTATAAAATTAATACATTTTATTATTTAAACATTTATTTTTTTATTTGTTTATTTAATTATTTTGACATTCTACTTACTTTCCCTTTGGTTTTCCACCGCCACAACATCCTTCGCGTTTCATAGGTTTATATTTTAGCTTTTTTTAACAAAAGCGAATTTGTAACTACTGAAATGCTAGAAAAGGCCATTGCACCGGATGCTAAAATCGGACTGATCCACCCGATCATGGCCACAGGTATTAAAACCACATTGTACGCGAAAGCCCAAAATAGATTTAACTTTATAGTTTTCATTGTTTTTTTAGATAATTGGATGGCTGATACGACTGACATCAAATTCTTGTTAACTAGAGTTATCCCGGCCGCTTCTATGGCAACGTCAGTGCCGCTTCCCATGGCAATTCCGACGTCAGCAGCGGCTAATGCCGGTGCATCGTTAATTCCGTCTCCAACCATGGCTACCGTACGGAACAAAAATCTTTGTTCCCTACTTTGTAATTCTCTAACCTTCTTTTCTTTATCTTCGGGCATGACTTCTGCAAATACATTTTCTTGTCTTATTCCAACTTGTTTTGCGATTGCGTTAGCCGTTTGAGCATTATCTCCAGTTATCATTGCCGTCTCTATTCCCATTTTGTTTAAAGTTAAGATTGCTTCTTTAGCGCTCTCCTTTATCGTATCGGCTATAGCAATCAATCCTGATAATTTATCTTCAATGTAAACGTAAACTACAGTTTTGCCTTGTTTTTTTAAGTTTTCACCATCGGCAAATGAATCAGATTTTAATAATCTGCCAACGTAGACTTTTTTTTCATTTACAACTCCTTCAACACCTTTACCAGTTAATGATTTAAATCTATTTACTTTAATTAATTGAAGTTTTTCTTTTTCTGCTTTTTTCACAATCGCCTCCCCAAGAGGATGTTCTGAAAGTTTTTCAATTGATGCGGCTAATTGAATTAAGCCTTCTTGATTTTTAATCTGTATTTTTGATATTTGATCTTTGATATTTGATTTTAATAGAACATCAGTAACTTCCGGTTTTCCGTTCGTTAAAGTTCCTGTTTTATCAAAAATAATCGTGTTAACTTTGTGGGCCGTCTCTAAGCTTTCAGCATCTTTGATTAATATTCCGTGTTGCGCCCCTATACCGGTTCCAACCATTATTGCCGTCGGAGTCGCCAACCCCATTGCGCATGGACAAGCAATAATTAAAACTGCGATCGACCGCAACATGGCATTAATAAATACGGGGTTTGATCCGAAGACATACCAACCGACAAATGTTGAAATGGCCAACATAATTACAATAGGAACAAAATATGAAGAAATAATATCAGCTAACCGCTGAATTGGGGCTTTGCTTCCTTGTGCCTCTTCAACTAATTTGATGATCTGAGCTAGCAAAGTATCTTTTCCAACTTTGGTGGCTTTATATACAAAACTTCCGGATTTATTCATCGTCGCACCTATGACGGTATCTCCTTTATATTTTGAAGATGGCATGCTTTCACCGGTTACCATCGATTCATCAATAGCTGATTCGCCTTCTATGATTACTCCATCAACCGGAATTTTTTCCCCAGGCCGAACTCTGATTAGATCACCGGTGACAACTTCATCGATCGAAATATCGATTTCTTTGTTATTACGGATTACTCTGGCTGTTTTTGCCTGAAGCCCGATCAATTTCTTAATCGCCTCCCCGGTTCCGGCTTTTGCTTTAGCTTCCAGGTATCTACCCAGTAAAATCAAACCGATGATAACGGTGGAAACATCGAAATACGGCATCGCTTCAATCTTTAAATTCATAAAAAATTTTGGGAAAAATGTTACGAATATTGAATATAAGAAAGCGACCGTTGTTCCAATAACAACTAACGTGTCCATGTTGGCAATTCGGTGTCGGAGTGATGATATGGCCGCCTTATATAAATCGTATCCTGCCCAGAACTGGACAATTGCTGCCAAAACAAATTGAAAATAATAGTTTTTGAAAAGAGTAGGAGCAACTTCCATAATTCCCGGAAAACTTCCCCAAACAATTAAGCTTCCCAAAAATAAACTGACAGTGACCTTAACTCGGAGATCTTTTAATTCTTTGGCTTTTTCTACCTTTATTTTTTCATCCAATGTTCCGTTATTCTCAATCATCGCCTGATAGCCGACCGATTTAACGGCGTCAATAATTTTATTCCCTTCGATAGGAGCTTCTGAGGACAAAGTAGCCTTGCCGTTTGTCAGATTAATAACTGCTTCCGTTACACCCGGAATCGCTTTTAAAGCTTTTTCATTAATATAGACGCAAGATGCGCAATGCATTCCTTTTATCGCAAAAGTTTGTTTATTCATATTTTTCATTTAACAATCAGTTTTCCATGAAACATCCCCATCCCACAGGAAAAATCAAATTCCCCCTTTTTGGTTGGATTGATTTCAATTTCGGTTTTTTCATTAAGAACTAAATACTTTCTTACTTTAAAATCGGCTAAAACCACTTCTTCAAGACAAGCGCTGCTGTCTTTTCTTTTAAAAACCAATTTAGTTGTTTGTCCGTAAGGAATGGAGATCCTATCCGGTTTATATCCGCCGTCAACTAAAATATTAACTGTTCCCTCGGCCCGAACGGTGTCAATTCTCTTCATAAAGAAAAACCAATATGTAAACAATATTGATACAACGCCAAAAAATGAAACAATGATTTTATCCATATTTATTTTCTTTTGAACACTTCAATTACTTCTTTGACTTTTTCATCAATATTCTTCCCTCTTTCCATTGAGTCGCGAACACAGGTCTTTAAATGATTTTCCAAAATTGCTTCATCAGCTTTGGATAAGGCTGATTGAACCGCTTGCGACTGCTGGATCACGTCAAGACAGTATTCCCCTTTCTCAACCATATCAATGACTTTCTCCAAATGCCCCTTGGCAATTTTCATTCTATGTAATATTTTTTTCTTGTGGTTGTCCATAACATTAAAAATTGAAAAATGAAAATTGTAAATTTTACCCCCTCTTTCTAGTCCTCCCCCCCAGGATACAGAAATAAAAATAGTTTGTCAAGTAGTTATTGAAAAGATTTGCTAAAGTTCTGATATTTGATTTCCCTATAGTAATTTGATAAAATCGAACGTTCTATAAATATGGATCATGAAAGTAAAATATACAATGCCAACGCAATGAAGTCCGTAATACTTGCACTTGGAGTATTTGGGGTTCCAGCGTGCTCTTTAATTATAGGCGGTTATTTAGTTATTCAAAATATAAAAAATAAAATAAGTCGTCAGCCTGATCTTACTCAACCTAATATTATACTTTCAACTCCAACCCCATCAGTCACTCCGACTCCAACAATGGAAATGTTGCCTGTAGAATGTGTTAATTTTTCTAACAGTCATAGACTAATTACTATAATTGTCAACGGTCAAGTCACCCAAGTAGCTGAAGGACAAACTGTTGAATTGTGTGGACAATTATATAAATCAGCAGGAACTCCAAATCCTTAACCGCTGCCATTTATTTTTCAATACTATAAAACTTGACGCGGTCACCTCTAAACATAAGGTCCATTTCGCCTGTCGCTCCATTTCTGTGTTTGGCAATATATAATTTTATCAATTTTTTGTTTTGGTCCAAAATATCTTCAGACTCTTGTTCAAGATATAAAAACATCACGACGTCCGCATCCTGTTCAATGCTTCCACTTTCGCGTAAATCTGACAGTTGAGGCTTGCGAGTCCCCCGCTGTTCAACCGCCCGGGATAATTGTGAGATTGCTAACACAGGTATTTTTAATTCACGGGCTAAATTTTTCAAGTTTTGAGAAACAAAAGATACTTCATTGACTCTCGAGTCAAACCGTTTACCGGCGTCAATCAGTTGAAGATAGTCGACTATTAATAGCTTGATGTCTTTTTCCATTTTTAATTTTCTTGCTTTCGTCCGCATCTCCAAAATTGAAGCTCCCGGAGTATCGTCGATAAAAATTGGTGCTTCAGACAACTCCCCCATCGCCTCAGTTAATCTTTTATAATCATCTTCGGAAAGCCGGCCGGTTTTCAACCGCCAAGCATCAATGTCCGCTTGACCTACCAAAAGACGGTCAACCAATTCTTCCTTGCTCATTTCCAGCGAAAAAAAGCCGACCGAAGTTTTATTTTTTGTGGCAGCATTAAGGGCCATGTTCAAAGACAAAGTTGTTTTTCCAATTCCCGGCCGAGCCGCTAAAATCAGCAGGTTTGAATCCTGCATTCCGGCTAATTTATTATCAAGGTCAACAAATCCTGTCGACACACCCCGAAGGTGTGACCCTTTTTTCACAAATTCTTCCAGCCGTTCGAAGCTTTCAGCCAATACTTCTTTCAGTTGAATAAAGTCACGATGAATATGTTCTTGAGATAGTCCAAAAATTTCTGTTTCGGCGTCATCTAATAATTTTTTTACGTCGCCTTTTGTATCAAAGGATTTTTCAACCAATCTCGAAGACATCTGGATCAATTTTCTTTTTACAAAATGATTTTTAACGATGCGGCCGTACTGTTCAATGTATGCAGAGGTAGGAACGGCGTTAATCAAATCTGACAAATAATTTTTTCCGCCGATTTGTTTTAATGAGTCCGTTTTTTTCAGCTCATCTTGAATGGTGACAACATCGATCGGTTGCTGTTTTTCAAAAAGGGTGATCATGGCAGAGTAAATAAGTTGATGCTCGCGTGAATAAAAATGTTCCGATTTTAAAAACTCAGCCACTAAATTGATGGAACTGGAATCAATTAAAACCGCACCTAACACTGACTTTTCAGCATCGAGATCGTGAGGTGGGGTTTTAAGGGATTCAGATGAGGAAGCCATATTAAATTTTCAATTACCAATTTACAATTTTCAATAAATTTTCATTTAATCAATTTTTCAATTTGATTCATTGAATCATTGTATAATTCAATGTAAATTGAAAATTTGAAAATTGAAAATTAACGTCATATCTCCAATACAACGACTTTCATTTCCTGTTCAATTTCTTCTTTTTTATAGACCAACTTTGGTATTGGAGCCAAATTATCCAACCCGAATTTTTTTGTAAAATCGTTTACCGCTGTCAACTTTCCAAAATTCTTCTGGTCCAGCTTGTCTGAGTTATAGTGCATTGGAATAACAATTGACGGCTCAATTTTTTTCACTAACTGAAATGCTTCTTCACTGTCAATTGTGTAAAATCCCCCAACCGGAATCATCAGGACATCAACTTCACCGATTATCTCCAAAAAACTTTCCTCGGGAACAACTCCTAAATCCCCACAATGAAGGACCGAAAGACCATCTGACTCAAATTTATAAAGAATATTTTCTCCCCTTTCGCTCCCTTGGGTCTTATCATGAAAAGATTGAAACCCAAAAATACGTACCCCCATCTTTTCAAACTCTCCCGGCATATCAATTAATAAAGGTTCAACTCCGTTAATTCCGGAAACATTTTTTATCTGATTATGATCTTTGTGCGAGTGGGAAACGGTAACGATATCAGCCTCAGTCTTGGGAAATTTTATTCCGACCATGCTCGGATCAAAAGGATCGGTGACAATTTTAGCCGTTTTGGTTTTAATTAAAAAAGACGACTGACCCAAATATTTGATTTCCATAAGTGTTTTAAAGAATAGCAAAACCTAACAAAAAGTTCAATGACAAATCTGCTCTCTTATCTTCTCCTGCTGATCTTTCGGCAGTTTATCTATTTGATCAACTAATTTGCCTATAGAATTTTCATAAATAATTGTGCTGATGACTGATCCTGCTTCCGAAGCCAATTTGTTTACCGTAATGGTTGCTTCCCCTAGGACAACTCCACCAATTTCTTCAGCTTTTTGTATCGAATTTTTGACGAAATTGCTTTCTTGCACGGGTTGGTCGTGACCGACCCCTACTATTATTTCTTGAGATTTTCCTAAAATACTGGGAATGTCCTGAGATCTTTTCAAAAATATTTTGTCCAATAAAAAGGCTGTTCCCACTAAAGTAATTAAAAAAAATAGTTTTATCACTGCCGGTCCGTTAGATTTTGTTTCAAGTGGTTTGAGAATTGGCATCGTTGTAATGGAGCCCTGAGTGAGAATCGAACTCACAGTCTAACCCTTACCAAGGGTTTGTTTTACCACTAAACTATCAGGGCGTAAGCGTCATTAATTATACATAAATTTTTTACGAAGATAAGTTATAATTTACGTACTGGTGGCTGTAGCTCAATTGGTAGAGCGTCGCCCTGTGGAGGCGAATGTTGCGGGTTCAAATCCCGTCAGTCACCCACACAAAAATTTACAGCTTCACAACAATCTAGCACACTCAAAGTGTTTTATTGATAGGATTTTTATCTATAAATTATGGTTGGTCAAACGAGTAATAAATCTTACGGAATTGATTGTTGAATAACATAATGTCACCTTTAACGTTGCCTCCTTTAAGGGCCTGGTCCATTAAAGAAGCAATTTTTTCCATCTCGGTTTCTCTCATACCGCGTCGGGTTAATTCTTGAGTACCGATCCGAATAAACCATTTTCCATTAGCTAATTCTGTGCCCTCAAAATTTGTTGAAATATTATTTTCAATTAAGTTTTTATAAAGATCCAAGTAATTACCCATTTTTTTATCAATGAAAATATGAGCCTGATGATCTTCTGAATAGCGACCGGTATTGGCCTTTCGAACATGGTAGCCCAACTTTTCAAAAGCTTGAGCTATTGCATTAGAATTGGCAATAATTTGCTTAGCATATTCCTGTCCAAATTCTTTTATTTCAAGTAGTGTTATTGCTAGTGGTACAAGATGAATCATGTGAGGGGATGAGTAAAGAAAGCCATCAATAACAGCATTTGCTTTGGCAGCAAGATCTTTATTTTTGAAAGCAATCATGCCTTTATGAGGCCCGGGTAAAGTTTTGTGAGTATTGGCAGAAATCATATCTGCGCCGTCTCGAAATGGATCTTGAAATTGTTTACCCATAATAAGACCCAAAGTATGACTGGCATCATAAATAATTATCTGTTCAGGTCCAATAGCTTGCCTCATCTCTTTAAGATTATGCGGATTCAGATAATAAGAAACGTCAAGATATATTGCCCGAACATTCTTCTTTTTTACCGTTTCGGCAATTTTTTCAACATCAAATCTCAGGTTTTTAAAGTCAAAATCAGCAAATACTTGTTTTCTTCCAATCTTCTGAAGAATACCAACAGTAGCAAAATGACCTCCATATTTTAAGGGAACTGTCATTATTGTTTCGCCGGGTTCAGTTGTTGATAAAAGAGAACACATCATAGAATGAACACCGGAGAGAACATTTAGGTTTATATCTGCTGCACCTAACATTTCTTTTGCGGCATTCTTTGCCGCCTCGATCAAATTTTCAATGCTTTTAATTCCTAGGGCAGTAAAATGACCAAAATCAACAATGCCATTTTCATTTCCGCCCCCCATATAATATCTTTCATTGATTTTTGATCCCAAAAAAGTCCTTGCAGTGTTCGACATCTGTGCTTCATTCGCAGTCAAATGAAGAAAATTATTATTTCTTAACTCATCAATTTTTATTTGAGTAATGAACTTTTGAATATCCAGCATGATATTATTATATCATTTGGGTACGGAATTAATCCGCCCTGGCACTCACAATCCTTTTTTATTTTGCCGCTTTTACTCTTCTTTTTAGTTTTTTGATCGCTCCCCGCATCCTTTTCCGAAGCGGTTGTTTTACAATTCTTTTTGACATATTTATAAAAATTGATAACGACTACCAATCACTACCCACCGTTTTTAAAAGTGGATAGTGATTTTTTAAATTTCTTTTTATTAGAACGATCTTCTCTCTTCTCTAGGTTTAGCGATATTGACGACAATTGCACGACCATCGACCTCTTTACCGCTCATTTCCAGGGCTTTTTGGGCGCTTTCAGGAGTAGCAAAAGTAACAAAACCAAATCCTTTTGATTTTTGAGTTTCACGATCCATGATGACAACTGCTTCAGTGACTTCACCGTACTGAGTAAATAATTCTTTTAAAGAATCATTATTAATTGACCAAGGCAAGCTTCCGACGAAAATTTTATTTTTATCCATTATGTATAAACACCTCCTTTTTATCTTTGTGAAAGATGGTAACAGTATATCAGGTATAATTGATTAAATATACGTATGAAAAACATTTGTGTTTACTGCTCCACCAACAACGTTGATAAAAAATATATTGAAGCGACCAAACAACTTGGAGCATTGATCGCAAAAAATAATTTTAATTTGGTCTGGGGCGGGGGTAATAGGGGCTTGATGGGGGTGGTCGCTGAATCGGTCCAAAAACACGGTGGAAAAATATTCGGGGTGACCATTGAATTTTTAAAAGACCACCGAAGAATGAACGCTGATGAAATGATCATCACTAAAGATTTTCCGGAAAGGAAAAAACTTCTTCTCAAAAAAGCCGATGCCGTTGTTCTTCTTCCCGGCGGAGTCGGGTCTTTGGACGAAATTACCGAGGCAATCGAACTGAAAAAGCATGACTTTCATTTTAAACCGGTCGTGGCCCTGAATACCGATAAATTTTATGAGGGTTTAAAAATTCAACTAAAAAGAATGGAAAAAGACGGTTTTTTGACAAAGTCGGTTGATGCTTTTTTATATTTTGCCGACACCCCAAAAAAAGCCATTGACTATATTATAAAAACGCTTGGCCATTAACCCGCCGCCAATAAAGAAATATGAGTAAAATCAAACATTATCACCATCACTTTCACTTCTCTTATCAGACGACAATAAAAAGACACCTTGCCTCAATTGTTGGAGTCACTATAACAGTAGCCATCCTTATTTTTCTGATCATTCACTTTGCCAATCCAAACAACACTTTCAATATTAATCAAATCTCCTGGACGGATATTTTTTTGGCTAGTATCAATACTTTGACCAGATTATTTGTTGCTTATATTTTTTCTTTAGTCTTTTCTATTCCTTTAGCTCTTCTGATTACCAGCACCCCAAGGGTGGAAAAAATTTTACTTCCTATTTTTGATATTATTCAATCAATTCCTGTCCTTGCATTTTTTCCAATTGTGGTTGTTTTTTTTGCTATTAATCATGCGTTTGAACTTGCGGCTATTTTTATTCTTTTTATGTCAATGCTCTGGAATCTCGTTTTTAGTATGGTTGGAGGCCTCAAAGCCATTCCTGAAGATGTTAAATCGGCTTCGGTAGTTTTTAAAGTCCACGGAATCAAAAAACTTTTTTATATCACTCTTCCGGCAATTTTTCCGTTTATCACTACAGGATCTCTCCTCGCCTGGGGACAGGGCTGGAGCATCATCATTGTTGCCGAAGTTCTTCATACATATATTCCCAATGGCATGGTTTCCCAGGACTTATTAGGACTTGGTAGTCTTTTGGTTGATTCGTTCGCCCAGGGTAAAAATTCAGTATTTTTAGCAACCCTTGTAATAATGATCTTGGTAATCAGCCTATTAAATTTTGTAGTTTGGCAAAAATTATTGCACTTTACCGAGCGTTTTCGATTTGATTAATAAACGTATGAAAAATCCAATTATTTTTGACAAAGTCAGCCTGACTTATGATAAAGGTTCGGATATTTTTGTTGTCCAGGACTTTACCCTTTCAATAAATCAGGGAGAATTTTTTTGTTTGGTCGGTCCGTCAGGTTGCGGAAAATCAACCGTTCTAAAAATAATTGCCGGATTGGAAAAACCGAGTCGGGGAGAAATCAAAAAACCTGAAACTGTCGGTATGGTCTTTCAAACCGGTGCTCTTTTACCTTGGTTAACGGTCGAAAATAATATCGCTTTTGCTGCCAAGATGGAAGGGTTTAGCCAGGAAAAAGTAGAAAGTCTGACAGGTCAATATTTAAAAATGGTTGATCTTGAACAATTTAGAAATAAATATCCGCGCGAACTGTCAGGTGGACAAAAACAGCGGGTTGGAATTGCCAGAGCTTTAAGCATCGAATCTGAAGTTCTTCTTATGGATGAACCTTTTTCGGCTCTTGATCCTTTAACAACCGAGGAACTTCATAATGATTTATTGCAAATTTGGCAAAAAACAAAAAAAACAATTATCATGGTCTCTCACTTGGTTGAAGAAGCGGTATTATTGGCTGACCGAATCGGAATAATGAAAACGGGTCGGTTGGATTCTATTGTTTCCGTCACTCTTCCCAGGCCGCGAAAGGAAGAACAAAAAGAATTTCTACCGGAAGTGGAAAAGGTTAGAAAAATATTACATAATCAATAACATGGACAATAATTTACTTTGCCCCTCTTGCCGATTCAAAGTGCAGGAAGATTGGTTTTTTTGCCCGAACTGTTCCAAAACATTAAAAGAAAAAACACCGGAAATCACTTTTTCTAAACAAATCCTGATTTATTTTGTCAGTTTCTTTCTTGCACCTTTAGGCCTGGGTTGGGGTTTAAAATACGTTAGATCTCCAGACAAAAAAGTAAGAACTATCGGAATTATTTCCATCGTATTGACAGTCTTATCGATAATCTTAATCAGTATGGTTTTTAAAGGTTTTATTGACCAATATTCAAAAATTCTAAATAATCTTGTTCCTTCTTATTAATTTCAGTCTTTTTTCAGAAAGAAGAGTTATACTTGAATAAGTTAACCCGTTAATTCTTTAACTCGTTAACAATTTTTAACTAATTAATAGTTTTTTATTAAATAATATGATGCACTACTGGAACTACGACTTGGGATATGGCGTGAACCCAGGTTTCTCAATTTTAGGTTTTGTTTTTCAAGCACTATTTTGGGGTTTGATCGTGTTGTTGATCGTTAAGCTGTTTAGACATGGCTCCCATTCCCGTTGCTGTCAGCACGAAATGATTGACGGAGAAACCGCAGGAGACAAAAGTTTGGAAATAGTCAGAGAAAGATACGCTAAAGGAGAGATCGATAAGAAAGAATTTGAGCAGCTGAAAAAAGACCTAAGCTAAATAGTGGGCTCCAAGACTTTTGGAGCGATCAAGTGCCGATTTGGTGATTAAAACCGCTGTTTCGACTAAGTTGACCGCTTCAAATAATTGACGGGATATTCCCGAATTTTCTTTTATTTTATTAAGTTGTACTCTAAGTTTTTTAAACTGTTTTAGTGCTTCTTCTAATTCGTTTTTTTTTCTTATTATTCCAACTTTCTCCCACATAATTATTTGAATATTTGTTTTTATTTTTTTTATTATGCTGTTATTTTTTTGATTAAATTTAAAATTTTGACTTTTAAATTTTGCTTGCCCAACGAAGTCTTGACGAAGTCGGGACTTTTTACTTTTTTTAATGTATTTAGCCACTTGTTTTCCGAATACCACTGCTTCCAACAACGAATTCGAGGCTAGACGGTTGGCGCCGTGGACTCCCGTGGCAGCAACTTCGCCCACGGCAAACAGGTTTTCTACCGATGTTTTTCCCTCAAGATCAGTAGTAATTCCCCCGCACTGATAATGAGCGGCGGGAGTGATAGGAACACGATCTTTAGTTAGATCATAGCCAAAAATCTTTAATGTTTTATAAATGTTTGGAAGTTTTTTGATAATTTCTTTTTTAACAAGATGAGCCATTGTCAGGTATACTTCAGAGGTTTTTTGTTTTTCAAAAACCGTTCTCGAAAGTTTATCACGCGGGATTAATTCGTCAACAAACCGGCTGCCTTTTTTATCAACCAGTTTTGCTCCTTCACCGCGGAGTCTTTCCGATAGCAAAAAAAGGGGTGAAGTTTTATTTTTAAACGCCGTCGGATGGAACTGAATAAACTCGAGATCGGAAATTTCAGCTCCGGCCCGGCTTGCAATCGCTATCCCGTCTCCCGTTGCTACCTGTGGATTAGTCGTCCATTGATAAACTTGTCCGCTTCCTCCGGTTGCCAAAATAATCGATTTGGCAAAGATTGAAATAATTTTGTTATTTTTGCATAAAATAAAAGCTCCCTGACAGATATTATTTTTAACAATTAGATCAACCGCTAAAGAATTTTCAAAAATCTTTATATTTTTATTCTTTGCGGCTTTTTTTAGCAAAGTTCTTTCGATATCCCGACCGGTAAAATCGGTTGTATGAAAGATCCGGGGCAAACGGTGGCCGGCTTCAAGCGAGGGCTTTCTGTCAAATAAAACACCTTGTTTCTTTAGCCAAAGTAATGCTTCCCGGCTATTTTTCACTAAAAGTTTCACTGCTTCTCTTTTATTGTGAAAGTCCCCTGCTTTCATGGTATCTTCGATGTGCCAATCGGCTTGATCGCCCTCACCTATCATCGCTGCTATTCCTCCCTGAGCTAAATTAGTTGAAGAGTCGGAGGAATTTTTTTTCGTGAAAATGGCTATTTCGCCGGAATCAGCCAAAGTAAGCGCAGTTGTCAGTCCAGCGATACCCGACCCGATAATGATATGATCGAAGTTGTTTTTCATGCATCAAGAAGTATATAATAGTCAAGCCGAAAATAATAATAATAAATATGGAAGATAAAAAATTAATCGAAGAAATTAAAAAGTGGAAGAAAAAAAGAAGCGCATTGATAATTGCCCACAACTATCAAATACCCGCCATCCAAGATATTGCCGACTTCGTCGGAGACTCATTAGAGCTCTCTAAACAGGCAGCCAATTCACAAGAGAAACTAATTGTATTTTGTGGTGTCCATTTTATGGCCGAATCAGCCGCCATTTTTTCCCCGGAAAAAACTGTCCTTATCCCCGATCTTGGTGCCGGATGTTCCTTAGCCGCCTCAATTGACGCCGATGAATTGCGAAGATGGAAAGCTAAGTATCCGAAGGCTGTTGTTGTCAGTTATGTGAATACGACCGCTGAAGTTAAGGCTGAATCAGATTATTGTTGCACTTCGACCAACGCTGTTGAAATCGTCAACGCCATCCCCAAAGATAAACAAATTATTTTTGTCCCTGATATGTTTTTGGGTGCTTATGTCCAAAAGAAAACCGGTCGGGATTTAATCATCTATCCGGGGCAATGCCACGTCCATGCCCGCGTTCGTCCGGAAGATATCCTAAACAGGATGAAGGCCCATCCGGAAGCTGATTTTTTGATTCACCCTGAATGTGGTTGTGTTTCCAATTGTATGCATTATGTAGCAAATGGCGACATCCCGGCTGATAAAACTCATATCCTGTCAACCGGCGGAATGTTAAAACACGCACACAAATCAAAGAAATCAGATTTTATTGTTGCTACTGAAACCGGAATTATCCACCGTTTGGAAAAACAAAATCCTAAAAAAAACTTCGCTCCCCTACGGGATGATATGGTCTGTGAGTTTATGAAGATGATCACTCTTCCAAAATTACTAAACTCACTGATGAATCTGGAATTTGAAGTCAAAGTTCCAAAAAAAATCGCAGAAAAAGCTCGAAGGCCTATTGAAAGAATGTTTGAAATTTCTAAATAATTATGAACAGTATCGTTAAACAATATTTTGATAAAGGCCGCTTTTTGACTGTAAATAACAAAGTTTATGCTGAAACCTGTCTTCAGCTTTTTGATTTCCAGATAGGCAATGATCTTGTTGAAAACGATATTACTTCAAAAATAATTTTCGGAAAATATGAAGATATAAAAGCAGAAATAATCGGCAAACAAAATGGCATTGTTGCCGGAATAGAAGAAGTAGTTTATTTAATAAATAAAGGAACTAATTTGCGAGTTAAAAAAATTATAAGTGATGGAGCAAAAGTAAAAGATAAAGATTTGTTAATCGAACTAACCGGTAATCCTTTGGAAGTTCTAAAATTTGAAAGAACTATTTTAAATATCATTTCCCGGATGAGCGGCATTGCCACTTCGACAAATTATCTAATTACTAAAAATAATTTAAGGACTCCCCTCGCCGCCACCCGCAAGACTTTATGGGGTTTGCTTGACAAAAAAGCCGTTTTTGTTGGCGGCGGCCTTACACACCGACTATCACTTTCTGATGAAATTCTTATCAAAGATAACCATATCGATCTACAGGCCGGAAAATTGTCTGTTTCAAGAACTGAAAGCATAGAAAATATTTTACATTTTATAAAAAAAAGTGAAGTGCGAAAACCCTTTGAAATAGAGGTAAAAACGGAAAAAGAGGCTTATTTTTTAAGTAATTATTATCAAAAACTAAATATCATCGCACCCTTAATTATTATGCTTGATAATTTTAAGCCTATTGATGCTAAGAAAACTATTGACAGAATCCGAAAACAAGTAAACAATTTAAAAATAATTTTTGAACTCTCCGGAGGCATTAATGAATATAATATAAAGGAATACGATCAAGTCGGAGCTGACGTCATCTCACTAGGAGCCCTAACCCACTCTTCCAAAGCCCTGGATATATCACTTAAAATGAAATGATTTATAGTATTTCTTGCAATTTAAATGGTAAATGTGAAGCTTTATTTCTTTCTAGTCCTAATGCGTCCATTCCACCCGTAAGGCCAAAAAGAAAGTCAATGTTTTTATAAACGGTCGCTCCCGGAATACTTTTGCCATTTATCCTGATAGTATCTGTTCTTGGCTCGATTTCCATATCAATTCCGTACAAATCTGTTAGAAAATGTCGTACTTGGATGCCTAGACGGTCAAATGTTTCATTATTTAAAAATTTTCCTTTCAAATAAGCTTCATATATTTGAAGTCCAAAAACTCGCCGGTAATAAGCAGAGTCTGGGAATACTCTATATGATAATTTACCGTTATTTCTTACATTCCAATATGGCCGAAATTTTTTTAATTCCAAGTCATGTGTTTCATCCACATGATTAACAACTACAGGAGGGTTGTAAAACAATTGAATCTCTTTTTCCAAAACACTTAATGGAATAGCAAAAACGCTAATTATTACTTGATCAAGATCTTGATGTCTAAATTCACCATGGACCCCAAGAGCATCTAAAACTGATGGAAATACGGGCAATCCCGGGACAATTCTTTCTTGAGGCAATATAGCTGTTGCTAAAGGTCCGGGCGATAGGACACGTTGTCTTTCCTCTTTGTATTGAGGATTATTATATAGTTCATTTAAACGATCTTGACCGGCATTATCAACGATTCCATTACTTTTTATTTGCCTTATTCTTTCAGGAGTGGGAAATCTTGTACTACGAAAAAGCTCGACATAATGTTGATTTATTTGTGGAAAGAGCGTTCCTTGTAAGAATGCCAGTTCTCTCATACCTGGAATTTCCCTTAGAAGCGAATCTGGCAATATATTATCTTCTATATCTACATCTACTAAAGAAACTTTATTTAATAATTCGCCGTCCAAATCTTTTTCTAAAAATAGCCTTTCTCGAGTGCTTTCCGGAAGAGGAGCTCTGCTAAATTTTGTTACGGCAGGCTCACTTGTAATTTTCCGCCACTTACGAATCAACTCTCCTTGAACTAATCTGGATTGAAATTCATTTTTGTTTGCCATTATTATTACAATGCTATATAAATACGGTCTTAAAGCATATCATAAACAGGATTAATTTTCATCTTTGACGGGAAAGGTTCAAAATCTATTTTTACTCTGCTATAATACTCTAAATATGCATTTAAGTGTCACTATAAAATTGCTATTATCTTTGCTTCTCGGAATGGCGATCGGTTTGGAACGGGAATCTTATGAACTGCAGATAGACAAAACTAAAAAGAGTGGCGTTGGAAGCCTCGGAATAAGAAGTTATGCATTAATAACGTCTCTTGGAGCAATTTCCGGCATTTTATTCCAAAATTTTTTTAGTTTATTTTTAACGATTTCAATTACATTCTGTGTTCTTTTAGTTACCTACTATATTCTTGGTAGTTTATCGACTAAAGATAATGGCCTGACAACTGAATTGGCCATTTTTTGGAGCTATTTGATTGGAATATTTGTCGGTCTAAATATATTTCCAATTCAGTTGATTATTGCCATGGTTGTTATTCTCATGCTCATCCTATCGTTGAAAAGAAAAATAAAACTTTTCGTCGCCGGTATTAAACAGTTTGAACTTGAATCATTTATTAGTTACGCTATAATTTCGCTTGTCATACTCCCCTTTTTACCTAATACAGGATATTTTTTGAAAGATATTCCTTTCTTAAAAAGTATTTTGTCAGCCTTCCAAATTAACTTTAATAAGTTTATGAATTTGGAAATTATTAATCCTTTTAGTCTTTGGAAAGTGGTCACTCTGGTTACCGGAGTAGAAATTGCCGGATATTTTCTGGAAAAAACAATTGGCCAAAAAAAAGGCTGGTTATTAACAAGTATTGCCGGCGGATTTATCTCTTCAACCTCAACTACACAATCGCTCGCTCAAAGAAGCAAAGGGTCAAAAGATACTAATCGCCTAACTTCAGCAGCTATATTTGCCAATCTCTCAAGCTTCCTCCAGCACTTTGTCCTACTTGCTTCGGTTAATTTAATATTTTTATCAAAAAATTTAATCTATATTTTTTCAATCTCAGTCACAGCGGTTATTCTTGCTTTTTATTTCCTCAAAAAAGAAGATAAAAAATCGGAAAATCTTATTCAAACAAAAGAAAATTTGAAAAAAGACAAGTTATTTTCGCTTATGCCGGCTTTAAAATTCGCTCTCCTCTTTTTATTCATTAAAATAGTTACAAAGTTTGCCTTAATAATATTTGGAAATAATGGTTTTATTGTTAGTACAATCCTTGGAGGGGTCACCGGACTTGATGCTGTGACAATTAACACGGCAGAACTTGCCGGAAAGACAATCAGCTACCAAACAGGGGTTCTTACTCTGATACTAGCCAATTCTGTCAATTTGCTTTCCAAATCAGGCTATGCCTTTGCCCAGGGTAGTCGTGATTTTGCCAGGAAATTTTTGTTAAGCGTTATCATTATTATTGCTTTTAGTTTTTTTGGAATAATTCCGTTTATAAAATAGCTATATTCCCTACAAAAAACGCGCCGGGCCCTCGGAAAATTCTTTGGACTCGGCGGCGTATAGTTTCTTGTTAATAGCTTTCAACTCCTAGCTACTAACGCCTAATGGTTTTCTTTTTTATCCGCTCCATAAACCCCCAGGATAGTTTTCGTCTTCGAATCGGTGCGTTACTTTTGTGTTCATATTTTTCCTGATTTTTTTGATTTAAAATTGATCAGTTTTAAATCTTAATTTATAATAAACTTTATCCTATAATTTAACATTAAAGGATATTTTTTAGTTTGTCAAGCGCATTTTAACTGACAGAATTTTTTTATTGATTTGAGGCTCTAATTCTATTATTTTATCAAGTCAAATAAGAAAAATAGTCAATAAAATATTTAATTATAGGGACAATATTGGTTACGAATATTAACCTATATAAATATTAAAGAAGTATCTATATTTATTTGAACGAAGTACCAGCGGCCCAATAAGAAACGATTGCTGCGGAGACAATGACATTTAATGATCTATTAATCCCCCACATTGGGATCTCGACAATTTGATCGGCCAACTTTAAGGTTTCCGGAGTCACCCCGTAAGTTTCGTTGCCTAAGATTAAAGCAATAGGGTTTGAGTAATCGGCTTTTTGGTAAGGAACTGAATTATTTGCTTGTTCAACAGCGATTATTTTGATCTCTGTGGTCTTTAACTCTTCGATTGCTTCTTCGGCTGTTCTTTTATACTCCCACGGTACAACTTTGTAAGTCCCTATCGAGGCTTTTTTGATCTTCGCATTAGGCGGTATCTCCGACTGACCGCAAATATACATTTTTTCAATGGCGAGAGCATCGGCAAGCCGGAACAATCCGCCGATATTATAAGTATCGTAAATGTTCTCTAAAATAAAATACATCGGGCGGCGTTTTAGGGTTTTTAATTTTTCAGCAACCTTCACATCAGTTTCATCAACATCCCGAAGTTCTTTAGCATTAAGTTTCATCATTGCATTATTATATCAGCAACACATTAATTCTTTGGCCCGTTAATTAGTTAACGGGTTTATTAAACACCCTATAGTTGACATTTCCCGAATCTTATAGTATAATTCTGATTATGAAAAAAATATTTGTTTTTTTAGCAATAGTTTTTTCGCTTCTTTTTGTTACTTCTTTTGTTTCAGCAAGTTGTGGTGGCCAGTACGAATCCCCTTGCCAATCTTATTCCATATTAGTTGATAAAACTGTCCAAGTCCCCGGAACATCAAACTACGTTGACAATCTTTCTGTTTCTGATCCCCGTTATAAACCTAGTGAATACGTAATGTTTAAAGTAACAATAAAAAATACTTCAACAACTACTTTTGGTGGAATGACCGCAAAAGATTATGTCCCCTCTTACTTAACCCCTGTTGAGGGACCGGGAGCTTTTGATAGTACAACAAGGATAATTTCCTGGGATGCCGGTTTCTTCAATGTTGATGAACAAAAAACTTACTATTTTAAAATGCAGATCAATTCACAGGCTAATTTACCGGCTAATCAAGGGCTGTTTTGTCTGGTAAATAAGGTTCAAGCTTGGTCTAACGAAACAACTGACGATGATTCATCCCAATTTTGTATCGAAAAACAGGTTTCTACACCTCCTAAAGTCCCCTCAGCCGGACCAGAGATGGGTTTGATCTTATTTTCAGGTGAACTCTTTGCCTTAGGAACCGGAATATATATGAATTATAAGTTGAGAAATAATAAATAAAATGACAGAATCTACTGGTGGAAAAATTTTTAGAGGTATTGTAACAACTGCTGAAGTACTTGGTGTTGGATTTCTTGGATATTTAGGAGCTCGATCTTTAATAGACCAAAACGCTAACAGACAATTGATGCTAATAAAGCAATCGGCTACTTTGAATTCTCCTAGCTTATTAACTCCACCGGGAGTTATATCAGATTTTGGTGGAGCGCCCTCAACTCCAACTCCAGAAGCTGCTGGTAAAACTAATAGAATGGCAGAATGGTTGGCTTTTTGGCCAGGTTCACCAGAAAGAATGGCCGCAATGTGCGGTGGAAGTTCTGCAGATTGGAAAAGAAATCCAGAATGGCCTGATTCAAGAACCATTAATAATCCTGAGCTTAAAATAGAAGGGTATATTAATCGAGAGTGGAGAAATACAAATACAGAGAATTGGCCGACAACTCCAGAAGCTGCTTCAGATTATTTTTTCCCAGGTCAAAATATTGATCCAAAATTCATGCAGCCTGCATGGATTGATCCAGTCACCAAACAAATTACAGGTTGGCATTTATCTGAGGATCATTGGTTGGTCGACGGAAGTCCTGCAGATGTCACTTTAAATCTTCACACTTGTGAAGTTGGCGAAGGTTATACCGTAGCCGGCACGCTTGATCCAAAAGATGACAGAAACTGGGTGGCTTTTGGTGGACCTAAGGACGATATATCCGGAGGAATAGCTATTAAATTGGCGAAAGGACAAGGGATGACCATGTGGATCGCAGGAACAGATCCTAATGCCGTTGCTTTGAGAATGGAACTATTCACTCCAGGAGACACTCCGCATTATATGGGACCAAATGGAGAACAGTTAGGACCGGATGCGATAAATTTTACACCTGTTTATAATGCCCCAGGATTTGATATTTTATCGAGTTTATTCAATCGTTCATTTGGAGCTATAGAGAAAATATTAAAGCAGACTTTTGTAAAATCACCAACAGAAATATTAAAAGCATCTTTACCTTTAGCCGCAGGATCTAACCCACAAACAATTAGAAGACCACAAGATAAAGGAAAAAGTGCTATGACTTTTGATCAGCATCCTTTAAAGGGAATTAGAAATAACTATCGCTATTCTTAAATAAATTGTAGACAACGTTAAAAATCCCGCCTCTCGGTGGGATTTTTTATCTTATAGTAGTTGTTTATTAGCTTCATTTGTGGTATAATATCGTGTCATGAAATATCTTATAGAAAAATATAATCACCAGGACAGTCTAATCGTTATTTCTTCATATCCGGAAAAGAATATTCGATATAGCCAAAAAGTTTGTGCCGTTGGTGGCTTTACAAAAAATGTCATTGATGATTTCCCGGGTCGTAAAATAATCTTCACCACAAGGCTCGGATACAAAAAAGATCAAATATATCAGGAAAATAATAGCCTTGTATACAGAATATTCAAAAGAAATAGTTTATTTTCTTTTATTAAACTGTTTTTATCAATAAAAAATTTCACTTACGTTAAAAAGGTTTTAATTCAATTCGAATTTTCTTCTTTTGGAGATATTTTTACAACCATATTTTTCCCTATTCTGTTAATATGCCTTAAGCTTTCGGGTAAAAAAATATACTTTGTTTTTCATCAGGTAATATTTGACCTTAATAGTCTAACTGAATACTTAGGATGGGAAAAGAATGATTGGAGACTTCCATATTTTAATTTTTTCTTAAAATTATTTTATCAAATTAATGTGGCTCTTTCCGAAAAAACCATTGTTCTCGAGGAAGAATTCAAACAAAGATTATTAAAGATAAGTGATCAGCCTCAAAAAATAGCTGTTATCCCCCACGGTGTTGATACAAATTTAAAAATAATTGATCAAACAATCGCTAGAAAAAAACTTAAAATTGAAAATAAACCGACTATCTTATTTTTTGGATATCTGACCTGGTACAAAGGAGCCGATTTTATGATTGAGATTGCCAATATAAACAAAAAACTTAACTTTATCATCGCCGGTGGACCTTCATTTACTCAAAAAAGAAAACTTCATTATCAAAAGTATTTAAAAAAATTTTCTGATCTGCCAAAAAATCTAAAAATCACAGGTTTTGTTAAAGAAAGACTAATACCTCTCTATTTTTCCGCCGCAGATCAAGTGATTCTTCCCTATCGATCAATGATTTCATCGTCCGGTCCACTTTCTTTGGCTTTCAGTTTTGAAAAGCCAACAATTTTGTCTAAAAAGCTCAATTCCTATGTTAAATCTAAAGACTTTAAAATAAATCTTACAAAATCAGGATTAATTGAAACCGAATTATTTAGAAGTTTTGAAATAAATAAAAAAATAATCCTTAATAATAAGCTCAATTTAAAATTAATCAAATTTTCAAAATTAATGAAAATATCACGTAACTATGAAAAGATTTCTAAAGAATACTTTAATATCTTACAATAAAAGTATGATAGGGTTTTTAAAAAGAAACAAGTTTGAATTGGTTGTCTTTTTTATTATCTTTTTAATTCTTGGTTTTTTTGCTTCAAAAACATTTCTTTTTTATGATGATATTACTTTTTGCTTTTCTACTATTACAAAAGATTATCTAAACTTTTACAAAAATTACATAAAAGATTATGGTTTTTTCAGACCCTTAGCTCTAATTTATTACTTTTTTATTTACAACTTGTACCTAATTTTACCAAGGCTAACTCATTTGATTCCTTTAGCTTTACTGACAATAACTTCTTTTTTGATATTCAAAGTGCTTTCTCGTCAGGGATTCAATAAAAAACAGTCGCTAGTCGTTAGTATTTTTTTTCTCTCATTACCTTTTGTCACTGAAGCATATAGCTGGCTTTCTGCCAATACCAGCATTATCGTTTTATTTATTTTTTTCTTCCAGATTTATTTAATAGAAAAAAATTCTATTAAAAAAAACTTATTAAAAATTATTTTAACTTTGCAGATAATATCAATATTTTTTTATGAATCGACGATTTTTATGTCTTTCGCACTTGCGTATTTACTTTATATTAAAGGAAAAGTAAAAAATAAGCTACAACTGGCTCTTTTCTCTATCTTTCCAATATTTACTTATTTTATAAGTAAGATTGTTATACCACCACAATTTGAAAATAGAAGTAAGTTTATTTCAATATCTGAGGCATTCTCCCATTGGCAGGCGTTTTTATCACAATTAAAAATGTTATTTTCCAATAATTATCTGCAAAATTTTTGGAGTTTAGAATTTATAGACGGCTTAAGTTTTATTAAAAGCAATGCTTTCATATTAATTTTATTGATTAGTGTTTTTATACTTATTACTTTTAAACTATTTAAAAATGAACAAGATTATGAGAAAAAAATTCCTCGTTCTCACATGTATTTTTGGTCTTCAGCCTTTATTTTGAGCCTAATTCCTTTGAGCTGGCAAACAGATTACCTACCTTTCAGAACACTGATTCTACCAATTCTTATTTTTTTAATTTGCTTAATTTTTATATTTAACTTTATTTCAAATAATAAAAAAGTAAAAAATATACTTCGCTTATTTATTGTTCCGTTTAAAGTTATTTTTATAATAATGACAATTATTTTCCTTATAATACAAATTTCTATGATTAACCAATATGTCAGTCAATTTAAATATGACAATAAAATAGTTTTAGAGATAAACAAAAAATTGGAAGATTCTGGATTTGAGCATCCTTACCGTAGTAATTTACTATTAAAAATGGTCCCAAATAATAATGTTGGAAGATTGGTTTATGGAGATTATATATACGGATTATTTCATAATTATTGGTCAGCTGAGGCTTTGTTGGATCTTAACTCAGGCAGTTTTTCTAAATTAGGGATCGAATTCTCAGACGAAAATAACTTTTCTTCAAGTGTTTCTAAAGAAGATTTTTTAAAGCTTAGACCTCTGACGATAATGAGTTTTACGGATAATCAAAGCTGTTTAAGGAACGAATGTTTGAAAGTTGAGGCAGTTTATCAAAATAAATACAAATGATAAAAAAAATATTTTTAAAATATAAATATCAGTTTCTTCTTGCTACCATCGTCTTTATTTTGTTTTTTGTTAATTATAAATCCGGAACATATCTGACAGGATGGGACAATTTGCAGACTGAATTGAATCCGGGGTTAGCTGTCAAACGGGCCTTCTTTTCAGTCTGGGAAGAATACCAAAGCTTTGGGTTAACTGCAGGAATGGCTCATGCGGCCGATCTATCTCGAGCAGTTTTTCTGTGGATAATGTCTTACGTAATTCCACAAAATATTATCCGATATTTTTATCATTTTCTCATGCTTTTGCTGGGAGGGTTGGGGGCTTTTGAATTATTTTACCAACGCTTAACAGCCACGGTTAAGCAAGATCAAAACAAAGTAAAAACCGCGGCGGTTTTTGCCTTCTTCGGCGCTTTATTTTACATGCTTAACCTTGGTACAATTCAGATTTTTTATCTTCCCTATGAGGCCTTTTCTACTTTTTTCGCTTTCCTGCCGTGGGGAATATGGATTTTCTCGAAAATAATCAACAATGAATCGAGCAATTGGAGGCTGTTCTTCTTAATTAATTTATTAGGTATCCCCTCTTTTTATACTCAACAGCTTTTTATTGTTTATATGATGGTTTTAGGTTGTATTGCTTTGACAAAAATTATGAATATTAAGAGGGTATTATTATCTTTTTTTCTAATTATAATTATTAATTCATTCTGGCTTCTACCCCAGCTTTATTTTCTTAAGACAAACGGTCAGGTGGTCACGGAAGCTAAGAATAATACTTTGTCAACTGAAAACGTTTACTTCCAAAACTATGAAAAAGGAACGATTAACAATTTTTTACGCCTTGAAGGATTTTATTTTGATTTAAAAGGACGCGATAATACTTTTCTTTTTGCTCCGTGGAAAGATCATTTTTCCGAAGTTTTTGGAATTCTTCCTTACGTTTTTGCGGGATTAATGGTTTTGGGTTTTGTAAAAAATATCAAAGAAAAAAAACATAACTATATTTTGATTTTTATACTTTGTGCGATCGGCTTATTGTTGGCAACACCGCCTTTTTCTTGGATAAATGAGTTAATTAGGAAGATTCCAATTATTAATCAAATTTTCCGCTCGCCGTTTACAAAATTTGTTATACCTTACTCGCTTGTTTATAGCTACTTTGTGGCAGTTGGAATTCGCACTCTTTTTTCTCAATTTAATACTGGCAAGAGAAAATATTTATTTATTTCATTATTATTTTATTTCCTTATTTTTCTATATTCTCTTCCTGCCTTTCAAGGTTATTTCTTTTCTCCGGAGATGAAAGTGAAGATTCCCGATGATTATCAATCGGTTATTAATTATTTTAAAACTGAAGGCAAAAATAGCCGAATTGCCTTGCTTCCCGATTACACTTTTTGGGGGTGGTTCTTTAATAAATGGGGTTATAACGGCAGCGGATTTATCTGGTATGGGATAGAACAGCCAATCGTATCGCGGACTTTTGACGTCTGGAGCAAGGCTTCAGAAAGTTATTTTTGGGAGTCAAAGACGGCTTTTGAAGCTGAAGATATCAATAAACTAATTAAGGTTTTTAATAAGTACAAAATAGACTATTTGCTATTGGACAAGTCCTTGATACCGGTTGTATCAAGTTACAAAGCCTTACAATATGATCGAGTTAACGAACTATTGATAAAAAGCCCTAATATTACACCTATTTTTTACGGTGAAAATATCTATCTTTATAAAATTAATCATGATTATATTGCAAAAAATTTCGTTGGCATGACGTCTTCTTCCGACAATGTCACTCCAAAGATTGACATAACTAATGACGATCAAGCTTTTTTTGAAAATGGTTTTTATAGTTATAATCAAAATATTAAACCTGATATTTTCTATCCTTTTTTAAACCTGACCAGTCAAATAGATTTGGCGGATAAAGACTGGAAGATCACTGAGGATGATGACTATTTTTATTTAACAACTCCGTTAGATATTGCCATCAACAACTTTGATTTATCCTTTAATAATACTTATGAAGGAACCATCTTAATAAATGATAATCCGATTAAAATTTCTACAAAAATTGAGCCATTTATCCAAAATAATGATCTAACTATAAAAATTGAAAAAAAGATTATCAAAAACTTTAATGTAAATTTAAATCAAACATCCAATTTTGGCTTTACAGATCTGACCATTTCCCAAGGGCTCAGCTACCTTTTAAAGACAAAATCAATTAACAATTCTGGTTTACCTTTATTTTTTTATATAGTTGATGAAACGAAAAAACAAAGCTACTTGGAAGACCGCTTGAACAATCAAATCGATTACTTTGTTCTTCAACCAAGATATAAATATGGTCTTGGTTATACTTTTGCCTTTCAAAATAAATCATTCAAAAATTTAACCGCCTCAAACGATCTTGAGGAACTATCGCTTTATCTTTTTCCTTATCAAAACCTGAAGGAGATGAAGTTTGTTTCAAAAGATTATGTTAAAAAAGGTGTTAATTTTTCAAATGATTTTGAAGCTAAAAAAATCAATTACTTTGCCTATAGAGTTGTTTTAAACTATGAAACTATTAAGCAATCGAACAATCTGATCCTATTTCAATCCTACTCCCCTGGCTGGGTGGCTTTTTCCAACGGAAAATTTCTCAATCATATTTTGATAAATAACTGGGCAAACGGCTGGTTGATAAATGATCAGGTAACTACCAACCCACAAGTAATTACAATTCTTTATTGGCCACAATATTTGGAGTTTTTGGGGTTTGGATTATTGATTATTACTCTGATCTTAGTTATGTTTTTATAAATCTTTTATCAACTTTCCTATTTTTACTTTAAGGGTTTTAGAAATTCTGTGAAGAAATTTGATTGAAGGGTTGGCTTTCCCCTCCTCTATTTCAGCCAAATAACTTCTGTCTACCTGTGATTTATCGGCTACCTGAAACTGAGACAGTTTTAGTTTTTTTCGATAAAATATTATGCTCTCACCCAGCCTTTTGTAATAGAAATTTCCACGGACCATGGAGCAATCATATTAGAACAGAAAGTCAAAATCAGTCGGTTATAACCTACAAAACATGTGTTTTAGGTCGATATGGCGGAATATTTTACTCATTATGCCACGTTTTTTCGCAAAACACCCATCACCAACCTTGTCCTGACCCCAGGGGTCGAGACAGGGGTGGCTGGAATAGTCTGAAATATTATTCAAGTATTATTTTTTTTATATGTTTTAATTCTCTTTGATATTCTATATTATTTTCAATAAATTGTTTATAATCGCTAACATCATCAATAGAAATTTCTTTCATAAAATCATTTAATAGGTTTTTGTCAGTAATAAAATCTTTATATGAAGAAAAGATCCAATCCTCTGGTTTATCAACTAATCGACTAGTAGTTGGATTTAAGTGAATGTAACGACTGACGTGAAGAAGTTGCTCATTTGATCTGATCTCGACAGACTTAAAAACTGATTGCCATAGAGGTCCTTTTCGGCCAAACTTAATATTAAAATATCGAGTAAAACTATTTTCAACATTATTAATAAACTGAGATAAAGAATAGTCTTCTATTATTTTTAAAAGAAAATGATAATGATCAGGCATAATACAATACGTTAGTATCTTACAAAGTGAATTGTCTCCAGGATAAATAATATTTTTGTAATCAAATTTTTTTCTTTTTGTAAATTGAGAAAAACATTCTGTTATTGATCTGTTGTTGTAATATTCAACTACATTTAGAAATCTTTGACTATTATTAAAGTCTTTAAAAATACCATAATTAGAAATACTTTTATTAAAAATATGATAAATTTCTCCTTCAATAAACTTATCTTTTCTTTTCATATCTCCATAGTTTTTGCCAACCTTGTCCTGACCCCAGGGGTCGAGACAGGGGTGGCTAGATTCCCCTTAATAGATCACAAATCTTTATTTTTAACATCCGGCAGAGTTTATTGAGAATTTTAACTGAAGGATTTGCCATCCCCTTTTCTATTTTAAAAAGATATGACCTGTTAATATCACAGAGCAGACATAGCTGTTCTTGGGTCAGCTTTCGTTTTTTTCGCAAACGAAAAATAACCCTCCCCAAATTTTGATAGAAAAGACTTCTATCCATGCCGGGAAAAAGCATAATTTAATGGAAGCGCTCCGTCAATCGCTTATAACCTACAAAAGCAATGTTTTAGATTGCTGGGAAAGGATTATTTTGACGATATAAGCTTATGTTATAATATTCTCTTATGAAGCTCTCAATCGGTATCGTCGGACTGCCAAATGTTGGAAAAAGCACCTTGTTTAATGCCCTACTTAAAAAACAAGTGGCGAACGTTGCAAATTATCCTTTCTGCACGATTGAACCAAACGTCGGCATTATTGAGGTTCCTGATGAACGACTCCCAGTGCTCGCTAAAATCGTCAATACGACAAAAATTGTTCCGGCCGCTATTGAATTCTATGATATTGCCGGATTAGTGCGCGGGGCTTCCAAAGGCGAAGGGCTGGGAAATAAATTTCTGTCTCACATCCGCGAGGTGGAGGCAATTGTCCATGTCGTCCGTCTTTTTGAAGATTCAAATGTCGTCCATGTATCAGACAAGATAAATCCTGAGGATGATATTAAAACTATTGAAACTGAGCTGATTTTGGCCGATTTGGAAACTGTTAATAAACAGAAAGAGCCCAAAGGCAGTTCGGCACCGAAAGAAGCTTTTAGTGCCTACGAGGTGGTTAAGAAAATTAAGGTTAAGCTCGATTCTGGTATTCCTGTCCTCCAAATGGCCCTGTCTGATGAAGAATTAGCAGCCATAAAACCACTGAATCTGCTGACGATAAAGCCGGTTGTTTACGTCTTTAACATTTCCGAATCCCAGTTGCAAAACAAAGAGGAAACGGAAAAAAAGATTAAAGAAATTATTAATAGTGATAATTATTTATATTTCTGCGCTAAGCTTGAATCTGATATTGTTGCTCTTGATCCAAAAGATCAGAAAGAATATCTTAGTCAGTACGGTCTGAAGGAAACGGGGCTCAATCGTCTTATCAAAAAATCTTACGAGATTCTTGGATTAATTTCATTTTTAACAGCCGGAGTTATTGAAGCCCGGGCATGGACGATCAAGAAAGGCTGGCTAGCACCACAGGCGGCCGGAACAATCCACACCGATTTTGAGAAAAAATTTATTAAAGCCGATATTGTCAAATATGAAGATTTTATCAAGTGCGGAGGTTGGGTAAAAGCCCGAGAACAGGGATTGGTTCAAATCACCGGAAAAGATTATGTAATGAAAGACGGCGAAGTTGTAGAATTCAAGATCGGCGCATAGCTGCCCACTTAACATATATAACCCAATATCTTATTGCGGAGAATAGACTAAATACAAAACCCGGAAATCCATCTAAAAAACCTTTGTGGCGGAAATACATCATAAAAAAGGTAATTTTTGGCTTCCAGATAATATAATTAAAAAAGTTAAGCTTTGTATCTTTCGGCATTCTTTCAACCTCAGCAGTTGTGTATCGGTCCCAGCGCATTAAATACCGGCTAAAATCCGGATCGGCGTAATGTAAAAGCGGATTTTTTAAATATCCGATCTCGCCTTTTATCTCAACATTTTCATGAACGTCACGACAGGGAAATTTCGCGACACCATTTTTGTACAAGCGGATGGTGTAATCAGGATACTGCCCGCCTTTCATCAAAAAGCCCGTCAAAAACCAGTTCTTTCGGGGAAGCCAATAGGCAGTAATAGTTGAATTAGTTAAATTGGTTATCAATTTAATTTCTTCCTTTAATTCCATTGTTAATTCCTCATCCGCATCCAATTGCAAAATCCAGTCTCCCTTCGCCGATTCAATCGCTTTTTGTTTGTTTTTATGAAACATTGCCGGGTTATCAGTATTTATTATTTTTATTTTTTTGCCGTAAGATTTAGCAACTTCTAAAGTTTTATCGGTTGATCCCCCATCAACAATAACCACCTCATCAACCAGATCAACGGCAGAATCCAACGGATAATGGAGGTTTTTTTCTTCGTTAAAAACCGCAAGGCAAAGTGAAAGTTTCATTGCTTTATTATATAATATTTCCATGTTAAAGATCGTTACAGTTCCAAATAATACCCTTTCATTCCCCACTAAACCTGTCGAGAATATTGATATTAATATTAAAAAAATCATCTGCGACATGGAAAAGGTCCTGATAGCTCAAAATGATCCTCCAGGAGTTGGATTGGCAGCCAACCAGGTCGGACTAAATCTATCAATCTTTATTATGAAAGCCTCTGAAAAATCAAAAACAAAAGTATTCATTAATCCGAAAATAATAAAATTAGGCTCTGGCAATATAGAAAGACAAAGAAAAGATCCTGTCAAGAAAAAACGCGCTAAAATCAAACTTGAAGGATGCCTTTCTATTCCCCGCATTTGGGGTCCGGTAAAACGAAAAGACCGTGTTTTCCTTAAATACCAGGATATTTCCGGGAAAGAACATATGAAGTGGTTCTTCGGTTTTGAATCGATTATCATTCAACACGAAATGGATCATTTATCCGGAGTCGTTTTTACCCAAAGATCTTTAGAACAGAAGGGTCAGTTGTATCGAGAAGAAAATGACGAACTGGTAAAAATAAATTATTAGGATTTTTTCTTTGAAGTTTTTTCTTTCTTAACCGCTTTTACTTTCTTTGTTTTAACTTTTACTTTGGCATCTTCGACAGCTTTGGTTTCTTTATTTTTGGCATTCATTTCTTTCTTAATGTTTGCCAATGTCAAAAACGGTTTTTTTCCGTCAATCATATCTTTTCTGATTCTTTTTAAACATTTAGCGCACAATCTTACCCTCATCGTTTTTCCTTTTTCGATGATGCTTAAGCGGACAAGGTTGGCTTTAAAGATCCGTTGGGTTTTTGGGGCTCTTTTCTTCCATCGTCCTCCGGCCACACCTCTGTGATGAGTGTGTGATCTTCCGTACAGCAATCCTTTTCCGCAGTGATAACATCCAAAAGTCATAATTTAATATTAAATCTGTTAATTCGAGATTAATTATGATAACATAGTTAGGTTAGTTATTCAAACGTTTTTATATCAAAAATCTAAGAAAATGATAAATTATCTTTTCTCTAACCCTTTATTATTCGTAATCTATATGTCTTCACTTCTCGTGGCGATAACTATTCACGAATTTTCCCATGCATGGGCTTCTGATTATCTCGGAGATCCAACTCCTAGGCTTCAGGGTCGACTGAAACTCAACCCTTTAGTACATATTGATAACATAGGAATGCTTTTTTTACTGTTTTTTGGCTTCGGCTGGGGAAAACCGGTTGAATTTGACCCATACAACTTAAAAAACCCACGAAGGGACGCCGCCTGGATCTCAATCGCCGGCCCAAGTTCTAATTTTATTTTGGCTATAGTACTAGCCTTACTACTTAAACTGTTCATTTTTTTACAACTCAACTTTCTTATTATTATAGGAGGAATAATTTTTGTTCCGATGATCAGAATGAACATTGTCTTGGGGGTTTTTAATCTTTTACCAATTCATCCTATGGACGGATTTAAAATTGTCGAGGGAATATTACCGGAAGAAAAAGCCCGTGAATGGGCAAGCCTACAAAGGTACGGAATGATATTTTTGATTGCTCTAATATTTCCATTTTTCGGAGGCAGGTCGATGTTAGATAATATTTTAACTCCTGCTGTTGGCTTCTTATTTAACTTACTCGTACCGGGAAGGATCATGTAGGTAAATTTCAAATGACAAATGATAAATAACAATTGAATAACAAATTACAAAAAATCAATTACAAAACTGTTTTGACATTTGATATTTGTTATTTAACATTCAATTGATGTTTGTTATTGGTGATTTGTTATTTCTTTTATGGAGTTGGTGTCGCTTTCTTTAAGCACAAAAAGTAGTCTTGTGTTGAACAGCCTTTACCTAATAATAATTTTATCTTGCCGCAATCCGTTTCGGCGCAATTAGTGCCATCGGAAACCTTTAACGACTGAACCGGTGTCGGCTGAGAAGTTGCCTTCGTTGGTGCTGCAGTCGGCGATACAACTGATTCTTCCGCCCCTTTGGTTGTAAACGTCCAGGGAACCCCGCCATTATCATATTTTGTATCCCCCACCCGGATATCAAAATAGTAGGTTGTACTTGGAGAAAGTAAAGTTAAATCAATCGTATGAATTTTAGTTTTTACAGCCTCAGGAGCAAAAAAATTTAAAGCGGTCGGCGTTGTCCCGTATTCAACTACTCCCTGAGTATCTACTCCGGTCGCCCAAGTGGCTTTAACAGAATTTTTTTCAATATTGGATACGATAACGTCACGAGGCTCGTAATCGGCGGCCCTTGTACCGAAAATGGCAAAATATCCTACAACCAGACCAACAAAAATTGCAATCCCAATTATTATCGCAGCCGCTTTTTTGACAACAGGATTATTCATAATACTAACCTTAACACACTTCCTAATATTAACAATATTGCCCCTGGAAATGCAAATTTAACAACATTATCAAAAATTCCTGTCTGCGGCAATTGAGATGGAGGCACTGCGGTTGGAGCGACAGCTCCTCCACCGCTTCCAACAGTTACCGCCGAAGTTCCATTTTGTGAACAGGTAATAACATTTGAAGCGTTAATGTCGTTTTTTATAATTTTGGAAGTATTGCAATCAAACGCTAAGGTTCCCGTCCCCTCTTTTAATCCTTGAAAAGTAATCGTCGCCAATGTACCTGCCGCACTAATTGATGAAGCAGGATCATTCACCATGCCGGCAATATAGACTTTCCCTGATGTTGAAATATCGTTGGAAACGGTTGGAAATAAAGTTCCGGCCGATACCGCCGTTGCCTTAAGCAAAGTTGCGTCGTAAGTCACATAAACGTCGGTTGAATTTAGCGCGTCGCTCCCTGGATCAACATTGACTGATATTTGAAAAGTGGCTCCATTGGCAGCCGTTGCCGTCGATTTATCAAAGTTAAGAGAAGCCGCTTCAGCGCTCAACACAAATGGAGCAACTATAAAGAATAGTACCAATGACAGAAAAACGTTCAATAATTTTTTCATTTTTATTTTTTGGAATTTTATTTTACTTCAACTACCACCTTATTCAAAGTCGGTATCAAGACTTCGGTCTTATCAGTGATCAAATCTGTCTTGTCCTTATCATTGGATGACAAGAGCGAGAATTCAAATTGACCTGTCTTAGTAGCTTCAAAAGTCAGAGTGGCTAATTTATTGGCCTTAGTCATTGGCGAAGGACTGCTTTGCAAAGTTTTTAAGCCTGTAATCGTAAAAAAATGGCCTTTTTTATAAGTGTAGATATGGTAGTCGGAAAGAGATGAGAGCCCTCTTAAAAAATCAAAAGCTAATGAATCGTAAGACATAACAACGTCATATCCGACAATATTTTTACCATTGGAATCAGCAAACAAACTTAATTCGATCATATCCCCAACCTTCATCTTACCGCCAGGCAGATCTGTCTCCAAGGTCATGCTGGTTGACGAAGGAACCGTGGTAATTGTGGCGCCAACCGTTGATACAGTAGCGGCCGTTGGAATAATAGCCGTCGTCTCTTCCGGAAAATCCACTCCATTATTATTTATCTTTTGTGTATCGGTTACCCTAACGGTGCTGATTTTTTCGTTTGGATTTTTTGGTCTACCTGATAAAAGCATAAAAATTCCGGTGCCGATAAACACGGCAAAAAAAACAACCAAAAGATATTTAAATATTTTATTTTTTTCCTGATCGTTTTCCATATTTTTATAGTTCATCATTTTTAACTGATAAGGCGGCGATTATCAAAGAATAGTCTTGAGTATCAACTTTTCCATCGCGGTTGACATCAGCATTATTTAAACAGGTTTCATCGGTCTTTCCGATACAGTTTCGGACAAGGGAAATATCGTAAGCATCAACCGTCCCATTCTGTTCCGGTAAATCGCCGGTCAGTAATAAAATTCCTGATAAGTTAAGATCGTTATCTCCGGTGGTAAGTGTGATATTCCCCCTGGCGCAACGGTAGGTGCCGCCATCAGTTTCGGTCGGTGCGGCAACGCAGATTTTTTTCTGAACATGATAAGGACCCTTGGCTAATAAAGCATATTTATGACCGGTATTGATATTAAAATCGGCACTGCCTGTCCAAACTCCGTTCTCGTTTGCGGTAAATATTGAACCATCGTTATCGGCATATTTTTCGGTGTTTTCATCCCACAACTTAAATTTAACTTTCATTTTACTTAGAGCATCCGTCGGCGGTTTTGATCCGATTCCCTGAAATTTCAGTTTCAGCTTCAATTTAACATTGGCGCCAGCTCCATCGGTTGGAGAAACGTCCGTTGGGGTTGGAATAACACCGCCATTAACGCTTAATCCTGTCGGAGCATAGGTCCAAGGACTGCTTAAAATCATATTGTCATTAATCGAATAAAAAATCGAGTTGCTGATTAAGGCAACGGTTGGATTAGCAGAAATTGCGGTAAAAGTAAGAGTAACCAGTTCAGCTCCATTGGCCGCCGTCAGGGTATAACCTGTTGACGTTTGATCTTCCCCGACTATAAATATACTTCCGGCCGTATTAATTGCATCGGCCTTAGCATCAGTGTCTCCCAATCCATCACTAACCACTCCTAATTTATATTGGATCGATTTAAATTTTAATACCGCTTTATCAAAATTAACTCTGGTTTTGTAACCTCGTATAACAGTATTAATTGAAGGTTTGACCAGTATAGACACAACAAAATCTTCATTTGCGGCAACGGTTTTAGTAGCCGGATCAAAGTTTAAGTTCATCGTCTCGCCGGTCGCTTTTGATTTTGGGGCATTTTTATTCAAAAAAATAAAATTTAATCCCCACAGAACTACGGCAATGGTAACAAAAAAAATTATTCCGATTTTTAAAAATTCTTTTTTCATATTATTCATCAGCCGCAGTCGTAACACCCATTATAGATTTAATTATTATCTCTCTGTCTTTTTGATCAATTAAATTATCCCCGTTAAAGTCCGGATTGACTGTCGGCGGAATTTTAGCCCCTGCTTTGGCCGCCACATAATAAAAATAATCTTTTAACGATGCATTTCCATTACCATCAGCGTCTCCTTTAGTCCGCATTCCTGCTTGGCACCAACCGGTTTTTTGGTCGGCGGTCGGGACACTTTGAAATAGACTGCCAGCTAATCCGCATTTTATCGGATTTGAATAAGTGGTGATATCTGTAAATTTATTAAATTGACACTGAGTCGTGCAACTTCCTTGAGCATTACATATACAATTTGGGTTTCCCGTCGGAGCCGGAGTAGCGGTTGGATTAGTATCACAGGATCTATATTGATAAAGTGTAGTGCCGATATGCCAATTACATGTTTGCGCACCGGCAAAAGCACACTGTCTCCACTGGATATTGGTTTTCCCGAAGTTACTCCCACATGCACCATAAGCATTGGTGCAATTACATTTTACCGATACTGCCCCACTTCCTCCAACAATTGTGTCTCCACTATCCTGACTTTTTATACAGTGCCCACCAGCTGGCCAACCATTTAAAATCAAACTATCACAAGCATATCCATTAGGACAATCCGAATCTTTTTCACAGTATCCTCCCGATTGATCATTAGGGCAGCAACTTCTTTGCCTGTGATTAATCTCATCTTGGCTACAACCTGATCGTGATATTTTCCAACCTGGTCCACATGAAGAATATGAGCAGCTGGTACAATCTGCTGCAAAACTATTGGTTTTAAATACAAACAGTATTAAAAAAATAAAAAAAAGAGCTAATAAAATTTTCTTCATATTACCTTTAGCAACCTAAACATTAAAAATGATACAAAATAAAATAACACTACCTGGAATATCGGCAGATATAAGGAAGCGAAGATTGTGACGATCGCTAAAATAAAAAAAGCTTCGTTGTGAATAGAAGGAAGTAGGCCCTTGGTAAAAAGCATAAGGACAACTAATGTAAGTAGTGCCCGCCTGTCAAACCACCATAAAGGCCAGCCCATTGCCGAAGCCACTCCCAACAAAATTGCTGCCAGGATTAAAAAAATCTCTTTGGTATCAAAATAAAGCGGTCCGATGTACATAGTTTAAATATAAAAGATTAAATATTAAATATCAAATAATAAATTTACTGACCTGTCAAATCAATTACCTGAACTGTCTTTCCACCAGGCAATGATAGTGTTCTGACTTTATACGTTGTTCCTTTTTCAATTTTTATGATTGTCTGATCGTTTTCTCCTTCATAAGCTGAAACGCCTTTTGAAATCGATTTAAAAAGATTGGCCGGGATATCGGCCGGATCAATCGTTGCCAAATCTATCTTGGGAGTAACACTTGGCGACTTGGTAGGGGCTGTAGTTGGGACTGATGCAATAGGATTAGTCGAACTGTTTGTTGGTATTGACGATGGTCTTGCGATAACATACGGTTTCATTGTCGGGGCAACGTTAGCAATGTTTCTCTTAACTGGTTTTTGATTGAAAATAGAAAAGGCAAGGTAAACATTATTTACTCCTTTTCTAAACTTATTTTGAAGATCAGCCAGATAATTGCCATTAACCCTTGGAGTGTAGGCCACAAAAATATTGTTGCCGGCATAACTCGAAAAACCGTATGCCACCGCCATCGTCAATATGATTAAAAGATATTTTTTCATTACTATTTAGTGCTACAACAGTAAACCTGCGTTTTAGGAACATTTGAGACACAAAATGGTGTGCCGCAGGTACTGCAAATTTTATCAACAGTATTTTCTGAGCTAACGTCAATAGCGTATCCACAACCATAATAGGTATCAGCGCCTACAGTTACTTTTTGACCTCCACCGCCTCCAGTAGTTACACCACCCCCACCATTGTCGACCTTACAATAATTTATTAATTCAGTGCTCGACACTTTTAACGCCTGACTATTACAATTACTATCTACAATATAATAACCTTTGGCATTTACCCAAATTGGCTCGGTACTCCAATTAATATTGGGTTCTTGACATGTAGTTTGGTCACAAGACTCATTATTCAATCCGGCGCAAAAACTCCTTGCTGCATTATATTTCATTCCGGCGCCTTTACATTCTTTTCCATCATGATAAAGACCTTTATCGTCTATGCTTAACGGATTATCATTATAAGGACCTATTTTATTGCAATTAGAATCCTTTGTTGGACACGCCTCAACTCCTCCAGGTCCGGAAGAACCGATCGGTCCGCCGGTACATGTTCCTTCATAAGATCCTCCACTATCATTGCAATACCCCCAACTTGTAGCGTTATACGCAGTTCCATACGCCGCTGTAGAACATTCTGTTCCCATACAATTTGATACTCTTGCATTGGCCGTTGCATAAACTCTTACACTTCCATTTTGGCAAAAACAGCAGGCTTTAGTTGAGTTAGGAATATCGGCGGCCGTACAACTTTGCGCTCTAGGATTTGAGGCGATTTTATTATTATTTGTCAAAAAAGAAAGCCCAAAAACGACAAGACTGCCGACGAGAACCAAACCGAGAGTAAGTAATGTAGCGGAGGTACCTTTTCTGGATTTAAATTTTAACATGTAATATTTTGAGATTTAATCTTATATATAATGTATATTAATAGTAGCAGGAAAACAAGAGGGAAAAAGGAATAAATAAATAAAGAAATAATAAAATAATTAAATAAATGAAAAAATGAATTAAATGTATTTGATCATTTAAACATTTGATTATTTATTTCTTCATTTGTTTATTTGATTATTTTGACATTATCTTATGCTTAAACATCGCCTAAAAATCCTTGCCTCAATGCTAATTGCGGTAATTCTTGTCGAAGGTTACACTTATTTTTCCCAAAACCCGACTGTCATCTCAATCCAATCCGAAAATATTAAAGGCTTGCTTTCTAATTGGAAATTTAACCCGGGCAGTTTGACAAAACTTTTTACTCTCCAATTTTCTGACGATAATAATCTTGCTCAAATTAATAGCGGCTCAACCGGTATGAACGGAATAAATAACGGGCCGCCACCTGTTTATGCAACACCAACAAAAGCAATTAAACCGACCTTGCCCGCCGTAGTTTTGACAAAGGCGGGACCAACCCCCGATGACGGATTGGTTGATTTTCCGTTTGAACCGGGAGATACAAATAATCTGCCGGGAGGAGGCGTTCCGACCAATGCACCAAAACCAACTAAAGCCCCAAAGCCTACAAAGACCCCGACTCCCCCGCCGATCAAAACCGATCTTCGTCCGGGAACCAGTTTGAAGGAAATCTTTCAGGAAGTAAGTAGACGGGAATGTTTTCCGGCCGCTCTTTTAATGGCTTTCAAAACTGAAGAGACCGGTGAGCGGTTTAAAAATGATTCTGCCACAACCATCAAAATTTATAACACTTACGGATGGTGGACAACAGGAACCGGTGATCCATGCTACGGATTTGGGTATCACACCCAGACCGGAATCGTCCCCCAAGACAGTGTAAGCGCCGGTACCAGCTGCAATAGTGCAACCGGTGATCCAAATGATATTGCGATCATGGGTATCACTCAAATATCCCAACAAGAAGAAGATTCTGCTAAAAAATATTCATCGTCGATCGTTTCTGGAGATATTGACCGCCGGGTTCTTTTTGATAACGCCTTGATATTTTCAATTATTTCCAAAAGTCGGGTTGGCGATCCGCCATCAACCTGTAATGATTGGCCTGATGACGCAATTCGAACAGCAGCCGAAAAACATCTCGGCAGTTCCTGCACTTATGTCTATGACGACGGCAGCACAACTAATTATTGTGGCGATATTTTAAAACTATATAAACAGTATAAAAAGGAGGGTCTTTAATTAGTTCCAGCAATTATCCTGCATTTGATTAACCGCTCCCTGGCAATCAGCTTTTCCGCCAAAACTTTTGTAATTCCGGCAAAAAGTATTGCAATAATAAGTCCCATCGGCAAATCCGCAGCTACCATAATATCCGCAGGCGGCTTTAGCAACGTCATGAGCACTCCAATTACTGCAACTGGAAGGTAAAACATTTTGTTTGGAAATAAATCCAACGATCAAAATTGCATCTAAAATTATACGTCTATCAATTTGTTTGCCTCCGGTTGTCGATCTAACTTGAGAAGCGAATTTAGATTGTTCACTCCCGCTGACCTGCATCGGACCCATGATGTAGGAAGTTGATCCGGTTGACCCGTCTGAATGGCAGTTATGTCCGGCATATTTACTGTCCGACGGAACTATGCCGCTTCCGTTGTCATAGTCATATCCCCCACAAGCCCGCCTCTCTTCGGTCAAGAACTCACTGTTCCACCAATTTTCGGAATTGTAAAGTAAAAAATACTTTGGATCAACGACATCAAAAAAGCTACCGCTTTCAATGTAAGCGATTCCCTTTAATACTTCTTTTGGAACACAGGTTTTTGAAGACGCGAAAGAAAAAACCTCATCGGTTGTTTTTCCATAACGTGCCAATGAGGGATCGATCGGAAAAATATCCGGCGGTTTAGTCGGCTTGGGCGGCTTAGTCGGTTTTGGAGGGTTTGTTGGGGCGGAAATGTTATTTATATCATTATTTTCTATCGGAAAATCAACCAATCCGTCGTCAATAATCATAGGGGTCGGGTTTCCCGACCCAATTATATTTGTGGGTTTAGTTGGATTGGTTGGCGGAACATAGACAGATGGCGGTCCGTTATTTATTCCGTTCATACCGGTTGAGCCGCTATTAATTTGAGCAAGATTATTATCCTCAGAAAATTGGAGAGTAAAAAGTTTAGAAAAGTTTAGCGTATTTATAGAGTTGTAAATATCAGCAACAGTTCTAGTCAATCTTCCCGGGGTTGTAAAAAATGGAACGATAAATAATACCGTTACAAAAGATAAGATCATTGAAAAAATTATTTTCCAGTATTTATTTAATAATCGCATACCCTAATGATACAATTTTTATTTTTTAAATTTAAACATTGAAAATTCAATGAAAATTGAAAATTGAAAATTTGACATTTCCGATTAATGCTTTATAATACTTTCTATGTCACTCTCTACCAAAGCCAATGTTAAAATATCACTTTCCGATCTACCGGATTTAATGACAATCCGTGAAGTTGCCGATTTACTTAGAATTTCTCCTCTGACGATAAAACGCTGGGGGAAAAAAGGCAAGCTTCCGGCAATCCGAATTAATTCCCGGGGAGATAGAAGATATAGAAAAGAGGTCGTTCTGCGTTTATTAGGAGTGGAAGAAGAGAAATAATTATTTCATTGTATTTCCGAATACAATTGCCTGAGGGAAATTACTTTCATCATAAACAACTCTCCGCGCTTGACCTTTTGCATCAATAAATAAAACTGTCACTTTGTTTTCTTTGGTGACATTCATGATTATCCCAACCTGTCCAAAATCAGTCACCAAAACCTCACCGGGAATAACCGTATTCGAAGAAGCCCAAAATCCTTTAATCGGGCCTTTATTAAAATTATCCGGTCCTATGTTCCAATAATTCTGCCAAAGATCTTTTCCGTTGACAAAATCTAAATTCCCCTCCAACCCAAACTGGATCATAATCTTTTCCGGAGAAGTAATCGATTGACCTTTAAAGTGTAAAAAAGCGTCTAACATTCTAAAATAATTTTTTTGGCTCTGGGGATTTTTATCTTCCCTGATTGTTTTTAACATCTGCCATAATGGTTTAACCAATTTTTTTTCCGGCTGCCCGTCGATATAAGTCCGCCAACGATAACGACCATTACCATCTTGGCTATAAGTTAAATACTTACCTACTGTATTGGAAAAATCACGGCCGTTTTTTAATTGAGATTGAGAAAAAAACCTTGTCGTCATGTTTAAATCATCTACTAAACCTAATGTTCTCATCACCAACATATTATTTTCCGGTTGATAAAAATTGTTTCTTACTGCAAGAGCTTCATCTTGGAACATTTTTTCATTACTAGGAGATAGTCTATTTATTATATAACTCGGTTTTTTTTCTTTTGCTTGGGTAATCGTATGGTCTTTTTGTTGAACTAAATTTCCTTTTTGTAAATAATCGGTTATATGAGCATTAATTGCGCTTATATTTTGATTAAGATAGACTCCACCGACGATTGTCGAAACCGCCATCAAAGCGGGAGCTATTGTTTTGAAAGTACTTGTCGGATCCAGAATATCTATCATCTTTTCCCAGTTCAAACTAAGTTTTAGTTCATGCAAATGCCTATTTAATAGTAAAATCTCCTCTGACGATAACTGAATGTCCTGCGGACCCATCGTATCTCTAAAATATTCCCACTTTCCGTATTGATTTTTTCTTAAACCAATTTTTGTTGCCTGATCAACGTTTAATTGAATCGTTGTTAGCTCTCGTTTATCAGGTTGAGCCGAGGGTGACTTTTCATATTTCAATGTTAGACTTTGCGGCGTTTTTTTATTTCTTTCTTCGATATTTATCTCATAAATAGTCTTTCCATCTTTTTTAAAATAAGGCGCCTCCGTATCTGCTTTCCATTTATTTGAATAAAATTTTTTTTCCAAAAATAATCGGCCTATTTTATCGGTGCTTCGGGCTAATATTTTTTCCCTACTTATATAAAAATTCTGTTTTTTCTCCGGTTGGACAACGGCTCTTTCGGTAAAAACGGATTCTGGCATATAGACAAATTATAATGGAAATGTCATAATGAATTTATGTATGTTTCGATGTCGGAAATCGATTTAGTGAAAATCTTAAATCTTGACAGATCTTTATCACCCGGTGAGATTGACCAATTGCTTGACGGATTAAGTCAGGAAATTTTTTTCCGCTTAATTACTGAAAAAATATCAAAATTATTGAATAAAAAAGATTTTCAAAATCTTCGGGAAAAATACTTAACAAGCGATGATACCGATGCGTTGATGAATGAAATAAAAACAAAATGGCCGGGAATTAATATTGATTTACAGTTCACGGTCACCTCTTCTGAAGTGAAAAAAGAATTCATGATAAATTATCTAAACGATCTAAAAGAAGATTTTAAAAATGAAAATATTAACAAAAATGCGGATATGCTGATTAAAGAACTTCAAAAAGAACAAATCGATCGGGATTTATGTTTTTCTCTAAAAGAAGAAATTGTTAAAAATATTATTGACATAAATAAATAATCATTCATTTGGTTCTACGGCTCGAATTATTGCAAAAAGTGGCTCAGCTCCGGGAAAAAGAGGCTGGACATCTCTGGCTACCTGAGGAACAAGTTGGTCAAGATCGGAGATAATTCTGATCTGGGTCGTCCCTTTGGAATCGCCGTTTGTATCAAAAACTATTAAATACGGATTGTTATTTTTATCAACCCCGCTAAAAAGAACTTGGGCAATATGCCCAGGATCATCTTTGTTAGGCTTATCAAGCCACGTTGTTCTAATTAAAAGCGTGTCTCCAACTTTTATCTGACTGATCTCATGAATAAACTTATATAACAAACTTTCCCCCGGTACGGATGCCGCTCTTTCAACTTCATAAGACGGCATAAGATATTCTCCCTCATTTCCAGGCACATGTTCTCGAAGAGGACCCATAAAATCACCAGCTCCGTCTCCGCCTAATCCTTCCATATCTGGAAAACCCGCCAATCCTTTTTCATGCAGAATTCTATTGATAACCATAAAGCCTTGGACACATTGTTTTTGCCTCTCTCCATTAACCATCATTCCATAGGTATATTGAGAAATAAGCTGCTCAAGCCCCGGATCGACTTTAAGACCGAGTTTATTTTCTATTTCAAGTATCAATATTCTTTTTAATTCCTCCGGTTGTGCTCCTTGATTATTATTTACGGCATCAATAATAACATCGGCGGTCTTTAACATTTCGCCGACCTTTATTTTTTCACCCGGCGTCATCGAAAATCTTTCCGGATGAGCAATAAAAACATTTAAAATTTCATTAGCTGCAAGTTCCGATGAAAGCGGAGTCGCGTTGTTTACCAAAGCCTCAGGCGATAAGCTGATAGGTGAATATCTCACTCCTCCCCCGCTTGGTGTTTGCAAACCTAAATTAACCATGACCTGTGATTGAGTTGTCTCAGGAAATCTTTTTAATCCCTGTACTAGATCACGGGAAAGGGAAGGATCGGGATTTTCTCCTCGTTCCATTTGTTCTGATAGAATTTTAAAGGCGTTAAAAGCCCGAACTACGTCAGGGGCTTCACCTGCTTTTGGGCCATTTATCATACGTTCAAAATTATTTATCAAAACCATTCTTTCGTCCCCTACTGGCAATGCTTGTTTATTTGCGTTAATATCGACAAAAAGCCTTAATAATTGATATGACTGGTTAGATGTTCCGTTGGCATAAAGTAGTTGATCAAGATTATCTCCAAAACCTGATCGCTCTTCAGGGTTCATTGACATAAGCGCCATTTGGTAAATATTTTCCATTTGCAGGTAATGTCTTTCAATAATTATTTGGTCTACAATAACTTGGCTCATATCGTTTAATTTCCCAAAATTATCATCCACCGGATAACCTATCGAGCCACGAAGTAATTCACCATTTACAAATATTGTCTTGCTGGGATCAAGGCCTAATTTCGCCATGATCGCTCCTCCGTCTTCCGGCCCCATCGTTAAAAAATGATTTTTCATCATTTGCTCATGAATCGAAAACAGTAAAGGCGAAGTCTCATAGCCATAAACAGGGATTATATTGACTCCCTCTAATTTCATTTCCTGTAATATTGACGCATAAGTTTCTGGATGATTTACGGCTGCTTGCTCCATCAGACTATAAATAATTTCCTGGGCACTTTTATCAAAAGAATTATTAATATTTTCGCTTCCAACTGAATGAATTAAGTCAGCCGGAACATTCAATGCATATAATTTATCGCCGTTGTTATTATTTAAATGGATTGCTATCGTTTGAACTCCATTATTGCTTTTTCCAATTAAGTCTATAAACAAATTTTTTGTTTCACCGCGTCTTATAGAATCTTCTAAATAAAGATCACGGTTGCCCTGACTTTTAATAAATTTATAAAGTTCTTCAACCGAAATAGTTCCTAAGCTATAGTTTTCATTTTTATTAAAAAATACATTATTTAATGATTCTCCGGCCATTTGAGCAGATGAATGAACTCCAACTGACTCAATGATTCGCCTGGCAACCGGAACAATCTCACCGCTTGCCCACCCTAGTTCAACCGGATTGCCCTGTGGATCTTTTCCGGCGGCCAGTACTACTACACTTGTCACCGATCCGTCGGCGGGATTATATTTGACCCCATAAGTTCCCATCCGGATAGCTATCCATGTTCCTCCAGGGCCAACTCCAGACTGAGTCCCGGTTTTGAAAAAACAAGAGGAACCGGACCCACAATCGGGACTTAGATCTTCCATGTTTTGAGGTGACCAAATAGGAATTTCTTTTTTATACTCCGGATTTTGTAGCGCCTCCACAACATATTTTGCCGCCTCCACTTGTTTCGGATCTCCCTCACCTTTAAAGGCCATAACACCTAAATCGTGGTAAAATTGCGCCATCTGTTTCATGCCGCTATCATCAGCCGTTGGCCCTCCCACATAAATATTTCCATATCCTACGTCGGCAAGCGGCGGTTTTGAAAGCGGGACAAACTCCCCATTTTTAAATTCATAATAATAAATCCCAAATTGGTGGGAAAATTCTTGAAATTTATTCCAAGTACCAGGATCCTCTTTTACCATTCTGGTCCAAAGGTCCGCCATACCCACATTTCCAGAAGCTGAAAGAACATATTTTAAATCATGAGGCCCGGCCATATTGGTAGTATTAGTTGAGTTTGTAACATATAATCCGTCATAATATCCAGGCGAAAAATTCAGTTTATATTGATCTAAATGTTGCGGATTAATATATTCAGGATGCTCTCTTAGGGCAAAGAGGGCGACAAGCGGTTTAAATCCTGACCCGAAAAGCTGTGGGTTTTTTGATAAGGTATTAGTCGGATCATTAAATGCAAAACTTCCATCATCTCGGAATTCCATCGTAGCCATTCCCGGTACAGCTATATCTTTTCCAACATACCATGCCGGAACATCGATTTTTCCGTCATTAGTTTTTACTTCATAAAAATTACCGTTTAGATTATCATCAGAAAACATTCCTGAGTAAGTGATTGCCAGCTGCGCCTGACCTTCATCTTTTGGTGAGAGCATATCAGGAAAAATCACCTGGGTAGGAACAACTCGGCCAACCGATTCAACAGGGGTATTGTTCAATACAACTACCAACCCCTCGGAAGTTACCCGCATCGAAACCACCTCACCAGATTTAATATGTTCCTGAAGAGCTTCACGGCTCAACCCTTGCAAAGCAACTGCTTGATTAGTGTCAGCAAAATTATTAACGCCTTCGGGTAATTTTAAGCCTCCTTTAAACACAGTTTGCCAGCCGTCTTTTTCCGACTGATCTTTCATTACTAAAAGTTCTTGGATAATCCTATTTTTTTCATCCAAATTCATTTCTGACCCAATCTTTCCCTCCAATAATTTCAAGGCATGGTCTATTCCATTGGTTGGACTGGGAATCATTTTTCCGTCGGCATCTAAATTAGGTTGACCAAAGATATTATAATCATAAAGATATGGATTTGGCGCTTGACCAAGACTGACAATTAAAAATTGTTTTGCTTGGGACAATGATTCAAAAGATTCGCCAAATAGAATTTGAGAGGCAGAATTGGCTCCTCGAACTTCAATTCCATTGACAGTCCCTAAAAATACATTATCAAGATAGGCTTTGTGAACGGCATCTTCTCCATAATTCGCAACCAGTTGCCGAGCGGCGATAAAACTTTCAAACTTGTAACAAAGCAGACTGATATAAGATTGATGTTCAGGAATTTTTTCATTAAGGCTGGTTTGAGGGTTCATCTGAGAGACTAAATCATCAGGGACCCGGCCTCGGACTTGGGCGATCACCAACTTCATTAGATAATCTAACCCATACTTTGAATAATGGTGAAGAGCTGAAGGCTCGTTCGGGTTAATAGGATTTTGTTCAAATCCCCCCGTCATCATCTCAACTAAGGATACCGCCGGAGTTGAAGCGCCGGATGAAGGACCAAGTCCAAAAATATATTTTATATTTCTTACAAGTAATGTCGGAATTACCACTGCCGAATTTTTTGACTCCGACCCTTCAATTAAATTTAAATATCTTAAAGCGTCTTCCCCGATATTGCCGGATGCACGAAAGGTTGAGTGATATACTCCAACGACATCGCCGTTTTCAATAAAGATTGTCGGCATGTCGCCTTGAAGACTTAATAATAAATCTAGGTCGGAAACTTGATGAGAAAGCGCATATGATAAAGCCTTATCCGGACTGATAAAAAGCTCCGGATCTAAATTAAGTTTTACCATCGATTCAACATCGATATCAGGAGAATCGATCGGCCTTAATCCTAACTCATTGATCATGCTCGACTTAATTCTTAATAATATTTCCGATTTAGTAGTTTCTGTATTATTAGGTAATTCTGAAAGCAGTGATCGATAAAGGCCTACATCGACATTCTGCCTTACAGAAAAAACCTGTTCAACTTTAACATTATTTGAATGATTTTCCTGGATTATTTTATAAACCTCGTTATAAGAGGCGGCGTCGCCCTTTTTTGCTTTATCAATTAGATCAATCAGTTGAGTTGTCCTCATATTTTCAGGAATACTGTGAAAGATTTTATAGATTATTGAGTCTGATGCCTGTTTATTAATTAAGTCCATCGTTAAATTTTTATCAGCTACACCTCTTGAGTCCGCTAAAAATTCGCTGAAATGATTGCCTACCGCCTGATGTAGAGGCTCAACATCTGAAGAGATTATTCCTTGACACTGAATTAGAAAATCTATACTTTGATGTTTGTAATCCGTTGGAAGCCCATCGACAAATGTGGTTAAAAAATTATCAACTGACGCAAATGTCTTAGTTTGACCATCCTGTTTCAAGTCAAAAAAAGAAATCGGGGAAGTAGCCACCTGTTGCTTGACTGATTCAGGCGCTCCCATTAAATCAAGTTGGTCAAGTGAGGCAATTTCAGCAACATGTAACTTTGCCGCCAAATCAGGATATTTTAAAGCGATAATTGATCCTAAATGTTTGTCGGTGGCAGCTTTTTCCATGAAAGAAACAGGATTATTTTTAGCAAAATATTCAACCAGTGGAGCTAATGATTTATGATCGGTACCATCTAAAACTTTTGCCACTTCGGCTAAATAATCTTGTCCTTCTTTATAAGTTGACAGACTATAAATTACTCTCATCAAATCAAAAGAGCCGAGATTACTTTTTCCATCCGGTCCTTTTAAAGCATTAATCAAACCTTCTATCTGTACCTGGTTTAGTCCGTTATAAGCAATATTGTTATCTATAACCGCTTGGGTTGAGCTGAGCCTATCGGTGTTCATTAAGATGATCAAGTTGTTGAGTTCATAATATCTCGCGGCAACTTCATTTGCGGCCTCAACATTATTACCGTTTTGAATATGAAAAACTTCCGTCGCCGGCGCCTGCAAAGTATCAATTATTGCCTGATGATGACGTGTGTTATCACCTAAAACTTTACTGATAATATTATTTGTTCCGGAAATATTTTCAAACATATAGGTCAAACCCATGAAGGCAACTCTATATCCATATGACGCAGCTGTAAATTGCAGCCTTCTTTTCCAGAGTTTTTTGCGGATATTTTTTACGTCCGTATCATAGGAAAGTGAAACTTTCAATAGATTTTTATACTGTTTATAGGGTAATCTCTTCTGTGCGTATCTCAAAATATCTTCCCTTGTCTCATCGATTTTTTTCATTGCCTCTTTATTTTCTATACGTCCTTCGCCGCCATCGGGCCGATGAATTTTCCGCTCACCATAAAAATGGGGGTTATGAATCAAAAGTAAAGCTTCTTCTTCTTTCATCCAATTTAAAAACTCAGACACTTCTTTTAATTCACCAGCTTTAAAGTTTCTTTTTGGATTATTTTTATTTGTTATAAAATCCTGGAGAAGCTGTAATTTTTTGATTTGTTCAGGTTCCCGGCCCATTGCTTTTTGCACAATTTTTGAATCCAAAATTTTTTGCTGCGTCCATGAGGCAACTTTATTAAGGTCGTTTTTTGCCTTTGATTTTAAAGGTTGCAGTAAATAAGTGGCCAACCCCGGCCGGGTTGCCATAAGGACCATCGGGGCAACCTCAATATTAGTTAACCCACCAAGTCCTTGCATATTAAGCTGATGTAGTCCGACAAGCGCTCCTAAATGAACAGTATTCCTCCAAATAGATGCAAGTGCGTTCTTGTTTCTTAACCTTTTTCTTTCGATCTCCGGATTGCTTATTTCCGGCTTTTCTTCTGCTTGGACAGGTGCAGAAACTTCAGTCTTTTGACCCATGATAGTTTCAAGACCCTGGTCAATGACTTTTTTCCGATGAAAAATATTGATAATACTTTCTGCTCCTGTTCGTAGCCCCACACCTGATAAAAGACCGGAAACTCCGGTATTGAAAGCCATCATGATCAACGGTGCTGTTTCCGGATCACTTAATCCACCGGGCCCTGTTATTCCCAGATGTTGCAGACCTACATTAATGGCCGTACTTGTCCCCATGTAGACACCCATACTGAGGGCATATTTCCCTTTGTTGTGCCAAAATAATCTTCCGATATCTTTTCTATTTTCCCAAGCGCTTTGTCTGAAATACTTGTCTTCCTTTAATTTATGTTTTAGCCATGGTTTAAAATTTTTACTGAATTTTTCTTTTAGTTTAGTACTTTTTTGCGGTATATATTCATCATGTTTTTGCCGGGCCTTTATTTCTTTGATAACTGCCCCGCCTTCTTTAAACAAAAAGTATCCTCCCATAAAAAGCATTCCTTCCTGTCCCCGATTAACGGGGTCTTCTAGAAAGTGGTTGACAAACTGACCAAAAGCGATCGTTATGGCAGCAGATTTTGCAACGGCCGCCCCCTCAGTTTTTAGACTAGGTTTTGCCATAAACGGACTTTCACCTTCCTTATAAAAGAGTTTGCTCTGAAAAAATACTCTGGTTTTTGTAGAAATTCGTTGAGCAAACATTCCCAGACGTGAAGTTTTTTTAAATGATCTTTCAGCACGAGAACGGACCTGAGGATCTTTTATGTATTCACCCCTTGTTAAAAGTTCGATCACGGCATTTTCGTCGGTAATTTTGTTATAGACATTAAAAAAGTCTTCCACTGCCTCTTTATATTGTTCTGCGGCAACACCATTTAATTTTTTTCCGATTTCGGACCCCAAGTTGAATCCATTGACGTGACTAGAATTTACTAAACTTAAAAAAATATCTTTTTGAGGTTGATCGGCTTTTGTAGTCAAGGTAGAATTTAAAAATTCTCCTTTACGTTGTTTTAATATCTCTTCAATCAATAGTCGAAATTCAATTTTATTTAATCTTCTTACGGCTCCTATCTTTGCTCCCAATAAGGTTACTTTTTTTCCTATATCTAAACTTAAATCAAAATCCGCTTCTTCGAGCGATTCTCTGCCATATATTTTCAAGCATTTCTGTTTTATTTCTTCACCAAAATGTCCCATCGAGGCCATATAGGCTAGCGGTCGATAAAATTGATCAAAGTTGTCTTTAATTAAAACGGGGGCAATATCACGACCTAATCGTCTAATAGAAGGAATCAGATTTTTTGCTCTTTGCAGCACCTCCTCTTTAGGTAACGCTCCAACTCCAAGCTGATCTCTCATACTATATAGAACTCCTAGGGCAAAACGATCTTGAGCCAACATTCCATCATTTTTTCCGTCATTTCTTTCATTTAGCTCCCCAAATATTTTTATAAATTCCGATTCGTATTCAAGAACATTATTTTTTACCCTTGCGTTTCCTGTTTCCACCAAAGATTGAGTCGTTCTATCCAACCCTTCGGAGACTGCCGTAGGTAATAAAGTCTCAGCATATTTAGCGGACGTGATTTTATCTTCTTTATCAGGAAATATTTGGTCTTCCCAATAATGCTCTCCCTCAAAATTCCTTTCTCGATCATGATAGTCTAAAAAATATGATGCTTCCCGATATTTTATCAGTGATTGTTTTTTGCCAACCTCACTTGTTTCAACCGCCATCTGGCCTAATTTGAAAGTGTTTTTTAAATTTGCATTATAATCACCTTCTTCTAAACGGTAATGACCGAAATATTGTTCTAATAATTTAGCCGGATTGTAGTTGAAAAGATCAATAAAAACATTTTTCCAATCCTCTACAGTTGTATCTCCTGTCGGGGCAACTCCCATTCGTATTGCTCTTTCGGCAAAATCCGGATTATCCATTAATAATTCTCTCAAGGGGTTTGCTTCTCTTTCTCCAAAACCAGCCTGAGAAAATTTTGCCAGCACCACTTCTCCTAAAGCTTCAAGTGTGGTTTTATAAATTGATTTAAATTTTTCAGATTGTAAGACGCCTTGGATTACATTTATAGCACGGTCTGAATCAATAATTCCGGGTTTATCTTCGTCTAATATCTGGTAAACTATCCCCATTTTTAGAGGATTATCAAGGAGTAAATCATTGGTTGTTTCAAAATGTCGTCTGGCATCTCTAACAATGGTTATTATTCTTTCGTTGTGAGCTTTGGTAATATTAAAAAAGCGGCTTTTTTTTAGTTCTTCCGGATCGACAACTTTTATGATTTTTTCTTTTTTTTGCCAAGGCATTTTTAACTTTTTTTTCTTTTTTTTGCCTTGGTCGTTATCTTTCTTTTCTCCATATTCCTGATCTAAATTTACATTATCAAGGTAGTTGTCGATGATTTTTCTACCTACAATCCGTCCGCCTAATGAATTATCGATTAGATATTCACCCAACTTTTTTCTAATGTTTTTTTGATCGTAATGAGCTCCCTTTTTTGCGGGTTCAACAACAGGGATTCTACTTGCCCCCTCAATTTGTGAAATATTATCTATCATATTTTTTTGCTTAATTTAAAATATCTATCTATTCTTCTTTCAAAAATTTTATTTTTATAAATATTTTTTAAAATCATTATTTTATTCCAATCGAGATTTTCAAGTTTGTTAAAATAATTATCCTTATAAATATATACGGCGTCGGTAAAAGCTCTTTCACGTGATGCAATATAATATCCGTCCGTTTCTTTTATATCTTTTTTATTAATTAGGACCCGCTTTGGAAGTTTTCTGTAAACTATTTTATTGCCGTCAATATTTATCGTCCTGCTGATATATGAAACTGAAAAAATACTGTTATTTTTTTTCACTTTTTCAAGAACCGTATCCAGGCTGATATATGAGGGAAGGTATGGTTTTTGAGGCACCTCAAGAGGGTTATAGTTCATTTTTGCATAAACATTTTTTCGGAGTTTTTTGAGCCTTTCCGTTTTTACGTAATAACTTAACCTTCTCTTTAAATTATTGTATGGTATATTTGGAAAAAGTCTGACGATCTCCTGCAGGGAAAATACCGTTTGTTGATTTAAATATATAGGAAGAATCAAATCTTTGCTCATTTTATTACTGTAAGTTACAATTTTTGTAACCTACAGTTCAGTTTAAAGGTTTTTGGGAAAGAATGTCAAGAAGAAATATTCTTTAATGGTCCGGATCTGAAGTTTGCAATCTATTTAAAATATCGCCCATCTGAGCTGCTTCAGTTAATTTGAGCTCATAACCGCCTCCTGATTTACTAACGATCTCAACACCGGTAGATTTTCCGTCTATCACTTCTTTTACCCCGGCAAAAAATTGTTGTTTTTTAGGATCAGCTTCTGCTATCATTCTCAAAAACTCCGGACGACTGTTTAATGTTTCAACCGCCTCCTGTCTGAACTTTCCGGACCTGTCAATCAACAGTCCGGAAAATCTTGTTGCAGAAAGGAGTTTGTCTATATAAATACCGTTATTTAACTCACTCAAATACGGATCACTTCTTAGCATAGGTGCTTTATGGTTTTTCAAAAAGGTTGTTAAAAGGTCTATTGATGTCCCGATAATTTCTTTTTTTGTGTCCGGACTTAATCTTCCTGAATTTACCATTACCGATGAATGATCGAAAAAATGAAAGCCTATTTCTTGAGCCAGTTGATTTTTTGGGTTTTCACCGGCCTGTTTTAAAACATATTTTGCCAATGAGACAAAAACTTCAGGAGGGGCCGCTGATGAAAATGGGTTAGACTCAATTTCACCGGAAAACAAATAATTTTCCCTATTTGGAATGTCTTTTTTCTTTATCTTTTTTGTTAATTCTCTGCCTTCTTCAGAAAAAAAATCAAACTCTCTTAATCCGGTAACAAATTTCTGATAATCCTCTTGACTTAATGCAAATTCAATAAGATCGGCCGGAAATCTTTCTGCTAAAAGCCGTTCTCTTGCTTTTTGCTTTTCCACAACAACTTTTTCTTCAACTGGCTGTGTATCTACCGACGATGGTGCTCTTGCCGATTCAGATTGTAGTTCAGCCGTACGCAAACCATGATCAATATATGGCGTTTTATTATTTTCAACCTTTAAAGCAATTTTATTTTTTCCTTTTTCATTAGGTTTTATTTCATATCCCAACTTGGTCAGGTCAACCCTTAACGTATGATAAAATTCACTTGGATTATCTGTTTCGGCTAACCTATCCATAAAGGCTTGGTTGTTATCGTTATTAAGTAAATTAAGCATAAGAGGTAAAACATGTCCATCCGTACGGCCTGTAATCAAGTTTCTTAAATTTATTGGATTTCTATATGAGTTAAACGTCTCAGAACTATTTAAAGGTTCTTCATCCGATGTTCTTTTAACTGCCCCTCTTGTTCTATAGATGTCTGTCATACTAACTACAAAGTTGGCAAGCATAACACGGCTTCTTGTATGAGATTCGTTATTATCATCCCACTTCTCACTTGCTCCAAGAATTACTCCTTGAGGCCTATCAGCTAATCTAAGAGCATAATCAAACAAGAAAGCAGAAAAATCTTTCACTGCTTTATTATCCGGCTGCCCCTCAGCTGATGCATATATTGATAAATACTCTTTTAATAGATAAAGTGCTTTACCAGGAGCGCTGTCTAAATCTTTTTGCGCAGCAACTGATCTTAATCCGGCAAATACATAGTTGACAGCAACCTGATTATCTATCTTTTCGCCCCCACCAACATTAATTTTTTGATCTAAAAAGTCAATAAAATCTTTTTCATTTATTCCTTTGTCCTTATGGGTACCAAACAATACTCCTATCTGATTTACTAGTTCATTAGCTATTTTTCTACCATGCTCTCCCTGTTTGTCTATCTCCATCGCTAACTGATCAACAAAAGATCTTCTTGCTTCAGGAACATTTTTGCTTTCTTTTCCAGATATTGGCATAGCCGCCTCTGCTCTAGTTATTGTTTGCTCCAATGTGTCTCCGGCAGTTTTAGGATCTCGCGGATTTTCAGAAGCTTCTTTTCTTGCCTTTTTTAAAACTTCTTCCAGTCCCTGAGCTCTAGAAGCGGCTGATTCAGCGGATTCTTTCGCAGCCACACGACTATTTTCTTCCATTTCGCTTCGTATTACTTCTCTTCCTTTTCTTAAACCGTCTTCATCAATTTTTTCTCCCGGATTGAATGCTCTTAAGGCCTCATTTAAAGATTCATCTTCTGCCTTGCCTAATTCATCTCTTAACCTATCTGTTTGTGCCTCATCTAGTTCAGGAAGAGGAATAGCTTTACCTCCTCCACTGCTGCTTACTTCTGATACTTTTGCCGAAGCTGGCAAATCTGAATCGTCGCCGGAAGGTTTGTCATCCACCTGAGTGACCGATCCACTAGTTATGGGTGGCGTTGATGAAGCGGGACTAATTACCGCTACTTTTTTTTTTACTTCTTCTCCACCTTCTTCCGGTTTTAATACTAATTTATATTCGTCCCCTTCCTTAACTAAGATAAAAGATCCTAAGGTTCCATCAGTCTTTTTATGCAAATTTTCTTCTTTATATATAACGATGTTATTTTCTTTTCCTTGTAATTCGACTTGAATTGTTGAATTCTCTCCCATTAAAAAATCCGTCCTATTGTCTCCCTCTTTGCTTAATATTTCAGCCAAACTGTTTTCTGTTAAGATCAATCTGCTGGCTTTTGCAGAGTCTCCGTCAGCCATCGATATCATTTCCGGAACTGTGTTTGTTGAGATATTGAACTGGCCTTGCTTGATTTCTATAACCCCGCAAGAACCGTCGATTAAAGATAAATTAACTTCACTTCCTTTTTCTGTTGTGGTTAAAATCAGAGTGTCGATATTAAAGTTTTTAATCGGTTTAGCTTCAAGTTCTCCGGGCCTATCAACTGTTAGATTAAGAGATTCGATAAAAATATTATTTTTAGGAAGTAATTCTGACAAAGAACTTAAAATATCTAAATCATCTATACCTGTTATAGAAAGTTCTTCTACTATTATTTTTTCATTGCTTTCAACTCTAATATTTTCATTTTTTTTCATTGCTTCTAATAATTGAGCGCTTGACCATACGTCTTCACCAAGCCCTAAAACACCAGATGTTTCTGAAAATCTTGTCAGTTGTAAATTATCAGTTACTTCATTTTTAAATTCATTTTTCTCAGAAGCTTCTGACTCATTATTTATTGAACTTGCCGATTCACCAATCTTAATAGTTGTAATTAAATCTAACATTAATAATTTTTCTGCATTAGTGCTTCCAAGTTGCGATGGGTTTGATCTTTCAGAAAAATTATGTTCTGTTGGAACTGCTATATTTTTTATTTCTTTTCCTTTAATCTTTACTTTTGTTTTATTGCTTTCCACAACTTCTTCTATCAGACCCATTCTTATGAATTCATCTTTTTTCTGAACAAATGCACTTCCGATCGCTTGATCTAGATTACTGCTAATCCCTAATCCTCTTACTTTGTTTATAATTCCCCCGGCCGTTTGCATGTAAGTGACCACTATTTGTTCTTGTATTGAAAGCCCGTTAAAAAATTCAAATTCTTGCCCGGGTTTACTTTCCGAGGTAGTACTATCGACGCCTCTAGTATCCTCAGAAATCAGTGCTGTGGAAACCGGATTAGATTCTTTTTTCGCAACAGGTGTTTGGCTCATGGCCGCTGCAATTTCTTCGTAAACTTCATCAGGGATTGACTCTTTAGTTGACCGAATATGTTTTACATCATAATCATCTTTAATCATTTTGTAATTTGGTTTTCCTTTGCTGTCGGGTGAGTCAAATCTTTTACCTTCAGGGATTTCTTCGCTGACCCCTCTCCTATAAAGCAACTCTATACCTTTTAGGGCCCGGTTAATTTCTGAACCGAATTTTATGTCGGTCGGTTTTGTTGGAGCGCCGATCCTCTCAGACTCTTTTTTTAATTTAAATTCTAAAGATAGCTGGGTTGCGAAGGCGTCTTCAATCACCCTTTTTGCCAATTCCCTTTGCTCACCCTGTAGACCTTCTAATAATTTTGTATCCTTGATATATTTATCCCGTTTTTCAGTATCTTTTTTTAGAATCTCATCGCCGCCCTCAATGATCATTTGACTACAATTTGCGAATAGTTCTTTGAGTGCTTTCTCAACTCTTTTAGCTCTTACATCCGGCTTGCCGGAATTTTTTGGCAGAACTTCTTCCAAAAGTTGTTTCGTATTAATTAAATTAGCGGTTGACAGATCTAATTCCCCAAATCCACCCAAATCTTTTCTTGATTTTTCAATAGACGATATTCCATTTGAGATTGCATTTGTATAATCATTTTCAATTTTCATTCGTTCATCCGAAGTAAAAATCTTCGGATTATGTATTTCATTGGCAATGGTAGGTATTTTTGTTTTTCCCGGAAGAGTTCTCTCAATTTGAAAATGATTCAGTATTGCCATCCTCCACATCTGTCTTTCCCGGTTTAACTTTTCCATTAAATCAGCTTTTTCACGATAGTCAGAAGTGTCTTCAATTTTCATTTGCAATTTTTTCATTTCCAGCCTATTTTCAGCAGGAACCAAAACATCAAAAGCTTGAGCCATGAAAAGATCTATTTGAACAGAAAATTCTAATCCGCTGCCATTCTCTTTAAAAACATCCATTAGCGACTCAATTTGTTTTCTGGCGGTTCCACCGGCAGATTCATCGTTTATACCGGCAGCTATTGACAATCTATTTAATAAACGTTGGCCTTTACTTTCACCTTTTCGCTCAAAAACTCTTGTTTTACGATAAGCTAATTCTTCCAATCGCGCCTCAACGGCTTTTCGGCAGGCAATATTCAAAGCTTCAAATACCGGTTCTTCAGTAAAAATCCCTGACGGGTTCTTGGGATCATCGGAAACCTTTCCCGCCTCTGATAGTTTGATATAATTATTTCTTATTTCTTCCAGTAAAATTTTTGTTAAACCTTTTTTATTATCTCTTTCGGCAAAATCAGTGGTGTTTTTTGTTTTTTCAAAAATAAGGAGCATTAAATTCTGAGTCTGTTCCGTTGACAAACGTTTTGGTATTGCTAATTCTCCATTTTTGTTTTTCAAAAAAGCTAACGGATGCTCTTCTTGAACTTTAACGTCAGCATCTTTATCAGTAACAAAACCTTCAGCTATAGCCAGCTGCGTTAATCCCCTGACATTTTTTAGAAGAAAATCCGATAAGGGCATTTTTCCTTTAGAAGTTTCGATCGAATGAGCATCATCAAAAATCCTCATTTTGTTCCAATCTCGAGATGGAGCTATTTCATAATGTTTTCCCGCCACCTTCCCATCAACTCTAAACTTACCGTGAGTAGGTTTGTTTATGTCATCTATCAGCTCACCGTTCTCACCAACCTTCTTTGCATATCTTGGAGGCATTAATACATTTTCAATTCTAGATTGCGGAGCTTTTGGTGCTTCAGAAATTTCTGGCATAATTCATTAAATAATATATTGGTTTTATTTTCAATGGGTATATTAAAGTTTGTATACTTTTTTATTTAGATTATATGTATATTATTAATAGACGCTAATTTTTTAGCTTGTATTTTTATATGCCCATATATTCCACATTACAGGAAGCGCTTTTAGCAGGACAGCTTGCAACCCGTGATTATAAGGCAAATGTTTCTGATAGAACCAAAATTGAAGCTAAGTTTGTGCAAAAAAAAGATTCGGAGTTTAAACCCGTCGTCAAAGATACAACGGCGGTCGTTGAACAAGAAGACCCGATTAAGCCCGATCTTACTGAAAATCCCCCGCCTGATCCCGTTCCTGAACCTGAACCCGATCCCCGGGATGATTTAGAGCAATTGATCAGAGATTTACACGACCAACGAGATACGGTTCCAATTGATAAAAACGCTCCTCAACCAGATGATGAACTTTTTGAGGATCCTCCTTCTCTTGTGATTGGAGCGGCGATAGTAAAAATCGACACTTCCCGTAAACACAGACAACAAATTGAGGGGGCGGAACAAGTGCAGCAGACGATAAGTGAACAAAACTTATCTTCAAAAATGGTAGAACCATTTGCCAAAAGTGCCGCTAAAACCAGGACTTTCGGTGGAAAAGTAATCAAACAAGGAGCGGCTAATTTAGCCAGTATGATCCGCCATCCCGTCTCAACTGTCCAAAATATGTTTTTTAGAGAACCGATTGAACAACGCGAAATCGCTTTTGCATCCGAAATCAACAGGAGGATCAAAGCTTATCTTTTTCCAAATTCTCCAGAAATTCCGCTGACAATTCCTGAAGAATTTATTAAAAAAGCCCTTCAGGAAGGCCGGGCTAAAAGAAATGCTACCAAGGGTAAACAGCTTATTCATGCCCTTGCAGATTCTAATCCCTTAACAACTGTTGGAATGACCTATGACTCCCAGCAAAGACGGGCTCTCGATTGGGTAGCTGAACAACTGGCTAAACGTCCCGAAGACTGGCCTCCCGAGATTAAAAGAATTAAAAAAGAAAGTATAAAATATTTATCTGACCTTGCCCAGAGATTTTCAATTACCGTTAATAACGGTGATGAACCGGCCGCCAATCAAAATCGTTTTAATTCTCAGATTCTTCTCGAGGACGAACATCGTACTCAAGTTGATAACGATATAGTAAAAACTGAGGTCAAGAGCTTACTTCATGATTTCGTCTTTCGCGATGCTCCTCCAACTGAAGAGGAGATGATTAATTTAATTAACAGTTGTAACGATATTTATCTTACTGCCGGTTTAATTACGAAAGATGATATTAGAAAAGGTGAAATTGCTAATAATATTCTTCCAGCTCTCGATGAGTTAACCCTGGACCCGCATAGGAGGGATTTTTATCGACGTAATTGGGATAAATTAAAAATTATCGCTTACACCGGCGATTCTCATGGAGATAATTTAGGAGGAGCAAAAAAATTTACTAAAAATCAGGAAGTGGCTTTAAAATACCAAGATAAAAAAGACGCTAAGACTTTAGCTCAAGCCGGTATTTATGCCGGGGCAATAACCGCTGTTGACACAATTGGATATTTGGCTCCATATCTTGTGGCCCTTCGGATCAGTTCGGTAAAATCGATACCTCGGGCCATAACCGGGGCAGTTACCCATGCTCTTCCAATTCTTGGTCCAATTTGGTCGGGTCTTTACGGAGGAACAATTGAGGCAGTTGATATTGCCGTTGGAAAACATTTAATTCGTGAAAGCCGGACAACCGCACAGCTACGCCAAGTCTCCCGGGACAAAGCTCTACTCAAACCAAGCGCTGATGTTGATTTTACTAGGGCTGATTTTGAAAAAAGTCTTGTCACGGCCATTCCGGCAACCGAACTAACATCGGCAATTAATGAATTAATTTTAGAAAATCCAAATGATTGGAAATCGGAAACTAAAAAAAATTTATCGGAAGAACATATTAAACAGCTGGTTGCTCATGTCGCTCATGCCAAGGCCAGACTTGACCTGACTATGAGGTCCGGATCAAAAGAATTAAATTTCAAAACCCAAAACTGGATAAGTTATCATGAAGGTCATGATCAAGAAGAGTTGACAAAACTTAAAGCGGCAACGGTCCAGGCTTTTGCCAGATTAATGGTATTACATTCAGAAAATCCAAACCTGTTTAATAATGTTCCATTTGGAGCAGTTAACCATGGTGTTCTCGAAGATATTATTAATAGCAGCTCAACCATCATTAGAGCAGGGCTTATGGAAGGCATCCCCAGCTCCCTATTCGACGGAACAGTCCAACTTTCTAATGTTAAATCGCAGAAATTTTATAAACAAATTTTTAAAGCGTCAGGGATACCTGAAGATCAAACCGACCAGGTAATTTCATTTTTAAATTCGATAAAAACGTCGACCAAAATTCAAAATAAAACTATCGCCGAGTGGTTAAAAGAATCAGAATCGCTTAAATCCCGAGCAAAAGAACTCAAAGAACTAAAGGTCCGGAGATTTTTCCTTACAGGGTCAACGGCCGCTTTAACCAGTCTGGCTTTTACCGGTATTAAGCACGCGGCCGATACCAGCGTGCAAGCTTTGCAACAGCATTTTACCCCAATTGATACCGGCTCTCATGAAGTCCCAAGCTCGATCAGTGTCGAAACAGTAAATACGATTATTCCTTGGGATCATATTTTTGCTAAAGACGGCCCGGGTAACCAACAAAATATTTCTATGTGGATTGAGGGAAAGCTTCAATCAGTACCGATTAAATTTGCCCACGACGTCCAAGTCGTTTTTGATAAAGATGGAAATATAGATTTGAAAGATTCCAATGGAGACGTCCTTGATAATTTTTTAGTTAGAGATCAATCTCATCAAGGCGGATACGTTTTTAATTCTCATTTCCGCCTAAATGACCAATCTGCCGAAATTGATCTGACAAAAATAATGACAACAACGATTGAACATAAGACAGACCAAGTTGATAACGGTTCTTTTAATCTTTGGCAAAAAGCCGAGGATTTCCGGATGGTCTGGGGCCACTCCGGCCATATCCGTCCCGATCATGATTATATTTTTGAAACCAAAGATATTGAACACCCATACGGGGTTGAGATTCGTTTTGTTGATGATACGATACGTAATCCCAACGACAATGTGATCACCACCCTACTTGACCATTTTAATAACAAGTCTATGGCCGCCGTCTTTGAAATTAAGGGACTGCTTGGAGGAAAAGACGGACATATATTAGTTAAGGATTGTATCGAAAAAATCGATGATGGAAAAGGCGGGTATTATTTTAGCTTAAAACTTGATCCAACCAGCGATAAAATCGTGACTCTGGCCGATGGAACAACTACAACGATGGGGCAAATTGCTCAAGCAATTTTAAATGAGAAAGATTTAGTGAATCACCAAAATTTGGGCTACCCGGACAGTTCGGAAATGAGCATCAAGACGATGGATGTATTTAATCTTGCCAATAACGGCCGGACCGGGTACATCTATATGGGCTTCATTACTGAGGCAACAGGTCCCCACGGCGGTCAACTTTTTGGTCATTCGGCTATTCCCGGAGGCGATAAACAAATTTTTATACCAGTCCATATGGCCAGCGGCACCGGTGATCTAAATAACGATGTTCAAATAGCTAATCCGACAGCTGAAGTGGATATAATTAATGGAATAATAAATCAAAAAGACATCTTGATCCCCGGTGTTCCTCCTCTTCCAAAAGAAGCACCCACCTCTATTATTGAACACGAGCCGATAAAATATACTCCGCTTCCTGGCGTTTATAATTCTCCTCAACTATCCCCAACCGAACCTCCGTCTCCTGCTACGCCTTCATCTACCCCTCTGCCTAATTCAATAATTAATCAAATTGAATTCAAAAAAGAAGAAAGACAAGCACGAGTTGATAATCTGGAAGCAAAAGAATTCATTGATCGACTCGTTGCGCAAAATTTACCGGTTGACCAAAAAGTTCCCAAAATTGATGACTTTATCATCTCTCGATACTTTACCGCGTCTCAACAGAAATTTTTGAGAGACAAACGTCATCTTGATTTTATAGGTGGTGATATATGTAGTGTTGTGGGGGTTCAAAAACCTGAACTGTTAAAAAAGATGTTAAGAAATAATCCTCAGAAATTAACTCCAGCAGACAAACAGGATCTTAAACAAATCGTTTCACAAGTTGCAAAAGATAATAATTATACGGAAAAAGATGCTTTAATAATGTCAGAATTTATGATTCAACAGTCGTTCTACGACAACCTCTTCTGGGCCGTCACCGAACTTAAGGATATTAATGCGAAGTTGGAAGAAGCAACCGCACAATTAAGCAGTCTCCCTCGATCAGATGCCCGGCCACTGCGACCTCAAGTCGATACGGAGCCGCCAATCAGACATAAAATGACGGATGAAGAATTTATTGTTGAGTTTTTCAATAAACAGGAAGCCGAAGTTAAAGATTCAACGGAAGACGGAGAAAAAGAGATCAGTTCTTTATTTAATCGATTTGTCATTAGCAAATTGATTCCAAAAGAGCAAGAATTCTTTGAAGATGAAGTTTTCATAAATAATTTTATAAACTATCATCAAACTTTACTGCAGGATCACCAAGAACTAATGAAAAAAATCTATAGTGTTAAACCGTTAACCACAGAAGATAAAGAAGAACTAAAACAAGTAATTATAAAAATAGACAATGGTCCGAGCTATAACCAAAAAATCGCAATATTTGATTATTTTGTTGCTACCAATAATACAACTGTTATTTTGAATAAAGAGGCGGAAAAGAGAGAAAATTGGAATCAAATAGAAATAGAAACTATGGACGTAGATTCGACAATTGGTTATGACCAAAATCGCAAGGCGGCCGATCAGTTCATAGCTATTTTACGCGACCCCAAACGTTTAAAAACTTCTCCATCATGGCCAGAAAATTATTTAGTTCATGATTATGGTTTTGTTTTTGACCGTAATAATGGTGGTACTGTTTCTAATCCAGAATTAATCGAGTCAAGATATCATCTTCCCTTTGCCACTTATTCTAACCATTTAATTCCGTCAGTGAGCCATGCAAATTTGGTAATTCGTGGACCACGCCTTGACCCGCTGGATAATTTATGGAAAATAATTATCTATGATCCCTATCAATTCAATATTCGAGAAGAAACATTAAAAGACGTTCATAATCAGGAAGGGGCACTAAAACAAATCCATGGAAATAAAATTTGGGAAAAAGACTATTTTGAAGGTAACGATGATATATATTTTGATGATTTGGAATTAAGGCCATATCTGGACGCACTAGTTAGCGCTAAACTCCCTCCATTCCAACAAGATATGATCAACTGCTATCCTTATTGTTTTTTTGTGGCAACAATGCTTAATGCCTTAAAACCTGGTAAAACCGAATTTAAAACCCAAGGAATTCCCCAATTTTTTAAAGATTATCAACTTAACATCTTGGATAGGGATGAAGTTTTAAGAAGATTAAAAAAATCTTAATTTTTCACTTTTCATTATTCACCTTTTTCCCCACCATCACCATCTCTTTAAATCTCTGGAAGATCATGGTTAAATGGGCGATATGGTCATCGACCCGATCTTGAAAAAATATATTTAATTCACTATTGCTGATTCCTTTATCTAAAAGACGGCTTAATAATTGCTGGTCACTTTTGGTTAAAAGATTAATAAAACGATTATTGATTTCATCGGTTAATTGATCCATGAGGGCTTTTTTAAAACGGTCGCGATTTTCCGGTTTTATCCAGAGATCTTGCCGGGCAGCCACAAGATCATCGACAAACTTTTCTATGGCAATTTCGTCCTGAAAAGCTTTTTTTTGGTAATCGTCGCCAACAATCTTTTTTTTACCATCATCCATACTATTAATATACTACATATATTAAATTTTCCCTAACTCTTCGCTCGCCTTTTTTGCCTCGACTGAATTAACCATAATTCCCGTTGACAGCTCGAACCCCGCCCGTTCCATAAATCTTGGAATGATTCTTAAAAACCAATCTTCGTACGGTTGGATGTAAAAATTATATCCGAAGGGTTTTTTTGAATAATGAGGATTATTTGCATGAATTTTTTTCAATTTTTTAATCATCGATTGTAAAATACCAGCCAAATTATTAATTTCCGCGTCATTTAGAGTTTCAAATTTATTTTGACCTAGAGCCTTAATCCAAACTTCATAACACCATTCGGAATATTCAGGACAGTAAGAGACAAAGTCTTTATTTTGTTCAATTACATTGACGATCGGTTGAGCTGTTATAGTATTGGTAGAAATATCATTTGGAACAACTGAAATTTGCGAATGCGGGTGTACTAATGAAGCACCGCTGATCAACGCATAGTTATGAAAAATAAAAACCTTTCCTTTATTCTTCAAAAAGTTAAAACGGTTGATATAAGTTTTAATAATATTTTTAACATGTTCCGGTGAAAAATCTTCAATGTTTTTTTCATGATCGGGAGAATGAACAACTACTTCATGGATTTCGGTGATCGGAAATAAATTTGCAAAAACTCTGACCTGCCATGCTGAAAGTTCGCCCACACGATATAATTCTGGTGGCGTGTCTGACTCATTACCCGGGCAGAACGGACACCGGAAAGGTTTCCCATCCATCCCTGTACGAGTAGTTCTGGCGGGATTTGAAACCATCCAGTGGGTTTTTGTAAAATCGGAAATGTAGTTTGGCATAGTTTAAAATTTTCAATTTACAGTTTTCAATTTACATTGAATTTTCAATTAATCAATTTTCAAACATTGATAATTGTAACATTGTAAATTTATTGAAAATTGTAAATTGGTAATTGAAAATTAAAATCTTTAATATCTCCCTAAACTATAACAAAAAATTAACTATAATATCTACATGATCCTAATCGTCGGCCTTGGGAACCCGGGAGCAAAATATCAAAACAACCGCCATAACGTCGGATATTTGTTTATTGACTATCTAGTTAGCGGGTTAACAGGTTCGCTGGTTAACGGGTTAAGGATAATGAAAACCGATTGTTTTATGAATACCTCGGGAATTTTTGTGAAGAAAATAATTGAAAATCGTAAATTGAAAATTGAAAATTTAATCGTCGTTCACGACGATTTGGACATTCCATTCGGAAAATTTCATATCCAATTTGCCTCCGGCCCCCAACTCCATAACGGACTCGAGTCCGTAGAGCAACATTTAAAAACCAAGGATTTTTGGCGGGTAAGGATTGGAGTTGATAATAGACCTGTCGATAAACGAATGCCAGGCGAAGCTTATTCTCTTCAAAACTTTTTGCCGGAAGAAAAAAAGCTTTTGGAAAACGAAATTTTTCCCAAGATTTTTACCCAATTCAAACTCCTTCTCAAAAACCAGTTTAAAATTCCTGTTTTAAAGAAAAAAATGTTATAATAATCGACAAATATGGATCGCAAACTAAGAATCTTATATTTGCAAACATTTCCTCTTTATGGCTCTGGGTCGGGTACCTACGCCCGTTATCTTGCCCGCGAAGTTTCAAAACATCATGAAGTTGCCATGGTTGTGCCGGATCATCGTCAAATTCCTAATAGTTCCGTAAAAATGTATCCGATTAAAATGCCCTTTAATGTTTCTTTTACCGGTCATCCTGAATGGAAAAACGGCCGGCTTTATAAAGATATATCACACCGTGAAATTTTGACAATCTATAAAAGCTTTCTTAATCATACGGTCGATGCGGTTGAAGATTTTCGTCCCAATATTATTCATGTTCATCACGCTTTTCCTTTCTCCTGGGCTGCCCGTTTTATAAAGTCAACCTATCAAATTCCTTATATCATTACAATTCATGGATCAGAACTACCTACCGCTCAAAAAGATAAAAGATATCTCGCCCTGACAATGGATGCCCTTAACCGGGCCCGCCGCATTATCCCGAACTCATTTTACACTAAGGAGTGGACTTTTAAAGTTTTTGGTGATGCTTACCGCAGACGTGTTAGAGTTATTCCCGGTGGAGTTGATATAAATAAATTTAAAAAGGTTCAAACCGACGATATCGATCAACAGTTTGGTATTAAAGGTGAAAAAGTCGTTGTTTTTGCCGGAAAATTAACTGCCTACAAAGGCGTTAAATACTTGGTTAGAGCCGCCAAAAAGATCCGCGGTAAAGTACTTATTCTGGGTGATGGACCGGAGCGGAAAAATTTGGAAAAAATTGTTAAAGATGAAAAAATATCCAATGTAAGATTTATCGGACATCTTGGAGCCGACACCGACTTTTTAATTAAATTTTACAGCCGAGCAAACGTTTTTGTAGCACCATCAGTTTGGGATGAGCCCTTGGGATTGGTAATACTTGAATCAATGGCCTGCGAAACTCCAGTTGTCGTCACCAGAAAGGGAGGGATTCCTTTGGCGGTCAAAGACGGACAAAATGGTTTTTTTATCAGACCGCGAAATTCTCAAGACATGGCTGAAAAAATTAACAGGCTTTTTGACAACGAACCCTTACGATTAAAAATGGCCAAACGGGCCCGCGAAATTGCGGTAAAAAGGTTTTCCTGGGAGGTAATTGCCCACCGTTTCGAAAATATTTACGATAAATTTGCTTACTTCAATCACACAAAGTAATTCTTAAATCTGCTAATATTATTCTTATGAAGATTTTGATCGCTTCCCTTTTAAAAAGAGCTGTTAATGAAAAAACTCTTTCTTCCCGGCCAAGAATTATTTTTGAACTTGTGACCGGTTTGGTTAAAAAAGGCCACCAAGTAACCATGATTGGAACCGCCGATAGCCAAATACCTGGAGTAACAACTATTCCGATTATTGATAAATCTTTTGTCGAACTACCTGCCTTTGAAAATCCGTTTTATGCAGAAACTTCCTTTTTGATCCGGCTGGCAAAAAAAGTTCAAGAGATCGGCGATCAATTTGACATTATTCACAACCATACCTATCCGGAATTTTTTAATCCGCTGATTGCCCAGAATTTAAAAAGGCCATTTATGACGACGATTCACGCCCAGGTGACACCGGAGCTTGATGAAGTCTTAAGTTTATTTAATGATACTTATTTCGTTTCTATTTCCCAAGCTCACAAAAATCAATTTAAAAAAACCAAAATCTTTAAAGTTGTATACAACGGCATTGACACAAACATCTATTCATTTCAGGAGAAAAAAGATAACTATTTACTTTGGCTGGGTCGAATGGCTAAAGCAAAAAATGCTGATGGGACATTTATGGATCCAAAAGGAATCCGTTGGGCAATAAAGTTGGCTGAAGACACGAACTCCCGTCTTTTGATGTCCGGAAATATCGAGGATATGAAATTTTATGAGACCGATGTTAAGCCGCATTTATCGGATAAAATTCAATGGGTTGGGTCACTATCTTCCGAACTAGTTTTGACAAAACCTGAAGTAGCTAAACTTATGCAAAATGCTAAAGCCTATTTAATGCCGATTAATTGGTACGAACCTTTCGGGTTGGTGATTGCCGAAGCGATGAGCTGTGGTACTCCGGTGATCGGATTTGACCGCGGTGCTGTTTCGGAATTGATCGTTGACGGAAAAACCGGTTTTGTTGTTCCATCAGAAAGCGGAGTAAACGGGTTAAAAGATGCTTTAAATAAAATAGATCAAATAAAGCCCCTGGATTGCCGAGACCACGTTGTCAAGAATTTTAGCACCCAAACGATGGTCGATAATTATGAAAAAACCTATCAGGAAATTATCGATCTAAAATCATGAAAAAAATTACACTACTACATTTTTCCTACCCGCCGAATATTGGCGGCGTTGAAGTGTTTATTAAAGAACAAGCAAAAATCCTTGCTAAGCTAGGGTATGAAATTACGATTCTCACCGGTTCCGGTAAAGAAGTTGATCCGGGCATAAGATTAATTCAAATTCCGGAGCTTCAATCAATTTATAATACTAATAAGGCACTTTACGAAGAAATCATGACGAAAGGGACTACCAGTAACGGATTTTTGAAATTGGCAAAAATAATCGAAGATAAAATTACAAAAGAATTCGAGTCTCAAGATGTAATTATCGTCCATAATATGCTTAGTCTTACTCACAATATCCCTTTCATATATGCATTTAAAAAATACGTGTTAAATCATGAGGAAAAAAGGGTTATCTCATGGATCCACGATCATAAATATATCGGCTTTGATAAGGTTAGGATCAAGGATTTTTCTCTGCCTCCGGACGTCAACAATCTGCTTACTGAAAAGATCGATGACGTCAAATATATTGCAATCTCAAACAGCTTAAAAAATCTTGTTTCAAAAGTAACCAATTTGAAGTCGGAAGAAATAACCGTTATTCCGAACGGAGTAAACATAAAAGAATTCTTGGAAATTGACGATTCTGTTTTTGAAATATTCGAAAAAAATAATCTGATGGAGCGTTTTCCCGTCATTTTGTCGCCGGTCAACATTATTGAAAGAAAAAATATAGAATTTTCTCTGGATATCCTTTTTCATTTGAAAAAAGTTTACCCCAATTTTGCCTACATCATAACCGGAAAGATTTCCCACCATAAAGAGGGAGAAAAATATTTACAAATGCTCAATAAAAAAATCGACCAATATAATCTAAAAAATAATGTGATTTTTTTAAATGAATCGATAAAAAGAAGCCTTCATAAATCGGAGATCCACGATTTTTATTCGCTTTGCGATATTATTTTCTATTTCTCAAAAAGCGAAAATTTCGGCCTGCCTCTACTTGAAGCAACGTTAACAAAAACACCGATATTCTTATCCGACTTACTGGTATTTAGAGAGGTAGGAGGGGAAAATTTTTCATATATCGATTATGAGAATACACCGCCGGGAGATGTCGCCAAAAAGATCGTTGATTTTCTTGAAAACAATAAGCTTATTTCCATGAACCGGGTCGTCAAAGAAAATTATGACCTGACCAATTTAATAAAGAAAAACCTTATTCCGATTATTGAAAAATGATGATATACTGTCTTTCATGAAGGTTTTATTTGCCGTTTGGGAACTGTCCCCCTTTTTCCAGGTTGGAGGTTTGGGTGATGTTGCCAAGTCACTTCCAAAAAATTTACATAGACAAGGAATTGACGTTAGAGTAATTTTACCTTTTTACAAAGCCCTAAAACTTCACCGACTCCAAAAAAAAGAGGTCAAAAAATTTACCGTTATTTATGACGGGAAAAAACAAAAAGTAACGATTTTTCAAATCCATTTTCTCGATGAAAATATTCCTGTTTATATATTGAAAAACGAAAAATTGCTGGATATTCCGTCGAAAGATACTTTTTCTTTTTATAATCTTTGTGTTTACGAGATCTTAAAAAATAATTATCTTTCGTGGGTTCCGGATGTTATTCATTGTCATGATCATCATACTGGTCTAATCCCGTTACTTATTAAACATAATAGCCTGAAGTTTAAAACACTGCTTACAATTCATAATTTGAACCATCAGGGAAAATACTCTCTTGACGTCATAAAGCGAACCGGATTGGATCACAGCAAGTGCCGGGTGATTCAATGGGAAACCAAAAAAAAACAGGTAAATTTTTTACTTGAGGGAATAATTCATGCCGATTTAGTTAACGCTGTTTCTCCCTCTTATGCCAAAGAAATTTTTACTGAAGAATACGGAAGCGGTCTTGATGAAATTATCCGTAATGAAGGTCAAAAAATTTCCGGAATTTTAAATGGGATTGATTATGACTCCCGTGATCCGATCAAAGATAAAAATATCAACTTTCATTATGGGGTAAACCAATCCCCGATTGAAGGAAAGCGTCTTAACAAAAAATTCCTTCAGGAGAAACTTGGTTTTACCGTTTCTGATCAAATTCCTTTGATTGGATTTATAGGACGGTTTGAATCTAAGCAAAAGGGTCTTGATATTATGCATAAAATGATAAGGCGGGTTAATTTACAGAAATTTCAGTTTGTAATTCTTGGTCAAGGCGAAGTTGAGTGGGAAGACCAATTTTTGTGGTTAGCCAGTTTTTATAAAAAAAATGTCGCTTATATTTCCGTTTTTGATAAAAGGATCGCTTCGCAAATTTATGCTGCTTCTGATTTTATTTTGGTGCCGTCGAAATTTGAACCTTGCGGTTTGATTCAGATGATTGCAATGAGATACGGAACTCTGCCGATTGCCAGGGCAACCGGCGGATTAAAAGACTCGATCATTGACGGCGTTGACGGATTTTTATTTAAAAAATATTCCTCTTTTGATTTGGAAGCAGTCATGAAAAAAGCTGTCGGAATCTGGAAAAACGACAAAAATAAAATTAATAATATGATTGTAAATGCGATGAAAAAAGATTTTACTTGGGACAAAAGTGCCAGAGAATATATTAAACTTTACAATAAACTATGCAATCCATCCGAGATATCTTAAAAAAATTCAACCCTCTTGAAGATAAATATGTCTCCCGGGAGTTTCAGACCTTTGGAATTCATTTGGCAACAAAACTGGGCGACGAAAGACGGAAAGGTCTCTATATGAAGCTGGCAAAAACCGTTCCACGGGCTATTCTTGAAGAAGCTCTCCGGTTTGTAATAGACGCTAATGCTAGAAACAGAGCCGCCCTTTTTATGTGGAAGCTTAAGGAATTAAAAGCGTTTGACAAATGATTTTTTTTCTTTCATAATGAAAATTGAATATGAAAATTACAGTTTACACAATTAAAGATTGCGCGTTTTCCAAACAGGAGAAAGAATATTTGAATACCAATAAGCTTGTTTTTGAAGAAAAGGATTTAGAAACCAATAAAGATTTTTTAACGGAAATGCTGGCAATTTCCAATAACTTTGCCGGTACCCCGGTTACCCGTGTTGAAAAAGATGACGGTACAATTGCCGTCCTTAAAGGATTTACGAAAGCGGAATTTGATACGGTTTTTGGATTTACTGCTGAAGTTAAACCTCCCGTTGAGGCAGAAGTAAAACCTGTTGTAGAAACACCACCAACTCCTCCATCTGGATCGGTTTCATCTGCCCCTATTCCCACAGAAACACCAGTTAATACTACCCCAGATCCACTAAAGTCCGTTATGGATGATCTTCAAGCAAAAGCAGAACCTGCTGCACCAGTTGTCGAGGAACCTCCAGTTGCACCACCGATTCAACCAACTACAACTGACTCAACTAGTTCAACTACACCCCCAGCCGGCGCTCCGACTATCCCCGATTTCCCAGCAAAATAATTATTTTTATTACAGTATTCTAAAATATAGTATCTTAACTAGCAGAAGTTTTATGTCAATTTTGATTTGTATTTTTTAAGGTTTGTCGAATATATTGAATGCCATTATGAGTCATAAAAATCAATGCTATCATCGACAAACCCAAAGCTCCCGTGGAAAGATCACTAAGTCCTTCTACTTGACCTAACATTATTTTTGCATTGTGCTGCATCGCTTCTACTTGATTTAATTGAGTCCAATTTGGTGAGTTATACAATATAGTATCTGCTTTTTCTATTAATGGACCAGCTTTTTGTAGAATTCCGATTGCACGATTAGTAATCTCACTTGCTACCTGCCATCCCAAAATAGATATTAATAAATCTTGGCCCCCATTGATAAGTCTCTGTTTTGGAGAGAGACCTTTATGTTTATGTTCTGGCATATTAAAATTTAACTAGTACATATTGTAGCATTAGCGTGCGATAATTTCAACTATAAGACAGTAGGTAATTATTAAATCTCCAATATCAAATCATCAGTAGCAGCAATTGTATTTGGAAAAATTTTTTTGGCAATTTTTTCCGCTTCTTTTCTTTTTTCAAAAGTATCATATTGTAGAGCACCAAAATGTGTCATAGCTAATTTTTTAACATTAGCAGCTTTTGCAAACCGGGCTGTCTGCATCGGATCGGTGTGGCCCCAAAGATCCGGTTCCGGCGCTGGGGTGATATTTGAACACTCGTGAATAAGAAGATCGGCGTTTTTGGCAAGTAACAATCCATTTGAAACAATTTTTGTATCTCCGGAATAGACGACAGATTTTCCTTCCAAGATGACTTTAAACCCGTGATTTTCAAAACCATGATACAGTTTTTTCATCATAACCGGAAATCCTATATTACTCTCCCCTTCTCCAAGCTCATGAAGTCTGATCTCGCTTTTCATGTTGTAGATATTTTTTTTATCATTCGCAATTCCGATTGTGTAAGGTGGATTAACAAATAAATTAAAATCTTTTTTTCTACCCTTAGCAAAATAAACATCTATCCCCTGTTTGAATTTAAATTTAACCAACATATGAAGTCCGGAAATATGATCGATATGAAAATGGGTAAGAAAAAGAGAAACCGGCTTATCTTCTTTAATATATTTATCGATTTTATAGATAGCATTGCCGGCGTCAAACACAATATATTGATCTTTACTATCGATAAGAATGCATGGCGTGTCCCCTGTTGGACTTGTATACCAACCATTGGTACCGAGAAAATAAATTTTCATGCAGGGGTGGAAGGAATCGAACCCTCATCAAAGGTTTTGGAGACCTCTATTCTACCATTGAACTACACCCCCTTGACCTACCAGTGCTCCCGGGCAGAATTGAACTGCCATCAGAGGTTCCGCAAACCTCTATTCTATCCGTTAAACTACAGGAGCTGTGTTTATATTTTACCAAATTAGAACGTGAACATATGTATTAAGTTTTTGATTATTAATAGGCTTTAACAATTTGTTTTTGTAGGGTATAAGCGGTAGACAACTTCATATTTTTCATTTATCATTTTTCAGTTTTCAATAAAATTGAATTTTTCAATGAGTAAATTTTCAAATAAATTTGATCTTGAAGAAAGAACTTCTATCTTTAGTGAAAGAATAATTGATTTATGTAAGAAGGCACCTAAAGACATTATTACTTCTCCAATAATCAATCAATTAATTAGAGCAGGAACTAGTATAGGAGCTAACTATTGTGAAGTAAATGGAGCATCAAGCAGAAAAGACTTCAAAAATAAAATTTTTATTTGTAAAAAAGAAAGTAAAGAAACAAAGTATTGGTTAAGATTAATGGCCAGGTCTGTTAAGGAACTAGCCGACGAATGTCGAGAGTTATGGAGTGAAGCCCAAGAGTTTACAATGATGTTTTCAAAAATTGCCGCAAATACAAACTAATTTTATATTTTACATTTCTCATTTTTCAAATAAAAAATGTTAAATGAAAATTCAATGAAAAATTCAAAATAAAAAATAAAATTAAGATTTAATCTTTAAGATTTTTTACCAAGATCCCCCGCCTCCACCGCCTCCTCCACCTCCGCTAAATCCTCCCCCACTAAATCCTGAAGAAAACCCGCTTGAAGAACGGGTCGGCGTTGCAGCCGTGCTGAATGTTTTAAAAGAAGAATTTAAACTATTGACGAATAAGTAACTGTTAAAGTTGGCATTGGAATAGCCGTGATACCAAGACGGTTGGGTGATATTTAAACTTTCAAATCTTTTAGCCCAGATCTTCTCTACACCAAAAGCAACCGCAAATGGTAACAACCTCTCAAACATCATCTGTCTATCTGCCTGAAATTCCAGTTGTCGTTTTTGACTGCTTAAAAAATTTTTTAAAGAAAAAGAAACATTTTTTGCTTCTACTCCAAAGATCGTTTTTCTCGGCATCACCCGGCCGAAAAGAAAGGCTACAATTGCCAAAAAGAAATTACCGGTAAAGAGCGCAAATCCAGCGATAACATAATATATCGTTCGTGTGGTTTGCGGATTTTTGTCAAATAATTTATCCTCGACCACCTGTTCATAAAGATTGTTTTTTACTTCACTGACCGTTTCTGACAAATCTTTTCCTTTTATTTTGACAATGTCGTCTCCTGTGTTAAAGACTCCGGATAACAACCTTTTTTCAAACGGCAATAATTCTTCTTTACTGTTAAATTTTTTTCCCTTTAAAAGATAGAACTCGCCTTTTTTCTTTTCCTCAATTATCAAATAACCCCTGCGAGCCAGATCAACGACCGTTGCCGAAATATCTTTCATATCAACAGTCTCATCTCCCAATGTTCCCACTTCGCCCGGTGTCAAAAATCTTTTTCCGTCCTGAGTTTTTGGCGGGTCAAACCAAGCTTGGACTTGTCCAGAGCTTGTTGAAGGATCACGTCCGTATCTTATCCAACGGTAAATAATGTAAAAAGGTAGAAAAACGTACCAGGTTAAAACCAATAACCCAAGTAGCCAGGAAATTAATTTACCAATCCATGTTTCCCAAAAACTAATGAATACTTTTGGTTCAAGAACGGCAACAATATTTTTTGGAAAACTGATTACGACTGACAAACCCGAATTGGCCATTAAGTAGTTATTTGTCCCAAAAACCTGCATTCCTTCCACGTTATCCGCCCGGCAGTCACTTTGGGTCGAGCCATACCCTCCAGTAAAACATTTTAGATTTATTTTTTCTTTCCCAATTTGTTCAGGCATTGTGATTAGAGCTCTGGAAAAGGCAATCGGAACATTCCAGTCATTACCTGTTACATTCCAATAAAGTTCGTCGTGATCGGAGTAATAAGTTAAGGCTCCAGAAACTTTATAGGAAATAATGTAGTTATGGATTCCAGTTATTAATCGATTGGCGTCACCAATTTTCAACCTTAATATTTTTTCATCTATCCATGATTTGACAAATTTATAGGATCTCCCGTTTTCGTCTGTAACCGAAACATTTTCCAGCTTAAGTTCAAATTTTTTTCCGTCTTGATTGGTTTTAATAAAAGGAATATCGCGGTAAATTCCATGTTTGTCCAAAGTTGAGAAATCGTAAATAATTGTTTCTTTAACATCGATCGTTCCATCTTTATTAATGGTTATTTCCGATTGAAAAGACTTAATATGTTCTCCCGTAATATTGCTTGCCGTTTCAACTGAGCCAGTTGAATAGATGGCGTTTAAATTAACCGCATCAGGTTGAATGTCATTTATCTGAGCAGAAACCGGGAAAACAAAAATAATAAACAGAAGAAGACCGATGATTATTTTTTTCATTATAGAAATGTTATCATATAATCCACATGAAATACAAACTGGCTCCGGAGATTAAAAGGCAGGTTAGACTGTTAATTAAAGAGTTAAATTTTACCCATATCAAACCAAATCAGATTCACTGCATTCGTTCCTTTGATGCCAAAACCCGTGCTTATGCCCGAATTTGGGGGATGTCCCGCCTATTTCATGAGGTCGCAGGGCTGGAAACGAACTATATTATTGAGGTAATTTCCCAAAGATTTGATAAACTATCTGAACGGGAGAAAATAAAAACCTTGATTCATGAGTTGATGCATATTCCAAAGACTTTTTCCGGCGCGTTGTTATCCCATCGCGGACCGCATCATGAAATTAACGACCGCGAGGTGGAAAGAATTCTCCGAAATTTAAAGTAAATTTTAAATGAAAAAATTTTTAATAATTATTGTCGCTGTTTTATTAGCCTTTGGTGTTTTTTATTTTTTTAGCAACTTCAAACTTAGCGGAAAAATAAAGCAGCAATCTTTATTAAAACCAAGGCCGGAAAAAACCGTCTTTAATTTTCTCCTTTTAGGCTACGGTGGCGGAAATCATGATGGTACATACCTTACCGATACAATCATTGTTGTTAATATTGATATCAAAGCAAAAAAAACCACTCTCTTCTCTATCCCAAGAGATCTCTGGGTAGGTTTACCAACCAAATCCGGCGCTGATTTTCATACAAAAATCAATGCCGCATATCAATTAGAACTTTTTCCCAAAGACTATCCCGACCTGAAGAAAATATCGACCAAAACCATAGTTTCCAAAGTTACCGGTCTGCCGATCGACGGCTACGTCAGCGTTAATTTTGCCGGTTTTACCAAAGCGATCGATATCTTGGGTGGTATCGATGTTGATATTAAACGGTCATTCACCGACCCGGAATATCCGATCGAAGGCAAAGAAAAAGAATTATGTGATAAGGATACCGAGGATTTATTTAAAAAAGCCGAGCCTTTTATCACCCCCGGTTTTAGTCCTGATGACCGCAACCAACAATTTAAAGATAATCCAAAACTTGAGGAATTTGTCAAAAATGCTACTGATTCGCCGGAACTGGCCTTTCCCTGCCGTTATGAAAAATTGGAATTTAAAAAGGGCCCTGCGCATTTGGATGGAGAAACCGCTTTAAAATTCGCCCGATCTCGCCACTCTCCCGAGGATGGCGGTGATTTTAACCGGGCGCTCCGCCAGCAACAGGTAATTGAGGCCGTCAAGGACAAGGTTATCAACATTGGTTTTGTTTCCAAAATAATTCCGTTGATGGACGAGTTCAAAAAAGATGTCAAGACAGACATCGGTTTGGATATTATAAAGAAATTCATCGGTCAAGCAGACAAATCTAAAGAATTCAAAACTACTTCTATAGTTTTGACTGACCAAAATGTTTTTAAAAATGCCGTTTCCGACGACGGCCAGTACATTTTAATTCCAAATGAAGGAATCGACAATTGGACCGGGATACAAAAAATGATTAGTGCTTCCTCAACACCCTCATTAAAATAATCACTCAAATTAAAAACCTAATAATCCTCCCTTAATTGCCAACGCAATTAATGCACCGGTAACCAAAGCAAATTTTATATTTGCGTCCGTGATGTTATAACATTCATATGTACTTCTCGTTGAAACTTCAATATCATAACCTTTTTTATTCATTCTGTCGTAAGGATTTAGAGCTCTTTCAGGCTTAATTTCTCTTGATCTTCTTGTTATCACTATTTTGGGTATTTCCATATTTTGTTTCTAAGATTAATTAATAATTATTTCCTTCGCAATTTTTTTAGATTTCCAAAAAATCTTCTATCCATTTCATCGTTTTTCTTATCCGTAATTCTAAATTGGCGGAGCATTTCTAATATTCCTATCGTAACAGGTACTATCATCGTCACTATTGGAGGAACTATTCCTAATTCGGGTGAAGTAACATTTTGGATAATAGCTCCACCGTATCCAAAAACCATCGGAATAGCAAAAGCCATCACCGACCTTGGAATATTGCTTGATCCATTTTCCGGATCACCATTAAATATTTCTTTTATGGTTGCCATATTATTTTTAGACTTTTAACTTTTAATTATTCTTCTCCTCTTTTATCTTTGCAACTTTTTCAACTGCTTTTGACACGGCACTTCTCGCATCGCGAACATCAACTCCTTTACTTAGTAAGCTTTGAAATAAAAACTCTGCCACATTTTTTTCACTCTCTGTTATTCCTTCAGGCCAGGCGGAACCTGAGCTATAGGAATTTGAGTTCGATGAATTATCATTTTTTATTTTTTTATTTCCTACCCAATCAACAACAGGTGTATTTGCGTAAATATAATCCAACTTCTTGCCTCCTCCAGCTAAGGTTATTACCGCCTCAAGAGGACCAATTGTGGCAAATAAACCAGCAAACGTTTTTGCTAATAGTTTATGCCCTTTTCGTGGTGGCGTACCAAATTGAGTTTCAACTTCTTCTGCCTGATTTATTCCTCGTCTTAAACAAACCCTGTAATAAGACTGAAATGCTTGACCGATACCTCCTTTTAATAGAGCTTGTTTTACTGTTTCAGAAGTGGTTGGAATTCCACCATTTTCTCGAACTCTATTCTGGTAACTATTTATTCCTGCTTCTAATCGTTGAGATAGGCTCATATTTTTAAAGAAAATTTTTAATTAAGATATTTTATTTGTTAAAGTCGTTTTCCGCTTGACGGCAAATCTGACGGAATCTTGTCATTTTGACAAAAATTTGGTATACTATGGGGCTTTATGAAAACCCCAGACGCTTTTCCTAAAAAAATGGTTTCAGACTTTTTTTTACCTTGGATAACGATTTTTAATAACCATGAATGTTTGAGCGTCTTGCACATCCCCAAAAGAGATCAGTTATACCGCTTAAATGAACTTAAAAAGTTATATGGCAATACCGATACTCAGCTAATTAGCCTCGATTTTAAGGGCGAAATCATCGAGGACCCCGATGATTTAGAAAATTTTTTAAGAAAAAACATTAATAAAAAACATAAGAACACTGCGCTAATACTTTTAGATGCCGATCAATTATTAGATGAAAAATACTCTCTCCTTTCCTATCTCGATAAAATGTACGTGGAAAAACAGAGATTATCAATAGTCTATCTATTTCAAAAAAATATCACTTCCGCCGTCCATATTAAGAGATTATCTCCATATACAAGCCTGTTTCAGAATATTTCCGTATTCCCCTACTATAAAAAAGAGACGATGGAGCATTTTTTTAAGTATTTACAGAGTACTTTTAATATTAAAGTTCCAAAAAATATCGCAGACGAAATACTTGTTCGTTGCGGCGGATCGCCTTGGATTATGAAACAGGCATTACGGCATTATTCTCAGACAAAAGATGAAAAAAACCTATTTGATCATGAAAATATGATGATCAAACTTAATATTTTGTATCAAGAATTATCAAAAGAAGAAAAATTGGTTATAGAGAAAATATTGTGTCGAAATTTTCATTTCAATGAGGATGAAAAAGAAGCAATTAATTATCTTGTAAAAACGGGTTTGATTACCAAAACAAAACAAGAATATGCATTCTTAATACCAATTCTCAAAGATTTTATTAAAAAAACTACCTATTCGAAAAATCAAATCAATCTTAACCATGACGGTCAACTGCTATTAAATAATGTCCTTGTCGACGGATTATTTTCCAGACGTGAAAAAAGAATCGCCAAATATTTGATTAAGAATAAAGAAAAAATAGTTAATAGAGATGAGGTCGCCGAGGCTGTTTGGAAAAATGACATGGAACAATATTCCGATTGGGCACTTGATCAGCTTATGAGAAGGCTTAGACTAAAACTGGAAAAACTCGGTCTTGATAAAAATATGATTAAAACTGTTAAAAATCAAGGTTTTAAGTTTCAAAATATTTATGGTTAGCCCAATAGAAGCCAAAAAAGCGTACATTTGTGAAACGCCGACATCGGAGTCGGTGTCTTTTCAAACATTCATATTGACTTTATCTCCCGACTTAATCCGTCATCCCTTACTGGCGGTGAAAGCAACCCTTTTGGTTCAAGATCTTCGAAAAATCGGAGAAACCGAAGTTGATGGCAGCTTTGGATATATAAGAGGTGGAGCAATGAGATCTTACCTTAATAACACCCAAATTATTGATAAAGTAATTTCTGATCACTATACTCATCTGCCTCCAAATTTACAAGGAAAAACTGATCTTGCCGAACAAGTGGTTGACCAAGCTTTTGGTCTAAAAGATATTGATATACATGTAAGAAGAAAGGCTGAGTTTAGAGGCGACGATAAAAAAACAATGACTGCCTTTGTGGAATCATTAGGAGATTTGGGAGATTATCGAGTAGATATTCATCCTATTGTCGTCGGTAAAAACGGCAAGATGACATTTTTTAAACTGACTTTTTATAAAAAAGATAATAATACGCCAATTTTAAAATTATCAGTCGGTGATACTTCGGTCACTCAAAATGAATTAGAGGAAGATATAAGGGGCACCAGTAATGCTTCCGTAATCGATCAATTAGCCAAAGGAAAGCTTTTTCCAGGCAATGTTGGTCCTGATTTGGTCTATGATCGGACACCTCTTGATGACTTTTTGTTAAAAACTTTTTTTGACCGGAAAAAAAATTTAAAGGAATTTGACGCAGATCTTAGCGTTCCAAAACTGATCGCCGGATTACGCACGGCTGGATTTGCTTCCTTTTTTACTCCTTTTTTATTGATGCATCCTGAAATAGCTCAACAAAAATATATGAGCTTCATTGTCAGAAATTTTGTCCCTAATGAAAAGGAGGATTTTGTTCATAAATTGGTAACCTGGAGAAAAAACCACCGACAGGAACTCGAAGAACGAAGAGCCCTAATTGTCAGCGACGCCATTTATGCCGAAACAATAAATCCGTTTGTATTTCTTACTAACGCTTTTTTTAGTGGTCATCTTGCCTACCTGCCAATTGGAAGATATATTAATAGTATCGAAACACTTATTGGAGTTCTAAATAAGATTTCCGAAAATTTAGGCGGTCAATTTATAAATGATTCATTTATTGAAATATGTTTTTACAACGCTGCTAATCTTAATGGAATATTCAATATTGTCGATGCCCTCAAAGATCTGGGTTTATTATCACAAGACATTCCAACTAATATGGATACGGTTGCTGCTTTGCATGACCCTTTAAATGTAAAATTTAATATGCGTCAGATACTAAACTGAGATGGCTTCTTTTATTTTTTTAATTACTTGATCAATACTTCCAAAAACGGTTGCGCCGGCGGCATTTTTATGTCCGCCGCCTCCAAGTTTTTTTGCAATTACGGATACGTCCGTATTTTTTTTAGAACGAAAACTTACGGCAAATTTTTCTTTTTCATATTCAACCGCGATGAATCCGAAATCATAACCATCGACACTTCTGGCAAATAAATTAGCGGCTGTTTCTCTGGCTCCCCGGTGTTTTCCAAGTTTTACGAAAGTTTTGTAATCCATGATCGAATAAACAAAGCCGTTTTCTTTTTTTATTTTCGTCAAAAACTCCCCCATCGTTTGGATCAAATTAAAATCAAAGCTATCAAAGGCCTGTTCAATTAATTTGTCCTTATCTGCGCCTTTTTCAAGCAATTCAGTAGCAATTCTGAATGTTTTCTTAGAATTTTTTTCATATTTAAAGAATACCGTATCGCTGGCTATGCCTGAAAAAAGGGAGGTGGCCATTTCTGAGTCAATTCCAATTTTCCAGTCTAGAAACATCGTATAAACTATTTCGGCAGTTGAAGACGCCTCAATATCTAGCAATTTATGGACGAATTCCGTCCAATTATTTGTCTGATGATGATCGATGATAATTTTTTTAATATCGGGTAATTTCACTTCTTTGCTTCCGGTGACAATATCGTAACTTCCGGAATCAACGATCAGGAATAAATCATACTGAGAAAAATCAAAGCGGGAAAAATCGATCATTATGACCTTGTCAGCACCTTTCAAAAATTTAAAATTTTCCGGGATTTCGTGAGGACAAACCAAGGTAGCTTTTTTCCCAAATATTTTAATCAAAGCTTGATAAAGGGCAGTCGCCGATCCGATCGAGTCAAGGTCGGGGTTGCGGTGAACGTTTATGAGAATGTTGTTGGCTTGTTTAATTTCCTTAAGAATAGATTTGCTTAAAGAATAGTTTTGTTTCATAGGCTTTTCTTTTTCTTATTATTATAGTCCACTGATGATATAATTTAACGAGAAACAAGAATAAGGACGAGTGGCGGAACTGGCATACGCGCACGGTTCAGAACCGTGTCTCGCAAGAGGTGAGGGTTCAACTCCCTCCTCGTCCACAATAATATATAATTACCGAACAGGAGAGGTGGCTGAGTGGCCCATAGCGAGGGGTTGCTAACCCCTTGAGCAGCGATGCTCGCGCGAGTTCAAATCTCGCCCTCTCCGCCTTCGTCCGCCGAAGCTCAGATATATTCAGCATATCCCTGAAATTAATTGCGACAGTAACAGGTTGTCTTGACAAGAAGAAGCAGAAGAAGTAAAATGCAAACCATGAAGGAGAAGCCACCAAAAAAACGATTATCCCGAGCGGAAATATTCGTTGAAAACGTTCTAGCGCAAATGAAAAAAAGACCAGGAGATTGCAATTTATTTGATAATTCCGTTCTAGGATTTGATATAGATAACGCTGCGCTTGTATTTTCCGGAGTAAGTGGAGGCAGTCCGAAGCTAGCCAAGGACACTCTCCAAGCACTGGAAGAAATTCATAAACCTCATTGTGGTGATTTTTCTGCTCACGAAACTTTTAGTAACATACGAGGTATATATCAGTCTTAAATTATCTTCAGAATATTTTACAATGTCAAGACTATTGGCAGTTTTGGAATCATCCCATCCTTCCCTCCATATTTTTTTGTTAACTCCGCTATAATATCCTCTGTATGAAGTCGGCAATCGATCAACAATTAGCCAAGGTTTTACATCATCTCTATGTTAATCCGTTGGAGAAATGCAACCTGAAATGCAAAATTTGTTACACAAGAAAAACTGATCCAATATTATCTGAAGAAAGTATTTTGGAATTTGTAAACAGATACCAAAAAGCGTACGAACTGCAAACAGTTACTTTTTGCGGCGGCGAAGTATTTTCCTTAAAATATTTTCCCCGCCTGGTTAACACCTTAACTCAACGGGGCATTTTTGTTCAAACAATTACCAACGGGACGATTGACCGCCTGTCTGAGATCGAAAACCCAAATATGAATAAAATCATCGTCTCGATCGACGGCCTTAAATCATATCATGATAAAAATCGGGGCCTCGAGAACTTTGACAAGAGCATGAGGTTTTTGAAAAAAGCTCAAAAAAAGGATTTTCATACGGAAATTTTCAGCATCGTTACCCGGCAAAATTATCCTCAGATAAATAAATTTGAAAAATACATAAATCAACATTTAGGTCAAATAGAGATTACCTATCACCCGCGAAAACCTTTAACCTACCTGCTTCACAATCCCATTTCCAATGTTCAGGGAACCGTTGAAGATTTTGATTTCTTAAATAATAATGAGCTGACGGAAATTATGAAAACTAAGCGGGTTTTTCCTCCAAAAGAACTTGGCTGTTATCAGGTTTCCTTGGCTTCAACCGGAAAAATATATGGATGCTGCGAGGGTTTCCGTCCGATCGGCATGATTGATGATAAAATTGAAGATATCTTTAACTCACTAAAAAAACGGATCGGCGGACCCTGTTTAGGCTGCAGCCAAACCGAATTTATGTGCGGAATAAAAAAGTTATTATGAATAATGTTCAATCATTAATCGTCAGAGAGGAAATAATAAAAACCATCCGGTCTTTTTTTTATAAACAAAACTTTCATGAAGTCATTCCTGACATATTGAACGATACGCTTCCATCCGAACCAAATCTGTTTCCTTTTTCAACCGTTTGGAAAACTCAAGAATCCGAAAAGACTTATTTTTTACCGATGTCCCCGGAACGATCAATCAAGAAAATGCTCGCTCAAGATATCGGCAATTGTTTTGCCATTTCAAAATCGTTCCGAAATCTCGAAGGGTCCGGAAGTTTGCATAAACCAGAATTTCTCATGCTCGAATGGTATCGGGAAAATGCCGTCTATACGGATATTATGTCCGACGTTGAAAAACTTTTTGTCAATTTTGGTTTCAAAAAAAACTGGCCGGTTCTCTCTCTAAAAAAATTGTTCCAAAAGTATCTTGACCTCGATTTAGAAAAAACCATTACGAACAATAAATTATTTTTTAAAGATTATGATCAGCTATTTGTCAATGAAATAGAATCAAAATTACCGAAAACCCCTCTATTTCTCATTGACTTTCCATCTAAAATTTCGCCTCTTTGCAAACCTCAAAAAAATAATCCTGTTTTTGCCGAACGTTTTGAATGTTATATTTCCGGAATTGAGTTAGGAAACGGAAACACGGAAAATACCGACGCGAAATCGCTTAGAAAAATATTTAAAAGAGAACAAAGGTTGACCAGCTTACCAATCGATGAAGAGTTTTTAGATTCCCTCAAAACTATGAGCAAAAAATCTTATGCGGGAGTCGGAATCGGAATTGAACGTTTGGTTATGGTTTTGAATAATAGATCTTCTATCATCACCTCTTGATTTTATAATTGATTTGTGAGTAAATCATATTATGTACATGGATTTTAAAAAGATCTTATCTGTTTTAGCTCTTTTGATATTAGGTGCCGTAATTGGAATTACCGGTTTTAAATTAGTTGAAAATTTTAAAGCTCCTAAACAAACTGTTTCTGTTGTTGGTATCGGAGAAGTTGATGCGGTCACAGATCAAGCCACCATCACAATTGAATTAAAAAATGTCTCAACTACTTATGAAAAGGCCCAAGAAGAAAATAAAAAGGATGTCGATAAACTCAAATCCGATCTTGTCAAATTAGGTATTCCTGAAAGCCGGATTACAATTTCCAGTTATTCGCCGCCTGTTTTTCGAAATCTTCAGCCGGAAGCTGACCTAAAAATGATGATCAGGCCGCCAACCAATACCTCGCCAACCGTCACTACCGATCTAACCCTTATTCTTGATCCGATCAAAAATATAGAAAAAGTTTATGATGTGGTTTCCAAAAATGTAAATTCACAGATCATAAATTCTTATTATTCCCTTAAAAATCAAAAAGTTTGGGAGTCGAGGGCCAAGGAAGAAGCTTTAAAAGATACCCGAAGTCAAATTGAATCAATCGCTAAAATAAATCATCTTAAGGTCGGAAAGCTTCTGTCTCTCGATGATACTAACAATCCCCGACCTTTTCCACTACCTATGGAAACAACGAGCGGTGAAGCTTCGACAATGATGAAGGACGCACAATTAGATTCTGGCAGCCAAGAAGCTGTCCAAAAGCAAAATGATAACGTGTATTATAGTGAGCAGTCAGTAAAAATTAATGCGTCCTATACAGCCGTATACGAACTTTATTAATTAACGATAAGAAAAATGAAACTAGTACTTTCTTTAGTACTTCCACAGCTTTCCGGCTTGGTTGGTTCATATTTTACAATTAATGCAATTCCTACTTGGTATGTGCATCTTAATAAGCCATCGTTTTCACCGCCCAATTGGCTGTTTGGACCGGTATGGCTGATACTTTACTTAATGATGGGAATTGCCGTCTATCTAAACTGGGTTAAAAACACTAAGCAGGCTAAATTTAACGTCCGGTTATTTTTTGTCCATCTTTTTTTTAATCTGATCTGGACACCGGTTTTTTTCGGACTAAAAGACACTCTATTTGCGCTCTATATAATAATTATGATTTGGATATTCATCATAGCGATGATTATCAACTTCTGGAAAGTCAATAAAGTTTCATCTCTGCTCCTAATCCCCTATCTTTTGTGGGTAACATTTGCAAGCTTCTTAAATTATTTTATTTGGAAATTGAATTAAAAACCCGTTAATACGTTAACTTGTTAACCGATTAACTGTTTATGATATAATTATCGGCATGGAAGACTCTGTAAAAGTAATTCTTAAAAAATTAGATGAAATTGATTCCCGATTGAAGTCGATAGAAGGTGTGAAAACCGCCGCCGTCACAACTCAAAGAGTCACTGATGCAAAAGAAGCTAAGATTGAGCGCGATCCCCTTTTTGGTAAAGCTTTGGAGATGATGGACAAGTTTGATGAACTGTCCTCAAAACAGCTGTCTGAGGCTCTTAAAATCGATCTTAAAAGATCGGAGACTATCTTGGATCAACTCGAATCTGCCGGTCTTGGAACTTGTTATATGAAAGAGGTTTAGTTTATTAAAATCTCCTCTCACCTCTCATAGATATTTTGCTTCTTACAAATTCCCTTCCCATAGAGCTTTGTGGCGTAGGCGTTTTTGTTTCTTCTAAAGGAACAAAAATAGGTTTCCCTTCCGGAGTTGATTTTACTCCTTCTTTCTGTAATTTTTCTGCATCTTCTTTGCTTAAAAAAATTGATTTATCCTTTCTGCAAGAACCTGTATCCTTTACTTTCACTTCTTTTAGATCTTGTCTAAGATCATCTCCGCTTCCCGTATTTGGACTCCAAAAGGTGTCTCTGGTAATCGTTACTATTTGATTTCCGTTAATTCGGCAACCTTCCAATCCGCTATTATCAGATTTTACTTGTATAGCGCTTATTCCATCTTGTGGAACTAAAAGAGTAATTCCTTCCATGGAAGGGTTTTTTGGAGCACAGCCAGCTAAAAAAATAGTTCCAGCCGCTAATAATCCTAAACCAATACTTGTCCTGTTTCTCATATTATAGGACATTATAATATAGGCTATTTTATTTGTCAAGTCCTATAGTTTTTTTTCAAAATCATCCGGATGAAACCAGAGCTGGGTGGAGGTAATTATTTCAGTTGTACGGTGTTTGTTAATTAAATGCAACTGATACTTTTTAAGGTTAAATTCTATCCAATCGCCTAAATTTGAATTTTGAATTTTGGATTGATCAAAAATTGAAAACTGAAAATTGAAAATTTGCTTAACATTTGGAAATATCCCAAACACCCATTCATTAGCCTCCAAAAACCTCTTATAAATATCTCCCTTAACGATAATCGGTTTCATCTGTAAAACCTCATGACCGACAAACTCCGTTTGCTTAAATTTAGGCACCTTTAGATTACTTTCGTCAAAGAAAAGATTAAGACAAATTTTGTTATTTGAGTGCCGGGCTTTTCTACTTCTTCTAAGTCCTAGCAATTGTGCTAATGTTAAAACAATCAACCTACCTGTAAATAGTCTGTTTTTTGCCGTAATGATAAACAAATCAATATCATCATCCTTTACCGCATTCATCATGGAAATACTTCCCGACAACCCAACCAATTTAATTTGGGGAAATAATGAAATAAGTTTTACATACGCTTTAAACCGCCAACTATTTAGTTTTTCTCTTGAATTTTTGACCTTTGATTTTTGATCTTTGACCTTTCTTATACTATACTGGGGTGGAGTATCTTTTGAAGCTGATATTCTTTTCTGTTTGATCATACTATTTAATTCAATATCGAGGCTGTTTCTACTGATTTTAGCCTGTAAAAACATGTGAATTTCTTTTTCCGTAGGATTATAAGCAAAAAACGAGAAGTATTTGATTGTTTTTAATATTGCCTTATCAAGTTTCATTGATTATTTTTTATCTTTTGTTTAAAAATTAACCAAATATAGTTAATCAACCGCAGCTGCCTTTTCCATCTCCAAGGCTGATTAACTAAACGAAAAAACCACTCGAATCCGATCTTTTGAATAAAAATCGGTGCGCGGATAACTTTACCTGACAAATAGTCGAAAGCTCCCCCAACACCCATGACTACACAATTGGTAAATTCCTTTTTATGACGTGCTATCCATAATTCCTGATCAGGAGAACCGAAGGCAACGAATACTAAATGGGGCTTATAGTCGGCCACTATTGAAAAAATCTTGTCTTCTTCAGTTTTCGTCGGATTTTTTATATCCTTAATTCCTTCTAGGCCAAAAAATTTAGCCTCAGAATATTTATTTTGATAGCACTTAGATAAGTTGATTGCTAAATTTTCTTTTCCTCCAATCATAAGCACTCGTAAGCGTCCACTTGACGCCATCTTTAATAGATCTTCCATCAATCCGACTCCGGTTATTCTCTCTCCAAGCTGAACACCCAACCATCGGCCTGCTATAACAACCCCTACCCCATCAACAATCTTCAATTGGCCTGTCTCAATAACCTTTCTAAATAATTCGTTTTCAGTAGCGAGAACCATGTTCTCGGGATTTAATGAAACAATATGAAAAAAACCAGCTGGTTGGTCTATGTATAATAAGATTTTCTCTAGGATGCTTTTTTTCGACTCCGGAATAATCGTTATTCCTAAAATTTTATTTGACGTCATATTTCGTTATTTATTATAAGAATAATTTAAAATTTGAAATTTAAAATTATTAATTGGTTTCGTTCAAATTATTTTATACTTAATTTTATTATTCTATCAAAGTAAAACAATAATTAACAGTTAGCATTTAACGTTAATAATAAATATTACTATAAACCTGTTTAAAAATTTAAAATTCAAAATTTATTGAAAATTGAAAATTAAAAATCAAAAATTTTCTTATACTATCGGACAGCTTCTTTAAAACTATCTAAATTCTCAATCGCCATTCCAACCCCCCTAATGACACAAAATAAAGGTTCGTCAACAACAAAAGAAGAAACGCCGGTGTAATAGGTGATATAACGATCAATATTTGTCAGTAAGGCGGTTCCGCCGGAAAGGACGATTCCTTTATCTACGATATCGGCTGCCAGTTCAGGTGGAGTTTGAGATAAAACTTCTTTTATTCCATCAAGAATCGCTTTTAAAGGTTTAGTCAGTGCCAGATTAATATCTTTCTCTCCAATTACATAGATTTTTGGCAGTCCGCTTTGGAAATCGCGCCCTTTAACCTCCATCTTCCTTTCTTCGCCAACACCCTCACTAACATAGGCATTTCCTATCTTAATTTTGATATCCTCGGCCGTCCTTTCTCCGATGATCATATTATGTTTTTTTCTAAGTTCAATCATCACAGCTTCATCCAATTTTGTTCCGGCCACTCGGACTGTTTTGTAAACAACCAATTGCCCAAGTGAGATTACCGCAATCTCGGTCGTTCCACCGCCAATATTAACAATCATCTGCCCGGAGGCCTGAGAAATTGGCAATTTGGCACCAATCGCCGCGGCTAACGGTTCTTCAATCAAATAAACGTCAGAAGCACCAGCCTGTTTGCATGCAGCAACCACTGCCCTTTTTTCCACCTGCGAAGAACCGCCTGGAATTGATATCATCACTTCCGGCCAAAAAACTCCGCCCTTTAAACCTTTTTTTAAAAAATAAGTAATCATCGCCGAAGTAGTCGAATAATCGGCAATTACCCCTTCTTTCATCGGACGGGAAGCAACGATTGAGCCTGGAGTCCGTCCCAACATCTCACGGGCATCTTCACCAACGGCTAAAATTTTTTTTCCTTCCAAAGAATAGGCGACCACCGTCGGCTCATTTAGAACAATGCCTTCACCGGCAACGTAAACTAAAGTATTGGCAGTTCCTAAATCGATTCCAATTTTTTTCCGGAAGAACATAAGTATATATAGTATAATACAGTACAGTCATATTGTTATACTGTTAAATTATTTATGAAAATACTATTTAGGTTGTTTTTTATTTTTGCTTTTATTGGAATTCTTGTTTCCGTAATTGCCTATGCCCGTGGCTATCGATTTGATGTGGAAAAAAGATTGGTAAGAGCAACCGGGATAATTTCGGCAACTTCAACCCCTAAAGCTGCTAAAATCTATGTTAACGGCGAACTAAAAGGCGTCACCGATACCAACATTACTCTTCCTCCTGATAACTATTTAGTAGAAATAAAAAAAGAGGGATATACCAGCTGGAGCAAAAAAATTAATCTTAAAGGAGAATTGGTAATTAACGTTGACCCTGTCCTTTTTCCGATTAATCCTTCTCTTTCACCTCTAACTAATCTTGGAATTATTAAGGCTGTGCCAACTGATGATGGCGATAAAATTGTTCTTTTTGCCAGCGAATCTGCCTATCTTTTTGATGCCGGGAAAAAAACTCTCCCCTTTTTTCCACCTCTAAATAAAACCGTTGACTTATCCCAACTTTCTAAGATTGAAAATTTAAAAAATATTAAAGTAATATTTTCTCCTGATCAAAAACAGGCAATTATTGAACTGAGACAAAATAGTTACCTAATTTCTCTTGAAGAAAGTAACCAAAATCCTCTCGATGTTACTCTTTCTAAAGAAACCCTTATTGAGGCCTGGCAAAATGAGAAAAACAAAAACTACAGCAAAATTTTGGAAACTTTTCCAAAAGATTTTGATAAGATAGCTTCAAGCTCTTTTGATATTATTTCTTTTTCTCCTAACGAAACCAAGGTTCTTTATCGGGCTAATGAAAATGCTGAACTACCATTAATGATCGTTCCCCCTCTTATTTCCACTAATCAAACTTCAGAAGAGAGATCTCTAATTAAAGGCAAAACATACGTATATGACCGCAAAGAAGATAAAAACTTTTTGCTTCCTAATCTTAATCTGAAATGGTATTTTGATTCCCGCCATCTGGTTGTTGAAGAAGAAAAAAAGATCTCAATTATCGATTATGATGCAACAAATAAACAGTCAATTTATTCTGGCCCCTTTGAAAGCTCTTTCTTTAATACGACCAACGATGGAAAGATTGTTGTTTTGACCAACCTTAACGCACAGGTCAATGAACTTCCGGACCTGTATTTAGTAGGAATTAGATGATTTTCAATTTACAATTTGCAATTTTCATTGAATTTTTAATGAATCAATTTTCAAACTTTGATAATTGAAACATGGTAAATTTATTGAAAATTGAGAAATGAAAATTGAAAATTTTGAATTATTCTGCAACTCTCACGGCAAATATCAGCAAACGTTTTAAGGTAGTTCCCGGAGGCCAGCATGTTTGCAATGTCAAAAACTCCCGATTGGTTTTACGGGTTAGATATTGAACTTGTGACGGGTCAACTACCTCGCTCCCGATTACCCGATAAACAAATCTCTGCCCTTTATAAAACAAGTTGACCTCATCATTTTTTTGGAGCTTGTAAAGAAGGTAAAAAATTGCGTTATAACTTCCTACGTTCCAAAAATAATCTGTCGAATGGGCAAAAAGAAAGATATGGCCGCCTTCTCCTGGAAAAGCTGTTCCCAACGCTTGGGCTACTCCTTTATTTAGTGCATCCAAGTAGATCTTTTCATTTGCGGCATCAATGTTTGGCTGAACTATTGCGTTTGCGCCAATCTTTGGAATGATGATGCTGAAATTCGGATCAACCGGGGTTAATATCTCGATCGGCTTGATGTTAAAGGCTTTTGCCAACAGTCCACCAGTTTGTTTTTCCTGACTTAAATTAAATTTCTGATCGGTGCCAAACGTGCCGGAAACGATAAATTTTTTCTGTATCGAAACATTAACAAAGTATATCAACTCTTCCTTTACCGGCTGCCAAAAAGTCTTGGCTATCATAAATAGCGAAGAAAATAACAAAAAGTTCCCGATCGTGCGAAGAATTAAAATACGGACATATTCGCTTGAAGCAACTCGATTTATATGGTGACGGATCAGATGTTTTTTGCTTAAGCTTGTGGAGTTTTTCATAATAGTGCTCCCAGGCGGAATTGGACCACCATCTAACCCTTAGGACGGGCTTGTTCTATCCGTTGAACTATGGGAGCTTTTGCTATATTATTATAGCATTATGTTTATCGTCATCGAAGGAATCGACGGAGCCGGCTGCGAAACCCAAGGTAAGAATTTAATTAAAATGTGTAGGGAACAAAAATCTTTGTTCCGTACAGTCAGTTTAATTAAATATCCCGATTATGATCGAAACGTTGGAAAAATAATCAGGGATTTTCTTTATGAAAATAAGTGTTTGACGCCAAAACAGCAATTTCTCCTTTATACAATGCAGTTTATAATGGACAAAAAGATGATTGAAGATCGTCGAAAAAATGAAATCCTAATCGCCGACCGATATTTTTCCACCACTCTTTGTTACCAAACTCTCGAGGGAATTGATATGAAGATGGCTCTTGATTACGCAAAAAATTTTGAGATTGAAGTGCCTGACGCTATTTTTTACCTTAATGTTGATCCGGACATCGCTATTAAACGAAAACATGGCGAAGATAAAGAAAAAAATTTCCGGGAAAAAGATTTTGATTTTATTCGGAAAACGGCAGAGCAATATAAAATGCTTGTCGAAAAACAGGTTTGGGGAAAATGGATAAATATTGACGGTAATAAAGGAATTGAAGAAATCACGAAAGAAATATATAATAAAATATGATTGAGCGAACTTTGATTATTTTAAAACCCGATGCTGTCAAGCGCGGTTTAATTGGTAAAGTTATTGAAACTTTTGAAAACGTCGGCCTTAAGTTGATGGCTGCTAAAATGCTAAGGCCGTCAGCTGACGTAATAAAGAATCATTATCCTGGTACTCCCGAATGGATCAGCGAAATGGGAGAAAAAACCCTTGCTTCTTTCAAACAATCCGGAAATAATGTCGAGGAAACTTTCAAAACAGAAGATCCTAGTAAGCTTGGTCAATTTATTTACGAACGTTTAATTAAATACTGGATGGAAGGTCCGATCGTTGTCATGGTTTGGACTGGACCAAACGCCGTCATGGTTGCCAGAAAACTACGCGGTCACACGATTCCAGCCCTTGCGGTTCCGGGAACATTGTTAGCACAATTTTCTTTTGACTCTTCTCCTTTATCAGCCTCATTGGATCGAGTCGTCAAAACTTTTATTCACGCTTCAGGATCGGTTGAAGAAGCTGAACGTGAAATTAAGTATTGGTTTGGAAAACAAGAGTTTAAAGATTATGAAAGAGAGATTGATGGGCTTTATTTAAAATAATTATGAATAAACAAAAAGCTTTGCTAATAATAAAACCCGATGGCGTCCAGCGTGGAATTATTGGAAAAATAATCTCCCGTTTCGAAACTGTTGGTCTAAAAATTATCGGCCTAAAATTTGAAATGGCAACTTCTAGCAGAGTAATCGCCCATTACCCTGAAACCGAGGCATGGTTTAAAAAGGTAGGAGAACGGACATTAACTAATTATGCAAAGAAGGGTTTGGATGCCAAAAAAGTTTTTAAAACAGACGATGCTGTTTCTATCGGAAAGATTGTTAAAGGCTGGTTGGTGACTTATTTCCAAGAATCCCCTGTTTTTTTGGCAGTCGTCGAAGGCTATGATTGTATTGAGATCGTCCGTAAACTTTCCGGAAATACCATTCCTGTCTTAGCCGCTCCTGGAACTGTTCGGGGTGATTTTTCTCATGATACAATCGATCTTGCCAATGAACAGAACCGGCCTCTTCGTAATATTATTCATGCATCCGACTCTCCTGAAGACGGAGAAAAAGAAGTCGCTCTTTGGTTTAAACCAGAAGAACTATTTTTCTACGAACTCGCCGGGGAAAAGTTTATGTATAAATAATTTCTCCACCTTTTTTTCAAAATTCCCTAAGTCTTTATTATTGGTTAATATATAATCGCAATAAGCTAAACATTTTCCGACCTGTTGACCGGATTTTTGTTGACCAACGCCAAGATCCCGCTTGTCAACCTTCACAAAATCTTCATAAGTTTTTGGGTCCCATTCTTTACCACGCGAAAGCACCCTTTTAAATCTCAATTCCCTATTTGCTCTGACTCCGATCAAAATAAAATTTGAGTTTTTTTTCAAAAATTCTATCTCTCCGGGATTACGGATCCCTTCGATGACAATCCTGTCCTTTTTTTGCTCATTAATCGCCTTGATTATCCGTTGTGCCAAGATGTCATCACCGTATTCCCCTCTTAACTCATCCCCCACGTCCTGAAGCGTTTGACGTGTAAATTTTATACTCCCCTTTTTCTCTAATTCTTTGTGAACGATTGAAGATAAGGAAAACGCAGTAAAACCTAGTTTTTCGGTTAAGTATTTAACTAATATTCCCTTGCCTGAGGCTATTTGGCCAACCACACCTATAACTTTAAAATCCATATGTTTTCCTAATAATTTCGAAAATGTTATTTCCCCAAAATAACATTATTACCGTGCCAATTACCAAAAACGGACCAAAAGCGATCTTGCTTTTTAGTTTTTTATGTTTAAATAATATCACCATTAATCCAAATATCGCGCCCGTGATAAATGCAATATATAGTGCAAGGAAACCCTTTTGCCAACCTAATAAAAGACCCATAATCGCGGTTAAATAGACATCTCCTAACCCCATAGCTCGTTCTTTTGAAAGAAAATAGATAAGAAAAATTGGAAAGCCTACCACTAATGATGAAATAATGTCATTCTGGACTTGTTTTAGAATCTCATTTATTAGTAACGGGGTCCCGACCCTCGTCGGAACGACATGGAGAAGTACGACAAAAATAAATAAAGCCAATAAAATGTAATCAGAAATTAAGTGATATTTCAGATCGGAAACAAATATTACTATCAAACAGGAAATAATCCCAAACAGTATTAAAGTTTGAAAATTGAAAATTGGAAATTGGAAATTGAAAACTAATAGAGACGATATTCCTGTCAAAATTTCTATTAGCGGATATTGCCAACTTAACTTTTTCCTACAACATCTCGTTTTTCCCCTTAAAATGAAAAACGATAAAACCGGTATTAGATCATACCAAGAAATTTTTTTCCCGCAAAAGTCACAATGTGACCGACCGTTGATACTCTCTTCTTTGGGTAGCCGATCGATTAAAACATTTAAAAAAGAGCCGATTGAAGCCCCAAAAATAAAAATAGGCAATTCAAAAAATATTTTTTCCATCAGTAATTCTACTATAACAAAATCATCATAGATTATCCAATAGACCTATAAAATTTAAAAAGGTTGGCTTGACAAAGCCTAAAAAACTTTTATTTTTTCTTTTTTTCTTGAAAATTACTATTTATTAATATTAAATTTTTATTTTCCGGAAAGAGCCTTAAAGCTCTTTGCAAAAATTCTTCTGTTTTCTTTTGATCGTTTCCGTATAAAACTAAAATTTTTGCCAGATTTTCATAGGCCAGATAATACTGGCCGTTAGCAATCGATTTTTGAAAATACTCAATAGCTTTTTGATAGTTTTTTTCACGTGCATAAACTACACCTAAATTGTTCCAGTTTACCCACCAATATGGGGCTAATTCAATTGAAATTTCAAAATATTCTTTCGCCTCTTTATAACGTCCTATTCTAGATAATTCTGTTCCATAATTACTTTGTAAATCGAAACTGCTATCCGTTCTTATATCACGACTGAACAAACTTAAACCGCTCTTCCAATCCAAAGTCCTGACAAAACTTCTTACTGAAAATATGGAAATAATAATTAATGCAAATGTAATGAAGTATTTTTCGAATTTCGAATTCCGAATTTCGAATTTATTCAACGCCGACCCTATCATCCCTAACGCCCCAATCATCGGAAAATACAGCCAACGTTCAGCCACCGTCATATTAAGTGGAATAATCTGCAGGTGAGGAAGTAGCCCTATTAAAAACCAAAGGAGGAAAAAAAGAAAAATTTTGTCTCTCTTTTTTATTGAATAAATAACTGCAGCTGCAAAAAATAATATTTCGGAAATTAATGGCAGAAAAAAATTATTAAAATTGATTGATTTGACAACCCAATTCTGAGAAATTCCTAAATTCATCGGATAAAAAAATTTACTTAAATAATATTCAATAATCATTGGGATATTCATTAAACGCGTTAATAAAGGGACTCTCATAATTGGAAAAATTCCTTGTCCCTGAATATAAAGATTTCCACCTGAAACTCTGAACAAATAATATCCCATCAATAAAATCACAGTTAAAATTGAATAATCAATTAAGATCGGTTGATTTCCCCTTTTGAATAAAAGTAGATAACAAAAAACCAAAATAAAAAAAACTATAGCTGTTTCTTTCATGAGTAGGGCTGTTAATAAAAGAAGTACTACTACGCAAACTTTGGCAATTGATAGTTTTTTTGAACTGACAAAGATATATGATCCTGCTATCCCAACCAATGTAAAAGTAACTTCTTGCATAGCTGAAGCAAAGGAAATTGCTTCGACGTTGGTCGGATGAACTAAAAATATTAGTGCTAAAATTAGGGCAATCACTTCTTTGAAAAACCGCTTAAACAGATAGTAAATTAATATCGCCACGATGATATGAAAAATTAACTGAAAAAAGTGAAAAAAGAATGGTTTCGGTCCAAAAATATTATAAATGCCCCAATAAATAGCTGAAATTACGGGTCGAAAATAAGCGTTTGTTTGTATTGAAATTCCTTTTCGGAACATCTCTTCGTCATCCCAAACAAATCCGTTAAAAAAAATTGGGAAATACGTAAGTAGTCCTAGAAAAACAATAGTTAAAATCCTTTTCACAAGGTTATGGTATTGGTAATATCGTTGGTGAAGAAGTAGCATTTGGGTTATCCTTTAAATTTATCGGGGCTACGTCAATAATTTTATTGATTCCGGGCCGATAAAGGATCGCTTTTTTTGATTTACTGTAAATCAAAACCTTATCTCCATTTTCTGCTATTTGAAAAAAAGGCTGGTTAATTAGCTTTTTTTTATCGGAAACAGTGGCAACTATTGGAACTTCATTCTTCGGCAGGACCATTAGATTTCCAATTTTATCTATTAAAAGCTTTGTTTCATCGGTATTTTTATCCAGAGAGTTAACAATATTTTGAGCCTTTTCATATTTTGTATAAAAATATAAGGATGGTAGAACTGCGATCAATAAAATAATAACTAAGTATAATTTATTATTCTTCAAAACGTTCATAATTATCTACTTATGATAATATATTTTCTATATTCTCACAAGGGTTAGATTAGAATATATTGTCAATAGCTTTTTAATATTTTTATTTTTTCTTCATTAGAGTAGCGAGAATCCCAATCGAAGTATTCTTTTGCCATTTCTATGTTTCCCATTTTAAAATAATCTAACGCCAAGATAAATTTAATAACAGGATTGCTTTTAGTGAATGGATTTCTATGAGTCCCTCCTTCAACCACTATCGCCTGATAGTTTTTTCCGTTACTTAATATCCAGTTTGTTAAATTTAAACTGTCTTGATATTTGTGTTCGTGCGTCAATATCAAAGCGTATATAAGATGAACCCGTGACGGTTCTTTGTTTAGGTATTTTAATGCTTCAAGGGCTAATTGTTTGGCTTTAGTAAAATCACCATCGTTATAGGCGGAAATTGACGCTAATTCAACCAATTTAGAAATCCTTAAAATTTGCAGACCTTGTTCAATCTGCGGTTTTGCTGAAGAAAAGTCTCCTTTTTGTGCATAATGTTCCGCTAACATCCAGCGCGCATATACGCTATCCGGGGCATCAATTACAACCTGTTTATAAAATCTGGCATTTGAGGTCCAAATAATATTTCTTTTCCAAATAATTATTGTATAAATCGTCAACATAATGATAAATATTATTAAACTAATCGACCGCCAGCGTTTATATAAAAGATTGATTAAATAACCCGCGGCAATTGCGATACCGATTGAAGGAAAATAGGCCCAACGCTCGGTAAACAAATCTGTTAGCAAAATAATTAAGTTAGAAACGCATATTATTGCGATGAAAAAAAATACCAATCCAATTGTTAAAGGTAAGGTTCGTGTTTTTTTATTAAAAATCAAATAGATTAATCCTGCAAATAGGCCAATAAACAAAAGTGATTCCCATGAATGTAAAGGATTTTTCACCAATGGGAAATGATTATATGCATAGGTCGCTGATAAATTGTATGGTGCTAATATTTTTATCAAATAAATCGATACAGCCTTAAAACTTGTACCAATTCGTGTCAACCAGTCGCTGTAAAACAACGGATTTCTCATGTAATCAATCTTCGAAACTTCAAAACTTCCCAGTGCCAAATAGCGCATTATCATATAAATAATTACGGCCGGTAAGTATAGTAATCCAATTTTTATTATTGTCAGCCATTGAGGATTTTTTTGAAGAAAAAAAACTATCAACATTATTAACGGACCAATCAATTTAAACTCCTTAGAGAAAAGAGTCAACAAAAAAAATACAGAACTGAAAAAAATTAAAGAATAATTAACTTTTTCTTTTTTTTCAGTTGCATTAAGGAAAAAAATCCAAGTTATTAACATAAAAAATGTTGCAAGTAATGAATCACGAGACTTTATTTGAGCGACAGCTTCAGTATGAATTGGAAAAAAAGCAAATAATAATGAAGAAAATATAGTTAATGTTTTAGAAAAAAATAATTTATATACCAATACAAAAACAAGAAAAGTAACTAATCCGTTTAATAAAATACTAAAGAGATGAAACCCAACAGCCGATTCACCGGTAATGAGAAAGTTTAGAACCGCGGTAAAAATAAGAGTGGGACGATACGATATGGGTGTAGATCTACTAACATCGAGGGGTTCAAGCCAAAGTTTTTTAAGATATCCAGGATTTCTTAATTCGACACGGCCCGCAAATATAAAATCGTCCCAAATAAATTCATGAGAGAGGCTATTTCCATAAAGAAAAAAGCTTATTAAAATTGAGACTACAAAAACCAAAATGTAAGATTTTGTATTCATACCTTTTGACTACTGGATACTTATTTCATCCATTTGGGCGCTTTGTGTTGATGCAGGCAAGGTGGTTGGCTCGATCACATCCAGGATAGGAGTTGGTAATATTGTTACAGTCGGCGATGGTGATAAAGTTATTGTTGGAGCGATTGTTAATGACGGTTCCGGTTGAGACAACGCCCCTGGTGAACTTTCAAATGTCTTAACATCCTTTACATCAATGGCGATCCAAGAAAATTTCGCATCCTCAATCGCCGGATCGTCAAGGATAATTGAAAAGCCCTTAGTCGTAGACTTTGTAATTACATAGTTTGTTATTGGAACAAAGAATCCGTTTATTTGATCTGCAACCGAACTTGTTTCGGAGTCGATATTCCAAACGAGATTTGCCGTCACCACCGGAGGTGTGAGATATTCTTTTTCAAAGATGATATTTACTTTTCTCTGACCTTTTTTTATAATCGCAAACCCGGCTGTATCTTTGTTAAAGGTGGGCCGTCCGATAAATAAGATATCCCCTAAGAAGCTGGTTAATTTTTCAAAAATCGACTCTCCTTTGAAAGTAGCACTTTCTGAAACTACCAAGCCTCCGGAGGCATATATTTTGCCTAGATTAATGGCCCTACCTTCCTGATCTGTTAGTTGACCTGAGCTACTAGATTGTATTTCCTCAATTTTCGAATCCAAGCTTCTTATTTGGGACGTGTAAATTTCCAACCCCTCAATTTGATTGGCTTTAATTTTGTCGGCGACTATTCCACCTTTAAAGTAAGCGTTGCCATTAGAGTCAAATTTTACAAGCAATTGTCCCGAGTCTGACCCGGTATTTTGAATTTCAAAAGACCCGTCAGTCGGCAAATTTACCATAACTGCGCTCCCTGATGCCGGCTCAATAATGTCGGTTGCCAAAGTTTGTGTCAATACGCGCGGTGTAATTATTTCCAGTCCAGCCGCCAATCTATCTGTAAAAATTTCTGAGTCTGGATTTGAATCAATAATATCTTTTTTGTCTTGAATTAATTGAGCTAAAATTAACCGACTCATATCCATCCCTTCAGGAATATTAGTACTATTAATACCTGCTTTTTCTAATATTGTATTTATCCTTGAACCGTTTGAATAACTTGTTCCTATAAATACTAAAACCGTTCCTATTTGGTCAGGTGGTCCATCATAATCTTCCAATGCCGAACCAACTATTTGTCCTGCTTTAATTGATTTCATGCCGACTCCAGGAATTGAAGAAATAGTGATTAGATCGCCTTTTTTAATAGGACCATTTTCTGTAGTTACTTTTACAGGCACTCTTCCGGTTAAAGCTAACGGACGTGGATTTTGAGCTGATTGTAATATTTCTTTACCAACAATCATGCCGGGATTAGTTGAAATTGCACCGACTATCCGGTCACCCTTGACAGCTTTTTTTAAGACTGCAGTTCTTTGTAGTCCATAACTAGCTTGATATTCTGTATCTTGAGAGCCGATTGCAACTATATCTCCCGCCCCAATTCCATTTCCCTCGGTCTCATACCACTCCGCATAATCCGATCCGGCGGTTCCGGAATATTCCCAAACAATTACCACTCCACTGGCTCCTGCGCCGCCTGCAGCTCCCGTTGAAGTATCTTCTGAGGCAGCTCCTCCACCTCCTGAACCATAGGCTAGACCGTTCCCTCCAGCGGTTGATCCATCAACGGCTGGGTCGGCAGCTCCTAGACCTCCTCCTCCATAATAACTAGTTCCACCAGTGCCACCATTAACAAATTCGCCGACCCATGATTCTCCGATATAACCTGCTCCTCCACCTAAGTTAATAGTTCCATCTGATGATGCAGCTCCTCCTGCTCCCCCAGCAGAAGTTTGTGGGGAAGCATTTCCATCGGATCCGCTTCCAACTCCGCCGTTTCCACCATTGGCAGTTGTAAGGGCTCCAAAAGAAGATGTGTTCCCTCCTCCTCCATCTCCTCCCGAATTACTTCCGGCTGTTCCAGCTGCACCAACGGTCACAGTTTGTGAATTACCAGTGGTTGCAGTAGTTAAAAGTTCAATTGTTGTTCCTCCCGCTCCACCTCCGCCTCCTGGATTTTCGTTTGTTGTATCTGTGCCATCTCCACCTCCTCCACCTCCACCACTTCCAGTTACTTCAACAACAACATGGGTTGCATAGCTAGGTCTAGTCCATGTTGGGGTTCCTGATGTAAATACCTGGACAGATTCAAGTCCGCTAGTGTTAGCTCCGGTGGCTCCTGTTGGTCCTGTTCCTCCGGCACCTGTGGCTCCTGTTGGTCCGGTAAAACCGGTGGCTCCTGTCGGACCAGATGTCCCACTTGGACCGGTTGGACCGGTAACACCCGTAATTCCTGTTGCTCCAGTTGGGCCAGATGTCCCGCTTGCACCTGTTGGTCCGGTTGTACCAGTCTGACCTGTTGCCCCAGTTGGTCCGGTAACTCCAGTAGCTCCTGAGGGACCGGTTACTCCGCTTGCACCTGTTGGTCCGGTAACTCCAGTAGCTCCTGAGGGACCGGTTACTCCGCTTGCACCTGTTGGTCCGGTAATACCTGTCGCACCTGTTGGGCCTGTAACTCCGGTTGCGCCAGTTGGTCCGGTAACACCAGTCGAACCTGTTGGTCCTGTAACACCTGTGGCTCCTGTTGGACCTGTGACACCCGTACTTCCGGTAGGACCAGTTATTCCCGTTGCTCCAGTTGGTCCAGTTGTACCATCAACTCCAGTTGATCCGGTAGGCCCGGTTGTACCTGCTCCGGTTGCTCCTGTGGGTCCTGTCACACCTGTACTTCCCGTGGGACCTGTAACACCTGTTGATCCTGTTGGTCCAGAAACTCCAGTTGCGCCAGTTGGTCCTGTTGTTCCAGTAGAACCTGTAGGACCTGTAACACCTGTCGAACCTGTTGGTCCTGTGACACCTGTTGCTCCTGTGGGTCCTGTCACACCCGTACTTCCCGTGGGACCTGTAACACCTGTCGAACCTGTTGGACCTGTAACTCCGGTTGCTCCCGTGGGTCCTGTTGTTCCAGTTGCACCAGTTGGTCCGGTAACACCCGTACTTCCTGTGGGTCCAGTAACTCCTGTACTTCCAGTTGGTCCCGTAACCCCTGAAGTTCCGGTTGCACCTGTTGGTCCGGTAACTCCAGTTGCACCAGTTGGTCCTGTTGTTCCAGTAGAACCTGTGGGACCAGTTACACCTGTTGCACCTGTGGGGCCAGTAATTCCTGTTGCACCAGTTGGTCCTGTAACTCCAGTAGCTCCAGTTGGACCTGTGATACCGGAAGTTCCGGTCGCACCAGTGGGTCCTGTAATTCCAGAAGTTCCAGTAGCACCTGTAGGACCAGTTACACCTGTTGCACCAGACGGTCCAGTAGTTCCTGCAGTTCCAGATGCACCGGTAGGTCCGGTTGTACCTTCAACTCCAGTAGCTCCTGTGGGACCGGTTATTCCCGTAGCTCCTGTTGGACCAGTAACTCCTGTTGCGCCAGTTGGTCCAGTAACCCCTGAAGTTCCTGTTGCGCCAGTTGGTCCTGTAACCCCAGAAACTCCTGTACTTCCTGTGGGTCCGGTAACACCTGAAGTTCCGGTTGCCCCTGTTGGACCTGTAACACCTGTTGCTCCCGTGGGTCCTGTTGTTCCAGTAGAACCTGTAGGACCAGTTACACCAGTCGCACCTGTTGGTCCTGTAGTTCCTGCAGTTCCAGATGCTCCTGTGGGACCGGTTGTTCCTTGAGAACCGGTAGAACCTGTTGGTCCAGTTGTACCATCAGCGCCTGAGGCACCTGTTGGTCCTGTAGTTCCTGCAGTTCCAGATGCTCCTGTGGGTCCGGTTGTTCCTTGAGAACCGGTAGAACCTGTTGGTCCTGTAACTCCAGTTGCTCCTGTGGGACCAGTTCTACCCGTAGCTCCTGTAGGACCTGTAACACCTGTTGCCCCTGTTGGTCCAGTCACACCTGTAACGCCTGTCGATCCTGTTGGTCCGGTTGTACCATCAATTCCAGAGGCACCGGTTGGACCTGTTGTTCCCGCAGTTCCGGATGCACCGGTAGGTCCGGTTACACCTGTAACGCCTGTTGATCCGGTTGGTCCAGTCACACCGGTAACACCTGTTGATCCTGTGGGACCTGTAACTCCGGTCTCACCTGTGGTTCCAGGAGCTCCTTCTATATTAATGCTCCAATCAGAGTGTGTCCCAGAGCCACCAATCGCATCTGCACTATATTCCAGTGTTGTTCCTGAATAGGATGTGACTGTCCCTTGAAAATAGTTAGTAGGATCGCTTGTTTTTGATATTTTTAATCTTAAACCAGGAGTATATGCTAATCCAGAATCTGCTGTAGTTATTGTTTTTGATCCTGTACCAATAGTTAATGAAGTAGTTGAGGTAGAGTTGTATTTACTGCCTGCTATTCCTGATGCCCCTGTTGGTCCAGTTGTACCCTCAACTCCAGTAGCTCCGGTTGGACCAGTGATCCCGGTTGCCCCAGATGGACCGGTAGTTCCTACAGTTCCAGAGGCTCCAGTTGGACCGGTTGTACCATTAGTACCTGAGGCACCGGTTGGTCCTGTAATTCCGGAGACTCCTGTACTTCCGGTTGGTCCTGTTGTTCCTGCGGTTCCGGATGCACCGGTTGGTCCGGTTACTCCAGTTGCTCCTGTGGGTCCTGTGATTCCTGTTGCACCACTGGGCCCTGTAACTCCAGAAACTCCTGTACTTCCTGTGGGTCCAGTAGTTCCTTGAGTACCTGTGGATCCAGTTGGTCCGGTAATACCTGTCGCCCCGCTGGGTCCTGTTGTTCCTGCAGTTCCAGAGGCTCCCGTAGGACCTGTTATACCACTAGTTCCAGTAGCTCCGGTTGGCCCAGTAAGACCAGTAACTCCCGTTGCTCCTGTTGGCCCTGTAACTCCGGAAATTCCAGACGCACCAGTTGGACCGGTTGTACCATTAGCGCCTGATGCGCCGGTTGGACCGGTAAGACCTGTTGCACCTGACGGACCAGTAGTTCCTGCGGTTCCAGATGAACCGGTTGGTCCTGTAACTCCAGAAACTCCTGTACTTCCTGTAGGACCAGTAACTCCAGAAGTTCCGGTTGGTCCGGTAACCCCGGAAGTTCCGGTTGCGCCTGTGGGACCGGTTGTTCCAGCCCCAGTTGCACCGGTCGGTCCGGTTTTTCCATCAATTCCGATTGTTCCTGAAGCGCCTGTCGGACCCGTTGTTCCAGATCCAGTGGCTCCAGTTGGACCTGTATTTCCAGTTGCTCCGGTTGGACCAGTTACGCCAGCACCTGTTGAACCGGTTGGCCCTGTTTGTCCATCTATTCCGATTGTTCCTGATGAGCCGGTGGGTCCGGTAATTCCCGAACCAGTCGCACCTGTTGCCCCGGTTGGCCCCTGAATTCCTGTTGATCCAGTAGGTCCGGTGACCCCAGCTCCGGTTGGACCAGTGATCCCGGTTGCACCAATGCTTCCAGTTGCCCCAGTTGGTCCTGATGACCCTGAACCCGTTGATCCGGTTGGTCCTGTAACTCCGTCAACTCCAATCGTTCCATTTGTTCCAGCTGCTCCTGTTGAACCTTGAAGCCCTGTAGCACCTGTTGGTCCTGTACTTCCCAAGCCGCCAATTACACCAAATGTGCTTATCGAATTAATTATTTTTTGTAAATCAGAGGATTGTGAATTGCCTGAGGTGATATTCACTTGGGTTAAAAGTTTAGAAATATCACCATTTTGATAACTGGCTATCGGAGAAACTGACTGAATTTCTCCATCAATATCGTTGCTATCGAACAAGGAATTTGAAAGAATATAGTTTTGAGAGGCAGCTAATTCACTGCTATTTTCTAATGATTGGTTTGCTTCGATTCCCAAAACGTCACTTTCTTTTTTATTTTCTAATCTGTAGGCCATTCTCATTATCTCTGAGGCGACTGAATATGAAAAATAATCAAAAGTAATTAAACTTGGATTAATATCAGCCGCTTCTATTTTGTCGTTCAATATATCTCCGGTAATTTCCTTTTTTTCACCTAATATCAAGGCCCTAAAATCTCCGACAACTTTTCCGTTAGATATGGTCGCATTAATAAATCTAACTAATAATTTTGTATTATCCGGTAATTCCAGAAAGCCTATTAATGGTTGAAAAATTTCAACCACTTCATCTTTCCCGGTTTTTGAAACATAAGGAATAGTTTTTTCATTATTAGTATCAATGTCTATAAAGTTATAATCTTTATTAAGATACATTACTTTTATCTCGTCAGTAAATTTATTTTTTTCCAATTTTCCATTTAAAACTTCCGCATAAGAAAAAGAGCCGTTTTGTTTTTTGACGACCATCAGATAAGAACCGCTGAAAAAACTTTTATTTAAAACTTGAGGAGTTAAAACAGTAATTGGTTTTTCTAATTTTTTTTGGTCGACACCAATATATTCACTTAAAGAAACGCCTTTAAACTTTAAGCCTGTAAATAAAACATTACCTATCACGATAGACAATATTGTGACAAAAAATATTCTCGTTAATATCGGTTTATTATCGTTATTCATCTTGCTTCTATGATATATTGTTAAATAAAGAAACAGAAAATCACTAGTAACAACTTGTAAAAACTTATAAAATCGAGGCAAATTTAATATTTGTTAATATGGATTATGTTTAAATAAACTATTAACAGGCCAGGGAAAATAAATATTAAATTTAATAGGAGATTAGTTGCGTTATTGGGATTATAGATGTTTGTTAACGGTCGCCTAATAGCTAATGTCCAATTCGTGTCTTTTATTTTACTATGAACTTGAATTAACTTATTATCCAAATCCAAAGATTCTTCCATATCAGGATTATTCGTAAGATGCTTAATTTCATTGCTGCTTAATTCAATATTCTCCGGTGCTGAAATTAACTGATTTGTACCATCAATAAGAATAAAATATTCTTTATTTTTTCGGATCGTTATCTGTCGCAGGTGATCCGCGATCAAACCAGTATCAAGTGATCCGACTAATATTCCATTAAAATTATTTTGACTATCTAAAATTGGTGAATTTATAGAAACAACTTTCTTCTTTACGCCGTTGATTACCGGTTCATAAGTATCTGAAACATATGTCTTCTTTGTTGACCTTACTTCTTTAAAATAATCTCTAAAGCTTATATCTTGAACTAATAAATTAGCTTGAGGATAATTGATAAGGATGTTCCCGTCTTTATCAGTAAGAACCAATCTTCTAAAACTGGAGGAATATATAAATACGTTTTTAATTAATTCATCCCGAACTATTAAATCTTTTTTTTCCAGAGCCTCTTTAAATAATCCGTTATTGCTTAAAGCTTCAATTTTATCTTTAGATGAATCTATCGCTGAAGTCACAATATTTTGCCCAAAAGTTAATTTATTAATTAATGCTTGTTCAACACTTGCTTTCAAATTATTTTGAATTATCCAAATTAAACTGATAATTACAAAAAAAATTAAAATAATATCGGCAAAAATATTAGCAATGATTCTTTGGTTTTCTTTATAATTTTGGCATATAGAATCCCAAAAAGAAGTAACTAACAAAAAAATGATTACTAAGATGAAGTTTAATGATCTGCTCCAATACAGCTGAGTTGAGTAGATATAGGACAGATAAACCAAGATCATGCTTACAAAAATAAAACTAATCCAATTTAATGCTCCACTCCTTTTGCGGCAACAAGCCCAAAGAAAAGTAATCATTGAAATTACAAGCGTAATTAAAATGGCAGGCATTAAATAAAAATGACTCGGCGAAGTTTGATTAATGCTAATCGATGATGGATTAAAAAATAATATTATCGGGAAAGAAACCGTTAGTATAGTTATAAAGATTTTAAAAGTAATTGTCCCTTTTTGCTTAAAAATTAGTTGCAGCAACATAACAAATAAAGCAATCACGTAGTAAAACGCCCCATTAATATCTTTCCCAATAAATAATAGTAAAGCATTTCCAATAAAATTGATTGATATTATCAAGTAGAAGACCTTATACCAAAACTTTTTGGCTTGATGTAAATAATTGATAACAAATAATCCGATTCCAGCCATTAATAAGTTAATTTTTATGGGAATAAAAAACTGTGATAAAGACACTTTTGAAAACTCTTCAAAATTTTTGACAAACAATATCATCGAGAATCCTGTGACAATCGAAGTTAAGCTGATGAACCAATCAAAAAGACTCGGCCTAATATCTTCTGTTTTTTCAAGATGGAGACTTAAAGAAGGAATTTCTTTAATGCTCGATTCAGTTAAGTTTGTTTCAACAGAAATCGATTTTTGCGGGGGAACCGTTGCCTGAATTTCCTGGGTTTCTTTGAGGTGAAAGAGTTTGCCAAGTTCTTCTTGAGAAACTCGATATCTCCCTCTTCCGACTCGAATACCTGTAATTCTTCCCTCTTTTAAAAAGGTATATATGCTATTTGTTGAATAGCCGAGTATGTCTGCAACCTCTTTAACTGTATACGTTTTTCCCATTTTTTATAGCCTTGCGATAACATTCTTAATAATATTTACAAATATTTACAAAAACTTTTACTATTATTTGCTAATGTTTACAAATATTCCCGACTCTCCCGCCTCTTTAGTATATTTATAAATAATTATTAAGAGCTTTGTCAAGTGTAAATTAAAAAAGGATAGTGAGCTCTAAATTTATATAATAAAATTCCTGAAAACGATCTGGTATTTTGGAAGATAATTAACGAGTTTAATTTGATTTAGAGCCTCAAACTTTATTTATAAATTTTTTAAAGATGAAGATGTAAAAAACAATTGATGAAATTAGCAAAAAAATCTTTGCATTTGAAGGTTTGTAATTAGCAATTATTTTATAATCCCCTGGTTCCTCTAATTGAATACCGGCAAAAAACGGAAAGACTGGAAAAGCTTTTTGTTTTTTTCCGTTGACCATAATTTCCCAGTTTGGATGAAAAGTTTGTTTTAAAATGACGACACAGTTGTTGCATTTTCCGTCGATTCGAAAAATAACCCCGTAACTTTGAGGAAGACTTTTTTCAGTCTTGTTTATCAACTTTTGTTCAAACTTTGTTACGTTCCCAAACATGGGATTTTCGCGCCAAATAGGCATATTCTTGTCAAAACTATTTTGTCCGTACATTTTGATTGTTTGATTAACGAACGTAAATTTTTCGTTATTTAAAGCGATTGTCGGATAATTTTCACTTATAAATGCCGGACTATTAAACCAAAGATGGACAATATTAACTAAATTATTTTTATTGGATGTAATCTGCAAGCTGCTTTGACCCAACGTATACCAACCTTCAGATTCTACTTTATATAAGCTAAATTTACCTTTATTTATTATTAGTTTGGCAAACTGGGGTGCCTTTTTTTCAGCCGGTAAAACTATGTAGCCGACATTGTAGAGATCATAGTGTTTTGGATTTTCTTCATCAAAAAATTGCTCGGCATCGGAATTTGGTGACCAGCTTTCGGGCAAAAATCCGACAATCGGAAAACCGTCACTTGATAAAGCCATGTAAATTTGAGTGTCCCCTATCTTAAAATTGCGCCCCCAATTACCCGGACGGCCGGCATAAACACGGGCAGAAGGCAATTTTTTTAACCTGTCAACGATTGTCTGATAGTCATTGATGTTTTTTTGATAATCGGTATTTGACCTGACAATCCAAACATCGTTATCTTTAACATAACTGACAATCGGTTTCTCGATCAAATAAACGGAATATAAACCCAAACTAATCACCGACAATATTATAAAGAAATACCCCGTATCGTTATTACGTAAACGGGAACTAATGGCTTTTTTTAATAATTGAAATAGATCCAAAGTCCATCCTGTGGCTATGAATAATCCGATAAACTGAACCATGACGATTACCCGGTGAATATGATATTCGCTCATTCCGGGAATAAAACTAATTAGTGGGCCCAATATGTCCCTACCAAGAAACACAATAAAGTACGAACTAAAAACTAAAACCAAATATCGGTTAAATTTATTACTTGACACTAAACCCCAAAATACTCCACTAATGATAAGGATTGTTAAAAATGGAAATCTGTTAAAATCAAAGAGGTCTCCATTAAGTAACCAAATTATTATCTGATTTAAACCCCACGAATTAAATTTCCAAATCGGATCCCAGAGAGAAAAATTACGATAATTTGAAGTCAAAAAGAATGGAACTATAAAATACGATAAGGAAATCAGGGTTAAGGACAAAAATATCACGATTCGCTTACCGTTTTCTTTCCAATTGTCGAGCTCAAATATCCAATAAACCGGATAAGCGAATAACAATAAGTAGAACATTCCGAAGTGAGCTTGGGCCAACAAAAAATTGAGTAAAATTGCTTTTCCAAGATTTTTTTTAGTTCTAAAATAACTAATTCCATATGCAAAAGCCAGCGGTAAAAAAAATACCGCCAACAACTGAGTTGATAGTCCCCAACCGCGCCATAGAAAACTAGGAGAATCCAAACCATATAATCCGTCCGTAAAGATTGCTTGAGAGAAAAATGCAAAAATTATTCCAAAGGTAGATGCATAACCCAAAATTATTGCCCCCAGAAAAAAACTTACAGGCAGTAAAATAAGTAGTAACGTTCTAATTATTACAAATAGTTTAAAAGGGGGGATCGGAACTACAAAACTTAATAAAGAAATTGCCGCTTCAGGTAAATGAGAATAATATTGTGATAACGAAAAACCTTCCGCCCACCTCTCGTTCCAGCTGTCTAAAAGATAAATTGGTGAAAGCTTCCCTTTAAAAACCTCTTTCCATACCTGTTTTGCATCGTCAATCAATGCGTAGTGAAAAGTGTTATCGTTTGGGTCTGTTAGGACCTTAAACTCTCCCCGATAAAGATAAAAGTTAAATATGATAAGCACCATTAACAGAATGTAGGGAATATTTTTTTTTATCTTTAACATAATCACCTTATCAATACTGGGTTCAGCCAATCTGCGTGCAACCCGTTAACGCCACTACCTTCTGCTTCAATTATTAATGTTAATTTATTGACGTTTTTTATTGAAACAGAAATCGATTCCGGGAGTTCATATTTTCCTTTTGGTTTTGACTTATATAATTCACGTCCGTCTCCTTGAATTATAAATATGGCTTTATTTTGATCTCCTGCTTCTGTATCAATTCCAAAATCAGTTGTAAGATTAGAGAATCTTTTACCCAATCCGTAACTTATCTCAGAATTTGCATGCGATCCGATCCCCTTATTATAAAAAAAATAGTTGTTGGAAAGCCTATTCCAATATTTGACTCCCCTAGCCGACTCAACTGTCATATTGACCATTGGCTTCAAATAATCTTGCCGCGTCTCAATCGGAGTGATCTTCGTTAAAGAGATCGGTCTGTGTAAAATATAACTGTAATTACTCAATAATAGTGTTCCGATAAAAATAGTTAAAGCACCGGCCATCCATAAATAATTTTTCTTAATAAACGAAGAAAAATATCTGATAAAAATATAAATAAAAACTATTATCTGTAATATTGATATAAATAAAGTAAACGAACGTGTTATATCAGCTGAAAACGGCCAATATACCTGGTCAGGATAATTAAACGCCATGCCGATATACATATTAAAGAATATTCCAAAAGTTACCAAGGATAACAGGCTAAGAACATTTATTAATTTTTTCTCTATTTTAAAGAAATAAAAAATTATTACAAAGCCTAAAAGATGAAATAAGTAACGTTCGTGACTTTGTGTTAAAAGGTGGAAGAAAGACAAAATAACCAATGTACAGGATAAAATAAACTGTTTTAAAGTATCTTCTTTCTTTGCTAAAAAAATATTTAAGGACGCAATAAAATAAAAAAGGCAAAATAATAATAATCCGAACTGTTTGGCATTTATGATTCCCAATACTAAGGTTTTATCGGAAATTCCCATACCATTGAGACCGGATGCGATCCACCAACCATTAAAGGCGTTAAGTGAATACCAGGGAAACCAATTTGAATTAATCGTAAATAAATTAAATAAACTCGCTATTTCCCGGTGGAACCAGAAAGGGAACGCGATTATCGAAAAAGTCACAAAACTAACCGATAGTGATTTAATCAAATCATTAAAAGAATATTTTTTGAATATAAAAAGATAAAATATTGGAATAAAAAGAATATTCTGCCACTTCATTAACCAGGCTATGGTAAAGATGATAGACGCCAACTTTGGTTTTTCATCAATAAAAAAATAGATCGCCCAAAGAAATAAAAATAATCCAAACTGATCTACCTGTCCCCAGACAACTCCATCAAATAGAACGGCCGGATTTAAGAAAAAAATAACCGCCAATAACCAACCCCATTTCGATTTTAGTTTTTTAGAAATTTTTATTATCAAAAATACGATTCCGATATCCGAAAGGATTATCAGTATTTTGAACAGAAATAAATAAAGAAGATTGTTATCCAACCAGTATTGAGCAATATTGTATGGATCAGCAAATAGTTTATAAACTTTACCTATTAAATTTAGGATATAGGCAAAACCGGGAGGATAATTATAGTTGGTATTGTTAACCAACCAAATGATTCCTTTATCAGCTACCGCTAATCCCCACCCTTTCCAAAAAGCCATATCGGCTTTAAAGCCGGAAACCGGCACCAAAAGGATACGGACAATCAGTCCTAAAAGAAGCGGTAAAAAATACATATCAGAACTTATTTTAGATATTCCAAGCTGTTGATCATCCTGTTCAAGAGTGCTTTTCCTTCTACTGGGAATATGTCACCAATGTGAATAAGAATGTCACTATTACTGTCGACGACAAAGAAATAGTAATCGCTAGTAACAGAATTATTGCTTTTAACTACGTATTTTGCTTTGTATCCTTTCATTCCTTTTTCATTCGTAATAGCTTCAATCTTGTTCAAGCCCTTGAGACCTGAAAAAAATTTCCAATAATTTTTTACAAATTCTTCTTGTTTCCCAACTAAATTCTTATCTCTTAAAGAAATCGTCTCAACGGTTAATAATAAACTTTGTTCTGGAGGTAATTCGTTCACTTTAAAAGTAACCACATCGCTTTTGTCGTTTGGAAAAGACAATGGGGTTAAAGCCTTAGGATGCTGGAATGAATATGGAAACAATTTTCCCTTATAGGTAACCCAATCTGAAGATTCGGCTAATTTTGCAAAATCATAGAGAAGAACTGGTTTTTTTGCTTCTTCACCTTTTGGAGAAAGATAATTTATACCGGCTGGAAAAACTTGTTGTCCTTTATTTTTACTTGAAACAAAATAATAAACTCCTCCGATCACTAGAAGGAACACAACAAGAATAACCACATTAACCGCCACTAAGTTCTTCTTACCCATTTCTTCAGAAAAGTCATCTTTGGTATCCATAATAATTTAAAAATAATAAATATAAATAACGATAAAATAATAATAGTTAAAAAATACCAATCTGTCAACAGGATTTTATTAACATTTTCCGTTAGAATATCCATTATAATGACCAACTTAAATTGTTATCTCTGTAACAAAAAGTCTTCACTTGTTTATCAAATCAAGAATAGGTTAATTTATCAATGTCTCAACGATGATTTATTTTTTTCTGTTGATAAAAAAAATGCTCTGTTTATCTATGGCCAGGATTATTATGGATCTTCTCCTTATACTGAGCTGCCGATTTTCAGGGATATATATTTCCAAAATAAAATAAAAAAGATCTTGGTTTTATCTCCAAAGGAAAAACTGAAAATCCTTGATGTCGGATGTGGATGGGGAAATTTTTTGCAAATTTTAAATAAAAATCACCTACCCTACCTAGGTATTGACATTTCCCAAGAAGCCATTGCCATCTGCCAAAAAAACACCCTTAATTGTCAAAAAGCTGATTTGATTAATTTAGGTAGAAATAGTCGCCAAAAATATTCTGCGATTACCTTTTTCCAGGTTATTGAACATTTAAAAAATCCATTAGACTATTTGAGAGCAGCTAAAAAGCTATTGAAAAAAAACGGTATTTTACTCATAACCACCCCAAATAATAACTCACCTTTAAGAAGGTTACTTGGGTCTAAATGGCCAGTTTATAACACTCCCAGTCATTATTTCTTTTATTCAAAGAGATCACTTGGACGGTTATTGAAAATGGCCGGTTTTAATAAATTTGAAATCAGAATTGATCCGCCCAGGTATTTCTCATTAAACTATGTTCTACAGAGAATTTTAAAAAAAAGATTATCTGTTTTCAAAATTTTTGATCTTCCAATCCCCACTGATCCTTGGGGAGATCTGGAAGCAATAGCTGTTAATATATAATATGAAAAAATATTTAGTATTCATCTTTGCCTATTTTTTTCTTTTTTTAAGTTTTATTCCTAATTTTTACGAAATTTCCGTTTCTAATCTTGTTTCACCTGATCGAACCATGGTCCAGGGTGAGCATATCTACACGTATGATTATAACGTCTATATAAGCAAAATCCGTCAAGGACAGGAAGGCCGAATGAACATTGTAGACAAATATGACAACCACCCGGAACAAAAAGGTGTTTTTCTCCAAATGTTCTATCTGACTTCAGGAAGAATAACAAAGATATTTAATATCTCACCAACTGCCACTTATCAGCTACTCAGAATAGTAATGTCGGTGTTTTGGATCAGCACAATTATTTTTTTAAATATTTATTTTTTAAGAAAAATTTCCCTGATAAATTTAGGGGTTATTTTTTCCTTATTAACGGCGAGTTTTCCGGTTTTTTATCGATTTGAAAACCAATGGTGGGTGACATTTTACATGAATTGGTGGCAGGAACTGGACGTTATGAAAAGGATTAGCTTTATACCTCACGACGTGTTCAACTATATATCGATCGCAATTCTTAGTATTTTGTTAAGTCTGACGGCTAAAAATAAAGGTAATAAATACTTGCCTGTAATTTGTTTACTTCTATTCATTTCCGTTTTTATTCAACCCAGCAGCGCACTTTTGTTTCTCGTTTCCTGGACTTTGTATCATTTGATTTTAACCATCTGGTCAAAATCTCTTGAAAAAGATAGGGTTATTATTCTAATAAAACAAACGTCCGTTATTTTTATTTCAATTCTCATTCCAATTTTATACATAAAGACCTCCACCTCAATCTATCCTTGGAAGAGCCTGCTTGATTTTGATCAAAATAACAGGCTTTCAGTTAATATAAGAGATTACGTTTTTTCTTTCGGACCGGTTTTTTTCACTGGAATGGCTGGTTTAGTATTAGTTTTGCTCAAAAAAAAGCAGGAACTACTTAGTCTGGTTACCTGGATTATCGGAGTTTCTGTCTTACTAATCTTGTTCAAATTTTTTCCCTATCAATCGGAGCTGCGTTTCGTCCAAACCGCCAACCACATCCCACTTGCAATTCTTTCTGTTTATTTTCTAAAATACCTATTTGACAGATCAAAAAACCTGATAACTACTTATAGCATATATATAGTTGTTATCCTCATCATTTTCCTCGGAGCGGTCCAAGGCTATTTTTCTTTAAGATCCCAAACTCAATTTATAAATCAAAGAGCGATAGCAACAATTCCGCTTGTTCCCTATCCTCCGCAAGTCATGTACCCGATGAGCGATTTTTATAATGGTCTGAAATGGTTGGAGACTAATACCGACCACAAAACCGTTGTTCTTTCTAAAATTACTGCCGGTAATTATATCCCTGCTTTTTCCGGAAACTTCGTTTATCTCGGACATAGCGGTGAAACGCCCAATTTTGAGAAGCGGACTGAAAAAGTAAATGAATTTTTTTCGGGGAATTTACCTGAAAATCAAGCGTTTAAATTTTTAAAAACAGAAAATATCAGATATGTTTTTTACGGCCCCCAGGAAAAAGAAAACAGCTTGAAAGACATTGGAAATTATAAATTTTTAGCGCCCGTGTATAAAACAAAGTTGGTGACAATTTATGAATATGGAAGATAATTCCTGTTATTTTTGTGGAAGCAAAGAAATGAAACTAGTAGCCCCTCTTGATTGGCCGATAAAAAAATGTCTTAATTGTAATCTTATTCAAGTTAATCCTCTGCCTACACTATCTGCTGTAAACAAACTTTATCAGGGCGACTATTGGAAAAATTTTTCTTTCTATTCGTCTCAACTACCGGCTCATGAAAAATATTTTCGTCAGAAAATTTCTAATATAAAAAAGCTCCGTAAAGACGGCCGCCTGCTTGATGTTGGTTGCGCATATGGAACTCTGATCAAAGAAGCGAATAACCATGGTTTTATGGCTGAGGGAATCGACATTTCCGGTTTTGCCGTAAAACAATGCCATAAAAAAAATCTAAGGGCAACTGTCGGGGTAATTACCGATGTAAAAAAAAGTAATTATTATGACGTTGTGACCGCCTTTGAAGTCGTCGAACATGAAAGAGATCCTTTATTGACAATTAGAACGGCTAAGCAATTACTAAAACCCTATGGGCTTCTGATTGTCAGCGTCCCAAACAGCAATTCTTGGAGCTCAAAAATCATGGGTAAATATTGGTTTGGATATCGACACCGCGAACATCTTTTCCATTTTACATCAGACAGTCTTAATTCTTTATTAAAAAAGGCCGGTTTTTCAAACGTTATTATTAGTAGAGACATTCCCCGTCCTTATCTTCTGACATACTATTTAGAAAGAATTAATTTTTACCTTTTTAAATCAAAAAGCATAACCGGCTTAATAAAGTCACTAAAAAAAGTGCCCTTAATAAATAATTTAACCGTTCCCATTAATATTTGGGGTAATTTGATTGCCTATGCTGTTAAAAAAAATAATTGAACTAAAAAAGCATTATTTATTTTTGATTTTTTTGACCCTCGTAGTCATCCTAATTTCTTTTACTTACAAAAACTACGGAATAACTTGGGATGAAATTTATTACGTTCAAGTCGGACGGCACTATACTATTCAAGTTCTTAATGAACTTAAAATCCCCAACAATTTAAATAATAATAATTTTATCCCAATTGACCTTCATCTGAAGACACATGGCGTTATTTTTGATGTTATTGTAATTTTATTAACCCCTCTTTTCCGCGATTTTAATATCGAAACCTATCACTTAATTAAAGCACTTCTATCCTTATTTGCTTTTATATTTCTTTATATTATCCTACTTAAATTATTTTCCCGTAAATGGGCATTATTTGGGTTAGTTTTGCTTTTGTTATTTCCGCGTTTTTACGGAGATATTTTTAACAACTCAATCGATGTTCCGACTTTAATGATTTTTACTCTATACATTGGTCTCTTTTTTCATTTTATTAATAATAAGAATAGCTTTATTCGTTTGATCTTATTGAGCTTTTCTTTAGCAATTCTTATCAATCAGAGGATTATATTTTTATATACTGTTCCTCTGACTTTCTTCTTTCTAATCAAAAAACCAAAATTAATCTTTCTTCTTTCCTTTTTTACAGTTGTTTTTCTCCATCTGACCCATCCATATATGTGGCAGCATCCAATCATTGGTTTTTTTGACCGATTAAAAACTTCCAATAGTTTCCCGTTTTTAGCCGCCAATTTATTTAATGGTCAATTCATAATGTCCAATCAGCTACCTTGGGATTATATCCCCAGATTAATGGCAATTACTTCTCCTCTATCGACCCTTGGCCTTTTTATTATTGGAAATTTCTATCTGTTATTTTTAATTTTGAATAAAAAAACCTCAAATAATTTAAAGTTAAAATATGGATATTTACTTTCTCTTTTTTATATTCCTTTGATGATTGTTTTTATAATACGCCCAGCTTTATATGATTCCTGGCGTCATTTTTTATTTTTAATAATACCTCTTTTAATTATTGCCGTTTTTGGTGCTTATGCAATCTCAAAGATAAAAAATGATCTAATTAAAGTTATTTTATTTGGTTTAATTGCGATCAATTTATTACAAACTGCCTACGAAATGAAAGTTCTTCATCCATACCAGTATATATACTACAACTCATTAGTCGGCGGATTAAAGGGAGCCTATCGAAAGTACGAAACAGATTATTGGGGAGCCGCAAACAAAGAAGCGGTTGAATGGTTTAACGGAAATATTAACAATCCAAAAAAAATTTATTTTTTTTCTACTCAAGGAGATCCTTTATCCAGTTCTTATTATTTTAAAAAAAATATGTTTTTAACCGATGATTTTAATAAGGTTAACTATGCAATTAGTTTTACCCGGTGGAATTCTGATCAAAAATATACAGGTAAAACTGTTTATAAAGTTGAGCGTGAAGGAGTTCCTTTAATCTATATTAAAGAGTTTCCTTAATATGAAAAAAGACCGTTTTTTCTGGTATTTCGTAATTCCATGGTTATTGATTATAACTTTATTTATCTCTCTATCTCCTTGGTTAGCGGAGTTTTTTGCTACTCCCGTTAACCAGGTTTTTACCGGAATAAACCGTTGGAGCACTGACTACTATATTTATCTTTCATATGTCGAACAAGGCGTCCGGGGATTTTTAAGCTCCAAACTAACGTTTACAGTTCAGCCTCATCCGGCAATTTATTTTTATCTTGTTTATACCCTTCCAGGGTATCTTTTTGGCCACATTTTTGGATTAAACAGCATCTTTATTTATCATTTGTTTAGGGCTTTGTATGGATTAATTTTTTTATTTTCAACAGTTGTATTTTTTTACAAATTATCAAGAAGTAAGATTATAACTTTAATAGCTTTCATCTTTACTTTTTATATTTCCGGATTTGTAAAAATTATTAATCTGCTTCCTTTTCAAGGAGTAAGATATCTTGAATGGCTTCAGGAACAAAATATTATCGGCCGGGCAACCGGACCGCTTCATTATAGTGTCGGCTTTATCATTTTTATCAGCGCCTTTATTTTATATTTTTATTTAAACTTCCCTCCTTTTAAGAAAGCGATTATTCTCGGCCTACTATTAAACGGCCTGCTTCTTACAAATCCATTCAGCTTTCTGTTGATCGTATTATGTTTTGCCACCTATTTACTAATCAAACTTATTTTTTTTAAAAAAAATATTAAATTACTCCACGAAATAATAGTTATTTCCGGAGCTGTTCTCGTTTCCATACCTTTATTCTTGCTTCTCAATTATTATTTATCAATTCCTCCATGGGGAGTGGTTGGGGTCAGCCCAAAGTTTTATGTCAGGACTACTCCATCTGTTGGCTTATTGGAAATAGCCCTGTCTGTCGGGCCAATTTTCTTTCTGGGAATTCTTGGAGCGATCGAACTTTTTATTAAAAATAATAAATCAATTAGTCCTTCGGTATTGATCTTCCTTACTATTTGGTCGATCATTCAATTTGTTTTATTGATATTTGGCAATGCATTCAAAATCCATCCTGCTCGGGCGTTTAGTGGGTTATATTATCTTCCTCTCGCCTACTTTTCCGCTCAATTGATTAATTCATTAGTTAGGAATTATAAAAAGCAGTTGCTGATTATATTCTTACTTTTTTTGCTTACCTTCCCTAACTACTATCTTTCCTATAAGGAGCAATTGTTTTCTTTTACCGACTTTAAATATTTTTCTCCTTTTATTTACCCAAGTAAAAAACAAGTGGCAGCTTTCAAGTTTTTGGAAAAAAACACTCCGGCTTATTCTGAGGTACTGGCTTTGTTTGAGGCTGGTACATTAATCAACGGTTTTTCCGGCAATACAACAGAAGTTTCAATCGATCAAACTTTTAAGATCCCATTCTTTTCCAATAAATTAAATAATGAGGAAGCAATCAAATATTTAAAAAAGTATCATTATAAATATGTATATTTTGGGTATCAGGAAAAATTTGCCGGTGGAGATATGGACAAATACCCGTTTCTTAAAAAGATCTATAGCAATGAAGAGGTAAAAATTTACCAGACATTATGATATTATGAAAAAAAAGGTTGTTATCGTTTCTTTATCTATCTTCATCGGATTACTAAATGTTTCTAAAGTAATAATCGGATCTTTTCAAACTTCTAAGGATGACATATATTTGGCTATAGGGCATTATTTGTTTGATTATTTTATTTATATTCAACAAATTGTCCAAGGTATTCGCGGTCATTGGTTGGTAGATAATCCGTTTTCTCCTAATGATCAGGCTAAAACTTTTATTGCTTATGGCCAGTATTTATTACTCGGTAAATTTGCTAAGATTTTTCACTGGTCTCCGTATTTTTCTTATTGGTTTAGTATTTTTATACTATCAGTCATTCTTAGCCTATTGATCTTTTATTTAATAAAAAGATTATTGCCAAATGAAAATTTTTTTCTTCAAATTAGCGCTTGGTTTTTGTCACTTTTTGCAACCCCCTTTGTTAAATTAACAATTATAAACAATCACTTTAATATTATTCCTTATTATCGGTGGTACGCACCAATGAGTATGTTTGATCGTTTTGGAAACTTGCCTCACCATTTATCAGCTTCGATATTGGTTATTTTGATCCTTTTGTTGATGGATAAGGTCTTTTCCAATCTTGTCAAACTGAATTGGCCACAATTATTGAAAAATTCCCTATTTATCAGTTTATTACTGGTATTTTGCTTAACCTTTACTCCTTTTCAAGTAATAAATTTAGTTTCTGGATTATTGATCGTTAGTTGGTTTTATGTTAATTCATATTTAATGAAAGGCCAAAAGAAAGCCGTTTTAAAATTAATTATTTTCTTAGGATCTATTTTTGTTTGCATTATTCCTGGAGCAATCTATATGAAGATTTCTATTCAGTCAATAGATTATTTTAAAACGGCCAGTCTATGGGAGATGACCCAGCAAAATTATCCAAAATTTTGGGATTTTATTGCTGTTGCGGGACCAATTCTAATTTTTCTTCCTTTTGGATTAAGGTCTTTTTTTAAAGCTTCCACTCCGCTAAAATTCCTATTTTTCTTTTATGCATTTTTTAGTTATGTATATTTTTATTCTCCATTAGCTCTTTTTTTCGGGAGTCATAACGGCCGATTTCTCAGTCCTATCGGTTACGTTCTATTTGGCGTACTTTCAATTTTAGGAATGAAAACCGTCACCAGCCTATTAACAAAAGAGTCAATTTTATTAAAAATAATGGCAATTATTTTAATAGGTTATTTTTTAATTGTCACTTCAGTAATATATCGATCGCTACCAAATGTTGACGAACTCAGTTATTTACCAAGGAATCTAATTACAGGAATCAAGATTCTTAATCAATATTCTGATAAGAAAGTCGTCTTAACCTCACCAATGCTACCTTTGGGTATGATTGTACCGGTGATTGTTGATCGCAAGGTTTATTTGGGACGATCATTTACCACTCCTAATTTTGAAAATAAAACGGTTATTGTCTACCAGTTTTATGAAGGTATAATGACGAATGAACAAGCCAAACAATTTGTTATGAAAAATAATATCGGTTATATAATTTTATCTTCACTTGAAATGAATAAATATGGAAACTTTAAGGCTCGTACTTTGGAAGCTTATTCGTTTTTGAAAAAAATTTATGAAAATAATGCTGTAAAAATTTATCAAGTGTTATGAAAAAAATAATTAGCAATAAAAAAATTTCGGAGCGGTTGATTATTTTGACGTTATCTATCATCGTTTCCACTTTCAATGTTTTTCATTTGCTTATCGGACAGGCAAAAACTTCAATTGGCTTTGCCTACACAGCAACCGGTCATTACTATTTAGATTATTTTGAATACCTCCAACATATCGCCGCAGGTATTGCCGGTCGTTGGATACCTATGAATTATTTTACAACCGATCCAAGCTTGGCTGACTGGCGATTCTTTCCGTATATATTAATTGGAAAAATCGCCTGGATTTTTCATCTCTCTCCTGTCTCGGCCTACTGGATTTCAGTTTTTTTTCTAACCGTTTTAACGCTGATTGGATTTTATCATTTGATAAATTTAATGATTCCAAAAGAAACTTTTTCTTTAAAAATTATTGCTTTTCTAATTGCTATTTTCAGCGGCCCTGCTTACCAAATAGCGGTAAAGAGCGGCCAAATAATATTAAATCCTTATGACTTTTGGTATGGACCAGCAACTTTTATAAGAAGATTTGAGGTGGTCCCGTACCATGCTTTGGGAACGCTTTTAATGTTGTTTATCATCCTCGTTATCAATCAAATTTGGAAAAAAATTCCCGAACTTTCCAATAAAGTTGTTGTTTTAGAAGCCTTTTGGGTGGGAATATTATTGATGATATTAATGACTTTTTCGCCAATGCCGATAGCTTCATTATTTCCTGCTTTATTGATCATAAGCGCCTTTCATTTTATTAAATTCAAAAATAACCGTATAAAATTATTTTTATTTAACACGATTTTACTTGTTCTGATCCTTCCTTTTGGCTTTATATTAAAACGTAGCGCTGGTTATGATCTTCTAACTTTTGAAGTCAAGTGGATAGTTCGCGATCCATGGTGGTTTATACTCTTAAATCTTGGACCAATAACACTATTTTTTCCATTTGGAATAAAGGAATATTTAAAAGCAGATAACTTTCTAAGGCAAATCTTATTATTCTTCACTTTGGTTAGCTTTGGATTATTTATTTCACCAGCCGCATATTATCTAAACACCCATAATTTACGTTTTTTTTCATCAATAAGCTACGTTTTTTATGGAGTTTTAACGGTTATCGGTATTAAAAATATATCCTTGTTATTCAAAAATAAAAGTAAGATAATTATATTATTGATATCTTCTGTATTGATTTTTTATTCTTCCTTTTTAACCTTTTACACGCTTTATAAACGAGCTACCGGACTTGACCCAACCACCCCGGAAACTATTTGGACATATCTACCAAGCCCTATAATTGAGGGCTTAAAATTACTCCAGAATTATCCTCAAGGAAACGTTTTAACAGGTCCATACGGCGGAATAGGAATGTTTGTCCCTATTTTTTCATACAAAAGAGTTTATGTCGGTCATCCAAGTCTCATCTTAAATCCTAACATCGAAAAAAAAAGGTCTGTAAGTTATCTCTTTTACAGCGGAACAATGTCAGAAAAAGAAGCGGTTAAATTTTTAAAAGAAAACACGATCAGATACATTATGTTGACATCGTACGATAATTTTGACCCCAATATTATTAACCGCTATACTTTTCTAAAGCCGATTTTTACTAAGGAATCAATTATTATTTGGAGAGTCGACAAATGAAAGTACAAAAAATATTAACAGTCGTCAATATAGCTATTTTTATTAGTTTTTTAAGTATATCAAGAATAATTATTGGCTTTATTAATAATCCTCCGGGCTTCACTTATCTGGCTGTCGGCCACTACTACCTTGACTACTTTGAATATCTACAACAGACCGCCCAGGGAATGATGGGACACTGGACTGTCCTAAACCAGTTTGCAACTGATGATCCTACTCAAACAATCTTAGGCTGGGGTCAATATTTGATTATCGGAAAAATCGCGAAATTTCTTCACCTTTCAGTTGTTGCCGGTTATTGGTTGGGAGTTTTCTTTTTAGTGTTTTTTTGTTGTTTATCTATCTATTTTATTATTAAACGACTTCTTCCTAATCTTAGTTTTTTTTGTCAGCTTGCTGCCTGGTTTTTTTGTCTTTTTGCCGCTCCGTTCGTTAATAATAAGCTTGTACCTTTTGACTTTTGGTACGCGCCGATGAGCTTCTTTCACCGATTTGGAGGCATACCGCATCATCTATCGACTGTCATTCTTACGGTAGTCGCTCTAATTATGTCATCTGATATTTTTAACCTGTTAAAAACCGAGTCTTTTAAAAAATTAGTTTGGAGGATTATTATTTTAATTGGATTATTGCTTGTATTATTAACCTTTGGCCCGTTACAGGTAATAAATATTATTTCCAGTATTTTTTTAGTTGGAATTATTTTCAGCATAAGAAATAAGATATCTAAAAATTTGATTTATTTTGGAATTCTAATTGTCATATTTATTTTCCCAGCAGCCTTATTAATAAGAATAGCCCATGATGGAAGCAGTCTTTTTCAACGGATTAATGTCTGGGAAGCCAGTCAAGAAAACCATCCGGAATTACTATCAATTGTTCTTACGACCGGCCCGGTGTTATTTTTTGCCGCTTTAGGTTTACGGCGCTATTTCAAAGAGATTTCCAATATAAGATTGATTCTATTTTCTTACGTATTATTTAGTTATGTGTATTATTCCACATCCTTAGCCCGTTATTTTGGCACTTTTAACTCACGGTTTTTAACTGCTTCAGTTTATATTTTATTTGGCACTTTAGCTATCTTGGGGATAATTGAAATTGCAAATTGGTTTGGAAAAAGAAAAACAATATTAATTAGTTCTTTGATTTTTTTGTTATTAGTATATTTTTTTTGGGTAACTGCAATTATATATAAGTCATTTGGCCCGGTTGATCAAACCAGCTATCTACCAAACTCTATTTATAAGGCAATGCAGTTTTTAGGAGATCAGCCTGATAAAAGCGCCGTTTTGACTTCACCGGATAAATATTTTGGCGCCGTCGTTCCGGTTTTTGCCGATAAAAATGTTTATATTGCCCGGCCAATGTTTACTCCAGATTTTGATAATAGACTAAATATTTCTGATAAGTTTTTTCGGGGGGCTATGGATCCGATTGAAGCTAAAACATTTTTGAAAAATAATAAAATAGGATTTGTCTTTTTAACCTTTATGGAAAACTATCAACCGGAGAATCTTAATGAATATCCCTTTCTGAATAAAATTTATGATAAAGAAGGAGTAAGGATATTTAAGGTATTATAATTTCTCAAATATTAAGAAGCTTTGCTTCCCGAATATCTGCCAAAGAAAAGGAAGTTTTAAATATAATTTAACAAAGATTGGTAATTTTGGCAATATGCTTTTCATTGTAAACGGTAAAAATTTTAATATAATTTTTTTTAACTTAAAACCTTTACTGAAAAAGACCTCTTCCAATACCCTGTCATCCAGGGCGGTGATATGATCAAAGAACATCCAATAGTCTTTTGCACAAAAACGGATGTTGGGCTGCAAGACCAAAATTTCTCCATGGGTTTTTAATTTTTTCTTAAATTCATCAATTGTCTTGATAATATCTTCTTTTTTTATATGTTCAAAAAAATTACTGACAAAAATTTTATCAATAGATTTATCTTTAATACTGGAAATTTTTGTTGAAGATTCAGAAAAAAACTTGACATCTTTATTTAAATATCTTTTTACTGATTTATTTAGATCAATCGCAAATTTTTTACCGCAAACGATATTATTGATAAATTCACCATAACCGCAGCCGACATCTAAAACCACATCCTTTTTTTTGACAAACTGCTGAAAAAAATCACTCACTAAAACCTGCCAGATCAATTTTCTCTGTTCAACGTTGATGAATCTGGCTTCGTAAATCTTTTTTACGTCCATAGTTTTTTAGTCGATTAACAAATACCAATACCATTTTAAATACTTTGGCAGCCATTTTAGCAATTTAAATCGCGATTTTCCGGCTGTTCTGTCGCTCCATGTTGCTGGTATCTCTCCTATTTTATACCCTATTTTGTGGGCTTTTACAATTAATTCCAAGTTAAAATCGAAACCTGCGCTGCTTTCAATTTTAATCTTTTGTAAAACTGTCTTCCTATACAGTTTAAAAGAATTGGTCGGATCGTGGGTCGGAAAATTAAATAAATAAAACAACGAAAGTCCCGCCATTCTTGACATCAGCCCTTTTAAAAACGGACCTCCAATTTGCCGACCACCTGTCATATACCTGGAAAAACAGATTATGTCATACCCCTTATCAATCATTTTTACCCCTTTGTCCACCTTTTTTAAGTCGTCTGACAGATCAGCCATAACCACACCGACCAAGCCTCTCTTTGCCCTTAAAAAACCTGTTTTTACGGCATTTGCTGGGCCTTTCATCGAGCCTATTGAATTAAGGGCTGTGTAAATATTTTTCTTTTTTAGATTCTTAATCACACCAATCGTCGGATCAGATTTGTCATCACAGATAACAATAATTTCGTAATCTGTTTTTACTAACTTTTTAATTTCTTTTATTGTCGGAAGAATATTTTTCCCTTCATAATAAGCGGGAATAATGATAGAAAGTTTCATAATTTTTTCATCCATTCAATTACTTCATCAAGCATTTCATCAAGGCTCGTTTTAGCTTCAAATCCGAGGTTTTTTTTTCCTTTATTAACGTCCGGAATTCTTTTTTGGACGTCATATACGAACGGTTTGTCAGAAACATAACGGAATTTTTTATTTAGATTAATTTTTTTCCAAATTATTTTTGCTAAATTCAGAACGGTCGTTGACTCATTGGTTGAAATATTAAAATCGTTATTTAAAGCTTTTGGTGAAAAGGTCGCTAAAACAATCCCTCTAGCGATATCGCCTCCATAGGTATAGTGACGGATTTGATTGCCTTTTCCCAAAATATGAACAGGGTCTTGTCCTGCAAGAATTTTATAAACTAAATCGGGAACCACATGACTTAAAGCCATCTTAATATTTCCTGATTTTATCATCTTTCCTCCCTGTGCCATTGATTCACCTACTCCTACACAGTTGAAGGGGCGGACGATCGTATATGGTAATTTATATTGTTCCCAAGCTCCTTTTGCAAAATATTCACAGGCTAATTTTTGAAATCCATAGGTGGACTTTGGCGGTGGGGAATTAAAAATTTCTTTTTCCGGAGTCGGGAAAACTTTACTCGACTCAAAGACCATACTTGAGGAAATAACAGTTATTTTTTTCAATTTATTTTTTTGAAAAGCATGAATAGCGGCATCAAAGGTTGAAGCAATTATCCTTTCATTTTCTGCCAGTAAATCATAAGCAAATTCATGGAAATAACCAATTCCTCCGATTTTTGCTGCTCCGGCAATAAGATAATCGCAGTCTTTAAGCAGATCTTTTAATAATGAAGTATCTTTAACGTCACCTTTAATAAATTTGTAATTAGAATTGTTGTCATAGCTTTTAGTGATTGGCCCGTATTTTGAATAATTATCAATGCCTACCACTAAATGACCTTGCTTTAGCAATTCTTCAACCAAATATCCCCCGACAAATCCCGACGAACCTGTTACTAAAATTTTTGGCATGATAATAGTATTCTATTATACTTTTTACATTTGTGGTTGATAGAATAAAATATGTATTTAGCGAATAAATTTAAGTTTTTTTTATTAAGCTTTATTTCCTCGTTCAGTATTTTTTTTATTGTCCTAAAATATTTAGATTTATACATAGACAGTGATTTAAAAGCCTACGGAATTGCAATTATCTTATTTATAGTTGTCCCACTATTTTTTAATCATTTTTGGATAAAATTAAACAAATCTTTAATCCTTGCTTGTTATACTGCTGTATTTTTATTGTTGACTAAAACAATTTCTATTTTTGATTTTTATCCGATAAAGTATTTCTATTTCGAGCATAAATACTCATTATTAATGGTTATTGTCTTGTCTCTAATCGTTACTTTTATATTTAAGTTCAATTACAAAAGAAGTCTTTTTTCAATGTTAAGGAATACGATTACGGGATTACCTGGCACTTTAACCGCTCAATATTTTTTTAATTTATTAGTTTTTTTTCTTATATTTATTCTTATTTATAATCCAAAGTATAATTACTCACTGGAAAAATTAAGTATGTTTGGTTATGAATCTTTTCACGAATATCATCATGTTACTTTTTTTTTAATTCCAATCCATGAAATACTATCTGGAAAAACGTTACTTTTTAATGTTTCTTCTCTTTACGGGATTTTTTCGACTTACATAAATAGTTTTATTTTTAGCTTTGTCAAACTTACCTATTCAAATTTTGTTCTCTACTCGACTTATGTCTCGATAATTTACTTATTTTTATTCTTTATTATCCTAAAAAGATTAACAAAAAGTTTTTTGTTAGCTTTATTGGGAACGCTCGCCTACATTAGGCTAGCTTTTTTTAGAACTTTTCCTCCAGAAATAGAAGTATTCATCTTCCCATCAACCACACCAATACGTTATTTTTTTGATATTATAGCCCTTTATTTAATATCTCAATATTTTCGACAGGTTTTTTCATTAAAACGGTTATTTTTTTTATCAACGGTTATTGTTTTTGCATTTTTCTACAACTTTGATTTTGGTTTGTTTATTTTGATTTCTTATATTTCAGTTTTGTTTTTTGATGTTTTCCTGTCATTTTTTCATAGTGAAAAGTTTTACAAAATTATCTTAAAAATTGATTATTATTTATTAAGTTTAGTTTTTCCGTTTATTCTTTTTACACTTCTGATAATTCTTTACACTTATTTTCGCAGTGGGAACCTTCCTGATTTTGGTCAATACTTATTTCATATATCAACACAAGCAATTCAGCTTAAGGACCGGACTTTTCCGACCAATGTTATTGGATGGCAGTTTTTTCCTTTTCCAATTTATCTTTTTGGTTTTTATTATGTTTTTTATCAAAATATAATAAAAAAACGAGCCTATAATCACGAATTTGTGTTTTTATTGGCCTACGGTATTTTAACCTTTACCTCATACATCAACCTAAGTGAGCCTAATCATCTTTTCCCATATCTTCATCCAGCTATAATAATGCTTATTCTGCTTTTAAAAGTATTTATCGACAAATTAGCGATATTGAAAAAAAATATTTTTATTTTTTTTTGTTTGATTTTTTTCTTTATAGGTTTTTTTTGGACGATTTATATGTATCCAAAGTCCTTTATATCACTGATTGCTGAAAAAATTAATAGCCGTTATTCCAAAATTAAAGCTAAATATTATTATTGGAATTATCCAGGGGCTGATTTTTATCTACAAGATGATGATGGAAAAAACTTCAAACTGGCGGTTGATAAAATTAAACAATATGCTAAAAATGATCAGGAAATTGTTATTATTTCAAGATATTCTGCTCTACTTCATTTAATGTCTGGAAAAACCAGCCTGATTAATCATCCAAACATTGAAAATGACATTTATTCAACTAAGGAGTTTTATAATATCCTTAATATTATCAATATAAATCAACCAAAATATATTTTTGTTCATTCTTCAAATTACAGTCAGTGGTATGCTGATATCATGAACATACTCTGGAATAAGATTAAAATAGATTATGTTTTTAAAGAAAATTCTGGGGCATTAGACGTTTATCAAAGAATTACTTCACCTGACCGGCTTTAAAAATCATTTTATTGGTCCTAAAAATATTCCAGATATCACAAATATAGGTATTTTTATCCAAATATTTTATTATTTCTTTTTTCTTTTTTTCGTATTCGTTATGACGAGTGGCAATAACTACTATTTGCGCTCCTTTCAGAGATTGTTTCAAATCATGAATAATCGGCTGCCAACGGTATTCTTTAACATATGGGTCATGAAGAGTTACCTTAGCATGTTCTCGTAGCAGGGCTTTTCTAATTTTAAAGCTTAAAGACTCCCTTATGTCGTCTATCTCTGGTTTAAAGGCTAACCCCAAAATCGTTGTTTTCTTACCTTTGAGGATCACCCTTTCCCTTAGTTTTTTTAGAATAAATAATGGAAGAGCTTCATTTACTTTCCAACTTGCCGTTATTAAATCCAGAAAAGGATTTTCGTTAATTAAAAAAAATCCATCTTTAAAAAGACATGGTCCAGCTGATAAACCAGGCAAGACCAATCCTTTCCTTTTATAACCATCATTTACTAAATGAGTGATTTCATGAATATTACGATTGAAGTTTTCTGCGATTACCATAAATTCATTCGCGATGGCAAAAGAGATATACCTGTGCATATTGGTAAAAAGTTTTCCCAATTCGGCCGACACCGCATCCGTTTCTAACGTTTTTATTCCCATTTCTGAAAAAAACTTAGCAGCCAGGTGAGTCGATTTCTTATCAATCCCTCCAACAATTTGCGGAATTTCTTTAGTTTCAATTAAGGAATTGCCTTCTGCAATTCTCTCCGGGCAAAAAGCCAAAAAGATGTCTTTCCCAACCTTAAATCTCGTCTCCATCTCAATTCTTTCTTTGACATAAATAGTTGTTCGGGGCGATACAGTGCTTCTTAAAATTACCAGCTGATTTTTTTTCAACATGGGCACCATAGCATCCAGACAGTCGTTAATTTGATCTAGAACCGGATTCATATTTTCATCTACCGGCGTCCCTAAAGTCAATATAACAATATCGGATATTTTAACGCAGTTATAATCAATGAAAAAAAATAATTTTTTGTTAATATATTTTCTCAAAAGCGGAGCAGCCCCTTTTTCCATAAAAGGCATAATCCCCCTATTCAGCATGTCTGCCTTATCTTTAGTTTTGCCGACACCATAAACTTTGAATCCTTCGTTGGCTAAAAAAATAGCTAATGGAAGCCCAACCCGACCAACTCCGATAACAGAGATGTTTTTTCTTATCATTATTGTTTTTTATTATACAATATGCTAATTATTTCTGGTAGAATTCACCTAAAAAAATATGATGAAGCTATTTTCATTTGTTATTCCAACCCATAACAGCGAAATAACCATACCTAGACTTCTTTTATCAATAAACCGATCTTCCTCAAAATATTATAAATCCATTGAAGTAATAATTATCGATGATAATTCAAAAGACAAAACCATTACGGTCGTTAAAAATATAATTAAAAAACTAAAATTTAAAACAAACATTTACTCTTTTAAAAAACATATTGGACCAGCCAGAGCAAGAAATATGGGAGCAAAATATGCTTCGGGAAAATATTTAGTGTTTCTCGATGGCGACGTTGAGTTGAAAAAAAATACTTTAAAAAATATCTATAGTCTTTTATTAAAGGAAAAAATAAAAGCTTTTACCGGTATCTGGGACTATCATCAGAAAACTGAGTCATTTTTTCCTCAATTTAAGGCCATTCGCGACTGGTCCTATTGGTTTGTCGAACGGGAAGAATATAGTCATTACTACCTTTTTTCTACCCGGATCGCCGGAATAGAAAAAAAATTATTTCAAAAATTGAGAGGGTTTATTGAGGACTATAAAGAACCAACAGTCGAAGATATCGAGCTTACTTATAGAATTGAAAAGTTGTCATCAATAAAATTTTGTTCAAACATTGTTGTTAATCATGAATTTGAGGAATTTTTCCCGATTGCCATAAAGTATTTTAAAAGAAGCCGTGATTGGATTAAATTGTATCTTAAACGCTTTCGTTTTGATCCGGTCGCCACTTCTAAACGTGAAGCCTTTAAATCAATATTAAGCTCAGTTTTAATATTCCTGCTATTTATGTCTATATTTTTTAATATACTATTGGTCCCCGCTTTTTTGTTGTTTTTAATCTATTCTTACCTTGAGTTTAAATTCTGGAAATTTATTCTTCAGAAAAAAGGGTTCGTGTTTTTCTTAAAATCAATTCCAACCTCAATAATTCTATATCAGTTTATTAATTTTGGGGCTGCCTGGGGATATATAACGGCAAAAAAAATAAAAATTAGGAATTAAGAGTTAAGAATTGCAGAAAAATCATTATCTTTAAACGGGCCGATTATGGCAAAATTGATTTTATTTTTGGCAAAGATTTCCTTGGATAGTTCCACAATTTCTTCTTTTTTTACCGACAAAATTTTTTGAATAATTTCTTCCGGCGTTTCAATTTTCTGTTCCAATAATTTTTTATTTCCAAAAAAGTGGGCAATATTAAAAGAGTCTTCCATTGAAAGAAGTAATCTTCCTTTAAGCATTTCTTTAGCCCGATTGATATCGTCGTTACTAAATAATCCTTTAACCATATTGTTGTGTTCTGCCAAAGTCGCTGAAACAGCAATTTTCACTTTTTCGACATCCTTTGCAATACCTGCTTGGGTAACAACACTACCAGTTTCAAAGTACTGTTCGACTCCTGTGCTAATGTAATAACACAAACCTTTTTTCTCCCTTACCTCTTGAAACAATTTTGAAGAGGCGCCCCCGCCTAAGATTGTTATAAGGACACTTAAAATACGGCGTCTTTTATCATTGATCCCGAAAGTAGGAAAGCCAAGACAAAAATGAGCCTGTTCAGTTTTTTTATTATGGACCAGAATCTTCGAATTTTTTTGATTTTCTTTTATTTTAATAAAGTCGGATTTTTTCCCTGTTTTCCAATTACCGAACTTTTCTTTAATTATTTCCAAATGTTTTTTTTCACCGGTCTTTAATCCTCCGGCAACCACAAGAACGGCATTATTCGGATGATAAAGACTGTTCATATAACTAACGAACGTATTTCTATTAAAAGAGGTTACCGTTTTTTTATTACCGGCGATGTCAAATCCTAATGGACTACCTTTGTACATCAAGCTTTCAAAGATCTCCCCAATTCGTCGTTGAGGAGTATCTTCGTACATATTAATTTCTTCAATGATTACACCTTTTTCTTTTTCAATTTCTTGCTGTTCAAATAGAGAGTTAAGCAAAATATCGGACAAGATGTCAACAATTTCGGGAAAATGGTCGGTAGCTGCTTTTATATAATAGCCGGTGTAATCCTTTGAGGTGAATGCATTCCAGTAACCCCCCATTCCTTCAATGATCTGGGAGATAACTTTTGGATTGGGATATTTATTACTGCCTTTAAAAAACATGTGCTCAAGAAAGTGGGCAATTCCGTTATTTTTTTCGTTTTCATAGCGACTGCCGGCTCCAACTAAAAGAAGGGTTGTCAGTGTTGGAAATGTTTTTGTATCGATAAAAATAACCTTTAGTCCATTTTTTAAAATAAAGGTTTGAGGATGCATAGATATTCATTATACCAATTTATCTGAGCAAGAATACACCCGCTATAGCAATGATTCCTGCGAGAATTTTTTTAGGTAAATAACTTCTTTCTTTCAGTAAAAAAATTCCGGCAATCACGGTCATAAGTGTCGTTGTCTGAATAACAGGAATAACTTTTGTCGCATCCGCCAGAATAAACGCTTTTAGACCAAAATAAAAACCAACAAAATTAAAAAAAGCTAATAAAATGATTCTCCAAGAGAATTGCTTAAACTCAACTTTAATTTCTTCAATTTTTATACCGGGAAAATAGAGAACGATAAAGGGAACTACCCAAAGTAAAATATTGTAAGTTTCTGGATTAAAAAATATCGCCCCTTTTTTGTCTAAGCTCATAGCCACTCCTAAATAAATACTTGTAAGAACTCCAAGGAATATTCCTTTAGAAGAAATTTTTGATTTTTTTAGTTCGGAAACCAATAAAAGAGAAAAAAGTATGAATATTGATCCTAATAATTTAGTAACCGTTAACGACTCTTTATACAAAAAAAACGAAATAAAAAAGGCAATAATTACCGTTATATTACTGATGATTGAATATATTGAAGCCTCAAGTATCTTTGATATCAGAAAACGGAATCTTTCATTTAAACCATAAAAAAAGGAGGCGATTAATAAATATATCCAAGCATCTATTCTGGTTGGTAAAGAAAAGGCTCTATACGATCCAACAACGATAAATAGAATCAACGACATGATAATACAAATAATATTAAAAACTATTGAGAAAGCTCTTGGATTTCTTGATTTGACAGTAAGTATGCGCGATAAAATATTTAAAAATGCTAAGCTAATTGCCGCTCCGAGTGAATAGTATAACCAAGTCATAGACCATAATTTTAACAAATTATCAATATCAGGCTTCTCTAAATTACTATATAATTAATTATTAATAATTTGCTTATTTATAGTGAGCGAAGTTAAACTATGAAAAAATCGTTTACATCTGAAGAGGCTAAAAAAATCGGTGAACAATTGGGAATTGACTGGAGCAAGTTTGATGTTGAACAGTTCAGAATGGGAATGGATGTTGAACTTGAGCACGGATCTATTAATTCTGTAACCAATGTGACCAATGGTGACCCACTGATAACCGGAAAAATCGCCTTGGCCCATCTTAACGAATTTCCTGATTATTACACGAGGTTGAAAAAAATGGAAGCAGAAGGCGAAGCATCTGTTAAAAGTGGATTATAATAAATTATGCTGGGTATTGTAAAAAAAGTTTTTGACTATTTTGTTTGGGTGATGTTTTTTGTCTTGCTTATACTTGGTGGAGTTATTTTCGTCACCAACCGCACATATCCCGGCGATAATTTATACCCTTTTAAACTTAAATTTGAAGACTTCGTTCTAGCTACAAGTAAAATATTGAACAAACAGGTGGACTTTAGTATTGATTTAGTAGCAAAAAGATCTAACGAAATTGCTAAAATATTGACGCCAAAAAACAGTAAGGAAACTTTAGGTCGGCTAGATACTCAAGTAGTATTAACTGCAAGCTCTATCTCTCAAATGCAGGATCCTGCTGAAAGAAAAAAGGCTGCGACAAAATATATTGTAAAACTTAATCAAGTATCATCAACTTTAACTGAGAAACAAAAAGAATTTGTAACCCCTAAATATGTCCTTTCACCAACACGTGCACCCCAAAACATAGCACCAACATCAGTTCCAGCCCCAACTCAAGAACCAAATATTTCTCAACAGATCGCTGAAACTCAAAATACAGTTGAACAAACAATTGAAGAAATGAATGATATCGTAAATCAACCCGCTATAGAATCTCCAACGCCTACAATTACTCCACAACCTACAAGCACTCCTATGCCTACCAGTAATCCGAATATGTTAATTAACGAACAAGAATCTCAAAATAATTCTGATAAAAAAAATAATAAAAAAGAAGAGGCCCCTACGGTTGCGCCAACCGATATTCCTCAACCAACCATTCAAGACAACACCCCAATCCCGACTGAAGTTCCTATTAGTAATTAAACTGTGAGCCCACCGAGACTCGAACTCGGAACCAACAGCTTAAAAGGCTGCTGCTCTGCCAGTTGAGCTATAGGCCCTGGCGAATCAGGTATTAATTTTAACAAGTTACGTTGATTATTTCATCTGATAATTTTATGAACAAAATTAGGGCAATAATTTTGGATGTTGACGGCGTTATTGTTGGCGACAAAAAAGGTTTTAATGCCCCCTACCCTCCTTTGGAAGTTATTAATAAGCTAAAACAAATTAGAAGGAAAAATATTTATATTATTTTATGCAGTGCTAAACCTTATTATTCAGTAAAAAAAATTGTTGAGGATGCTCAATTAAATAATATCCAAACTGCACTGGCGGGAGCTATTTTAGTCGACCCCGTGGATTTACAAGTCATAAAAAAACACGTTCTTGATAATAATGTTGCTGTCGATTTAACAAAACAACTACTTGACAATAATATTTATACTGAAATTTACACGACCGACAAATATTATATTCAAAAAAACCAAAAAAACCAAATCACGGAACTTCATAGTTTTACGTTATCTTTTGAGCCCATCCTAGTTGACAATCTAATAAAGCAGGTGCAGGAAAGTAAAATAGTAAAAATTTTACCGGTGACAAAAACCGATCAGGAAAGAAAAATCGTCGATCAAATATTTTTAGAATTTAAAGAAAAATTAATGATAGGCTGGAGCACCCATCCGGCTATTAAGGGGTATTTTTTCGGGAATATTACAGCTCACGGAATTTCAAAAAAACAATCGATTTTAGAGATTGTTAAAATGTACGAAATCAAAAGTCAGGAAATGTTAGGGGTCGGAGATAGTCTGACTGACTGGGATTTTATTGGGATCTGTGGTTATGCCGGGGCGATGGGAAACGCCGTTGATGATCTTAAAACTTTAGTTTTGTCTAAAGGAAAAAATGGCTACGTCGGAAAACCGGTTGATGAAGACGGCATTCTTGATATTTTTGAATATTTTGGACTATAATCCAATTTCTCCTGCAATTGCTTTCATCGAATTTAAACAGATCTCAACAAATTTTTCTACCGGAAGATTCAATCCTTCAGGATTAACGCACATTTTTATCTCTTCACGACGAGTACCGGCAGCAAACTTTGGTTCTTTCAATAACCGTTTCATCACTGATGAAAGTTTAACGTCAGATAATTTTCTTGAAGGATAAACAAAAGCCACGGCCATAATTAGTCCTGTTAGACTATCAGTACAGAATATCGACCATTCAGCTTTATTTTGCGGTTTTCGACCGGTTAAATCAGGAGCGTGGGCTTTGATAATATTATGAACCGTTTCTGTAATCGTTAAATCATATTTTTCTAAAGCTTCCAATGTTTTTTGCGGATGAGTCGGTTTGAATTCCCCGGAAAAATCAACATCGTGTAATAGTCCTGCCAACATCCAATCCTCTTTTACCCCAAGCGAAGTCGATGGGTTGATTTGTTGAAAATAATCAAATAAACCTCCCATACAGGCTTCTAAAGCCAAGGAGTGATTAAAAATATTGGGTTCCAGCTGTTTTTTTAAAGCATCAACATAATTATTTCGATCAATCATATTATGAAATTAATTATTTTTCCGGGAATATAAATAATTTTTTTTGGTTTTCCTGTCATGTATTTTTTTACTTTTTCACTTTTTAACACCAATTCTTCAATTGCTTTTTGATCTTTGATATTTAATCTTTGAATTTTGATTGCGTCTCTTAGCTTGCCATTTATCTGTACCGGCAAGATTATTTCTTCTTCAATTATTTCTCCGGAGACGGTTGGCCAAACTGACAAGTGAATCGATGACTCTTCTTTAAAAGTATTTTTCCAGATTTCCTCGGTCATATATGGCGCAAAGGGTGCAAGGACCTGTAAAAATTTCTTGGAATTTTCTTTTGATAATCCTTGAGGGTTTTTCTCATAATCATTTAAAAATTCCATCATCATGGCAATTGCCGTGTTAAATTTGATTCCCGGAATATCGGACGTGACTTTTTGAATTGTTTTTTGTAACTTTACTACTAATTGCTTATCCTCGTTCTGTACGGAACAAAAATTTTTGTTCCCTACATTATTTTGGAACAAATCCCAAACTCTTTTTACAAACCGATATGATCCCTGTAGCGATTTTGTTGACCATGCAATTTCCGCGTCAAAAGGAGCCATAAACATTTCGTAAATTCTTAAAGCATCGGCTCCATATTCTTTTATCACATCATCGGGATTAATGACGTTACCAAAAGACTTGCTCATTTTCCGATGATCCTCGGCTAACACCATTCCTAAATTGCGAAGTCGCAAAAACGGTTCTTTAAAATTTAACAGTTTTAAATCATATAAGGCCTTTATCCAAAAACGGGAATACAATAAATGCAAAACTGCATGTTCGGCGCCGCCTAAATACCAATCAACCGGCAACCAATTGCCGGAGTTTTCAATTTTCAATTTCCAATTTTCAATTGAAGGAGATAAATCTTTATTGTCTTGAGCAAAACGGATAAAATACCAGCAACTTCCGGCCCAGTTTGGCATTGTGTCAGTTTCCCGCTTCGCCTTTCCTCCACAATTCGGACAAGTTGTGTTGACAAATTCAGGAATAACAGAAAGAGGAGATTCCCCGGTTTCTGTTGGTTCGTATGATTTAACGTACGGAAGTTTTAATGGTAATTCGCTCTCAGGAATTGGCTGCCACCCGCATTTTTCGCAAAAAACCATCGGAATCGGTTCACCCCAATAACGCTGACGGGAAAAAATCCAGTCGCGAAGATGATAAGTGGTAACTCGCTGACCCCAACCTTTTTCTTCAAAATAATCCATGATTTTTTTTGTAGCAACATGAATGTCAAGTCCATTTAAAAAATTTGAATTAATCATTACTCCCTCCTCTTCTTGAACTTGTTCTCTTTTTGTAATTTTTGATTTATCTCCATCTTTCCCTACAACCACTCGTATAACATCAATCCCAAATTCTTGAGCAAATTCGAAGTCCCGAAGATCGTGTCCAGGCACTCCGACAACGGCCCCCGTACCAAAACCACTCAAAACGAAATCAGAAACCCAAATTGGAATTTCTTTTCCATTCAAATTATTAATTGCATAAAATCCGGTAAAAACTCCTGTTTTCTTTTTATTTTCGTTTAATCTTTCCTGTTCTGATTTAGAAGCGGTTTCTTTAACATATTTATTAACATCATTTTTATTTATTTTTTTTACAAATTCGTGTTCCGGTGCAATAACAATAAAGGTCGCACCAAAGTTGGTGTCCGGTCGGGTTGTAAAACAAGTAATGATTTCGTTCCTTCCTTTGATTTTATAATTAATATTAATTCCTTCTTTTCTTCCTATCCAATTTCTTTGCATTTCAAGGATTCCTTTAGGCCAGTCAAGTCCTTCTAAGTCAGAAAGTAAACGGTCGGCGTATTTTGTGATTTTAAAAACCCATTGGGGCAGATCGCGTTTTTCAATTTTATTTCCGCATCTTTCATGAGTGCCGTTTGGCAATACTTCCTCTTCAGCTAATCCGGTTTTACAGGTCGGACAGTAATTAATCGGGGTATTTTTTTTATAAAGCAAACCCATTTTATAGAATTGAATAAAAAGCCATTGGGTCCATTTGTAGTAATTCGGATCGGTTGTAGTAATTTCGTGATTCCAATCATAAGAGAAACCTAGGGACTTCATTTGTTTTTTAAAAGTCGCAATATGTTCAGGAACCATATCCATGGGGTTTTTTTTTGCTTTTACAGCCGCATTTTCCGCCGGCAGACCAAAGGCATCCCAACCCATCGGATGTAAGACCAAATTTCCGTTCATTCTAAAATACCGGGCAACAACATCGGTGCCGGTATAAACACGGACGTGACCAACATGTAGCCCTGCACCGGACGGATAAGGAAACATCGCCAATACGTAGGATTTTTCCTTGCCCACCGAAGCTTTGGCGAAGGCGGGTTCCATAGAATATACCTTTTCCTTGTCCCAAATTTGAATCCATTTTTTCTCAAATTCCTGCGGTTGATATCTGGTTGACATGGCAAAATTATAGCAAAAAAATTAATTAAATTTTTTAACAATTTCCCTTACCTTGTTTTTTATCTTTTCATCTATCTTAACGGCAATTATTCCATGTTCCCAATGGCCGTACAAAACTAAAGAACCAAGCGGTGCAAATAATATTGCCGGCAAAGCCAGTAAATCTTCCTCTCCATCTATAACGATCCAATATTTTTCCTTCTTATATATAGCCAATTTTATTTTTTCTTTAATAATTTCTGACGTTTTTAGATTAATTGTCCCCGGTTTATTACCATGTCGGATCTGTTTTGGTATTTCAAGATCCTGAAACGAGTTCAGGACGACATCTGTTAATATTTGTCTGCGTGATTTAAAATCTATTATTTTCACATCTGGATGGATATCGTTTTTCAGCATGGAATTAACAACAATATCCCCAACTGCAATAATTTGTATCGGCTTTATTAACTTTATAAACTTTATAACCTTATGAGCTGAATCAAATATTTTTCCCAACGGTTTTTGCAAAGTTGTCCGCAAAATTTCTGGCATTTTCATTTCCTCTTTTTGGAAATTGAAAATTGGAAATTGAAAATTATGCCCTTCTCTATCAATCTCCCCCGCCCTAATTCTTTCAGAGCTAATTATCTTTCCGTCCTCGGCTAAAATATCATTAATCATTATTATTTTTAATTTTTTCAATCTATTTTTTTCCCTAAGTTGATTAATTTTCAAAGCATTCTGATATGTTTCTTTTGAAACTACTATTGCATCAATATTTTTTTCTTTATCAGCTCCGCCGGTAAAATGAGAGAAAGTAATTATTTTTGCTCGGGACAACCAGTTTTTCTTCTTTAAAAACTCACTGACGGATTTTTTTCTAACCTCATAGGATTCAATTGTTTCATTCAAAAGCTTATTTTTGTAAAGTTCTTTCTCAGCTATTCCTATTACAACTTTTTTTCCCACTTCGAAAGCCTTCGATATTAATGTTTCATGGCCTTTGTGAAAATTATCAAAGGTTCCCCCAACAACAATATAATTAAAACTCGTAATCCATAATCCGTAATCCGTAATTGCTTTAATTAAATATTTTGGTACTCGATCTTGCCACCGCTTACCCTCCTTGATTAACTTTCTAATTCTCCACCCTTCATATAGTTTTCTATTGAAGTAATCAACCTCCAAGACCTTATAACCAGCTTTTTTAAGTATTTTATTTGTCCACTCGTTATTTCCTAATGCCAAATCAAATTTACCCGTTTGCTTTCTTAAATTAAATAGCCATTTTTCATCATTAAAAAAGTCATCAAGAGGCACGATTTTGCTTAATTTTTCTTCTATCCCCTCTTTATAAAAAACTGCCTTGATGACTTTTTTTCTTGTTTCATAATCAATCGGATTATTCTCGTCCGTTATATTAGCGCTTCCAATTCCGATAATAATTCTGTCCGCTTTTTCTAAGGCTTTTTTTATCAAAAAAAGATGACCTTTATGGAAAGGTTGGAATCGGCCGACGACAAGAGCGATTTTATTTTTCATGCTTAATTAGTATACTATACCCATGCAAAACCCGCTTGTTATCAATCCAAAACAAGAGGTTGAAAGAATAACTGAGTTCTTGAAAAAAACCTTTAGAGAACAAAAAATTAATAAGGTCGTCCTTGGGTTTTCCGGTGGGATTGATTCAGCAGTAGCTCTTTATTTATTAAAAAGGGTTCTGCCTCCAAAGAATATTTATGTCGTCCAAATGGATTATTATCCCCGAAAAAAACCAAATATTGATCTAAAAGGAATTAATGTTATTAACATTTCTATAAAAAAGATTGTTGATCAATTTGGTCCCGTATCTAAAATTAGATTGGGTAATATTATGGCCCGTGTCCGGATGATCATTCTTTTTGATTTTGCAAAACAACTAAACACACTTGTCTGTGGAACGGAAAATAAATCAGAAAAGCTTCTTGGCTATTTTACCCGTTTTGGTGACGCCGCATCCGACCTCGAACCAATTTCCCACCTTTATAAAACTCAAGTTTATCAACTAGCTAAATATCTGAATATTTCTAATGAAATCATCAACCAATCCCCAACTGCTGGTCTTTGGAACGGTCAAACAGATGAAGACGATTTCGGATTTACCTATGAAGAAGCTGATAAAGTTCTTTATCTTTCCCACGATTGTGAGCAAGATATCAACATAATTAAAAGGGAGTTTCCAAATGCGGAAAAAATAATTAAACGATACAAAGATAATCAATTTAAGCAAGCAGCTCCTTATTCCCTAAAGTAAATTCAATAGCTTTTTTTCCAAAGCAACAAATTTTTCCGATGTCAAATCGTTCATTTTTCTTGGCCGCGGTAACCCTGTTTTTATACAGTTAACAACTTCAGCCGGTTTTTTGCTCAAAACATAGATCCTGTCGGAAAGAAATATTGCTTCGCGGATATCATGTGTGGTAAAAATTACCGTTAATTTTAATTCTTTCCACACTTCCAGTAAATACAAATGAAGAGAACTGCGGGTAATCGCATCTAATGATCCAAAAGGCTCATCCAGAAGCAGTATAGACGAATTAAAAGCAATTGTTCGAAGTAGGGCGGCTTTTTGTTTCATCCCCCCGGAAAGGCTGTCTGGATAGAAATTTGCGTACTTGTAAAGATCAAACTTTTTTAATAGATCCAGTGCTTTTATTCTTGCCTGATTTTTCGATAATCCTTTAATTTCATACCCCAACATGACATTTTCTAAAACCCTTAACCACGGAAAAAGCAGTGGTTCCTGAAACATATATCCGAACTTTCCCTGTCTGAGGATCTCTTCTTTTCCGGAAATTTTTATCACCCCCCTGTCTTGTATTGAAATGCCGGAAATTATGTTAAACAAAGTACTTTTGCCACAACCGGAAGGGCCAATGATACTAACTATCTCCTGGTTAAAGATCTCTAGTGAAATATCTTTTATGATTGTTTCGTCAAACGCAAAGGAAAGATTCCTTATAGTTAGTTTATCTTTTCTTTTCATGGCAGGAATTCATTGGTAAAAGCTTCCTTGACGTTGATAATTTTATTGATTAGTTTTTGGTCACTTAGCCACTGCGCATATCGTTTCCATACTTCATCTTTTTGAATCCCCCATTTTTCACCATCTGCCTGATATTCCCGGCTTAAATATAGCTGGCTTTGCTTGACTAGTTCTTGATTTAACTCTGGAGCTGATTTAATTAAAATTTCCGCCGCTTCGGTTGGATTTTTTATTGAAAATTCGTATCCCCGACTGACTGCTCTCATAAATTTAATTACTAATTCTTTTTGATTTTTAACATGATTTTCGTTTGTGACTATAACGGGCGTGTAGTAATCAAGAATCGGGCTTAAATCCTTCAACATGATCGTATTTAACTTTATTCCCCGGCGGTGCGCCTCAATCCCGTCCCATCCATAAAAGATCCATTGAAAATCGCTGTCTCTCCCAATCGTTTTGAAGAAATCAGTTTCACCGATTGTGATATTTTGTACCTTACTATAATCCGCCCCAGCTTCGCCCATGACCGCTTTTATTACAGTTTCTTCTATCGGAGAGCCCCAACCACCATATCTCTTTTTTTCAAAATCTTTGACAGATTTTATGTTGCTTTTTTCCAAAGAAGCAAAGGCTGAAGTATTATGCTGAATAACCGCTGCGATCGAAACCAATGGAATTTCGGCTGCTCTGGCTTGGATAACCGATTCCTGGCTGCTGATACCAAAGTCTGCTTTTCCGGCCGCAACTATCTGATTATTTTCCCCTTCACCCGGTTGTAAGATAGAAACATCCAAATTTTCTTCAGCAAAAAAACCTTTTTCTTTGGCTACGTAAAGACCGGTGTGATTGGTATTGGGAAACCAGTCCAAAAGGACGGTTATTTTTTGTTTTTGTCTTAAAGGTTCTGCTGGTTTATTTATTATTTTCCCAAAAACAAAACTTAATAAAACTAAAGCCAGTCCCAACAAAATTATTTTTCTTATCATATTTTTAATTCTTAACTTTTAACTCTTAACTTATTAAAATGCCAGGGAATTGATAATCTGGCAATAGTTTCTACAATTAAAACGGCGGCAATACTTAAAATTGTGATTATTAGGATTACTGCAAAAACACGGTCAGTTAAATAAGATTTGGTTGATCTGATAAGAAGAATTCCCAGTCCCCGATCGGCCCCCATCCACTCACTGATGACAGCTCCAAGTATTGAATAGGCCGCAGCGATTCGCAGACCGGAAAAAAAGGATGGCAGACTGGCCGGTAATTTTACCCATTTAAGCACTTGCTTTTGTTTCGCTCCCATCGAAGTCATCAGTCGGAATATTGAAGGGTCAACGTTTTGAAATCCATCGAATAAATTGATGGTAATCGGAAAAAAACAGATAAGACTGATAATGATAATTTTTGGTAATAGTCCAAATCCAAACCAAAGGGTCAAAAGCGGAGCTAAAATGATGAAAGGAATCGTTTGAGAAATAATTAAAAAAGGGTAGATGATTTTTCGGATCGTTTGAAATCTTTCCATTGCCACTGCAATAAAAACACTGATAAATACTGCTCCAACTAATCCGATTATCGCTTCAACAATTGTTGGAGTGAGATGAAATAAAATTAACGAACGTGACTGCCAAAATGAATTAATTATTTGTGTCGGGGCCGGTAAAATCCATTGCCCTATATGAAGAGTCTTTACGATAATTTCCCAAATTAATAAAACTAATAGACCTGCAGCAATTGGAGAAAAATATTGTTTCATAATTATTTTCTGTGCTTTGTCACTTTCTGTTTTATCGTCATAACTCCTTTTGGATTGTATATAATTTTCACGTTGGTAAAAACATTTTTTGCACCCGCCTTAATACAGAGATATTGGGCTTTTTTAACGATCTCAAAAAGGGTTTCTAAGTCCCCCTCCATCGTTGTTTCCATCGGTCCAACTTCGTAACTGACACCTGATTGCTTGATCATTTTAATAACCTCATCAACTATCTTAATTAATTTTTTATCAGAATTTGTTTTAGGCAGAACTTGAAGAGAAACACTGGAGTCGTTCATATATTTTTCCTACGCCGGCATTATCCGGACAGGTTCCAAGGGTCCCCCGCTTAGTGGGGTTCTCAGCCTTAACTTAGCTCCCCTAATTTAGGTAAATTAAAACAAATAAATTATTTTCTGTCAACAGATAATGTAAAATGGGTAGCATATGAAACGCGCTATAATTTTTGTCAACGGAAATCTGTCTGATTTGGGTCAAGCAAAAAAAATAATCAATAAGGAAGACTGTCTTATTGCGGCAGATGGTGGCGTTAAACGTATTCTCGAACTAGAATTGACTCCTCATATCGTCATTGGCGATTTTGATTCTATTTCAAATTCTTTATATAAAAAATTAACAAAAATATGTAAGGAACAAAAATCTTTGTTCCCTACAATGATTAAATATCCTCGGAAAAAAGACAAAACTGATTTTGAATTGGCAATTGATTATTGTTTAAAAAATAAATTCAAAAAAATTATTATCTTTGGTATTTTAGGCGACCGGATAGATCATATGATGGCTAATATATTTTTAATTGCTAAAATTCAAACTCAAAATCCGAAGATTCAAATCAAAATCATTGAAGGAAGTAAAGAAATTTTTATTTTAAATAAAGAAATTGTAATTTTAGGAAAAATCGGTGACGAAGTTTCAATTATTCCCATCAGTGAAAAGATAAAAGGAATCGTCACTGACGGATTAGAATATCAGCTAAAAAATGATTCTTTGTTGTTTGGATCAACAAGAGGAGTAAGTAACGTAATGAATAAAGCAAAAATAAAAATTAATGTGTCAGAGGGGATTGCGGTAGTCGAGCATAACTCACAATGATTTTCCTTCCCTTAAATTTTGTTCCGTTCAATTTTTCCATGGCAGTTTTTGCTTCTTCAACAGAATTCATTTCAACAAATCCAAATCCTTTTGATTTTTTATCAAAAAACCGGACTATTTCAGCGTAAATAACTTTTCCTGCTGTTTTGAAAAGTTCTTCCAGTTCTATATCTTTAATGTCAAAATTTAAATTGCCGACAAAAAGTTTTTTGTTCATTTTCTTATCTTGTTACTTGAAAACTTCTTACCTGCTCTAACAGTTTTTTTGCCTCGGCGTTCTCTTCAAAATGGCGTCGAACCGGTTCAATCAACTGATCTAAGTATTTGATCAAAACCGCCTTTAAATCCAACGGATGGACTTTTTTTTCGGCAAAAGTTTTTTCTAAGTCAGCATAGGTTTTGAACGAAATATTACCGCCAAATTTTTCAGGTCTTTCAATTTTTACCTCAGAAATTCCTAATCTTTCGAACGACTCAAAAACAATATATTTATAATATTCCAAAATCGGATTTTCTTTTAAGTCCCCTTCCAAACAATAGGCTTTATTAATTTTCCTTTTAATATCCTCGGTTGTATCGGTCATGAAAATTGCTGAATCAGGATTGGATTTCGACATTTTTCTCTCAATTGCCCTTCGAATAGCGCTTTCTGCCAATCCCGTACCAACCCCAGGGGTCGAGACAAGGTTGGCCGACTTGGAAAGACCCATTAACATATGGTGCGAGACAACAACTGGTTTCCAGTAACCTAACATCGGGCCAACTTCACGAGCCAGCATGTTGACTTTTCGTTGATCCATTCCCAGTTGAGTAATTTTTGCCCCAAGTTTAAAAATATCAGCCACTTGCATACAAGAGTAAATGATATGAGCGCCGGTTAGTTTTTCTAAAGATTCCTCACGTCCCATCATTTCTGCCGTCCTAATAAATCTTTTCAAGGCATTTGACTTCCCTACTTGGACAACTAATTTCCAATAGTCGGGATCTTTTGCCATATCAGAAGCCCACATGAATTCGACTTTTGACAGATCCATTCCGCTTGCCCGCCAAACTTCAATAAAATATTTGCCAACGATTTTGATTTTTTCCAGATCCCCGCCCATTTTATTATTGGCCATCGCATGCCAGTCAGCCACCCACATTCGGAATTTGATTCCAGCTTTGGTCATTTTATTGACATTGATTGCCCTTAAGATCCCTTGGGCAATATGAATCTGTCCTGACGGTTCAAATCCATCATAGGCAATTAGATCTTCTCCGCTTTCAAGAAGTTTCTTTAATTCCTCTTCTAGAATAATCTCTTCCCCAACTTCCTTAATTAGTTTCAAACGGTCTTCAATAGACATAATAGATATATTACTAAATTTATAAATATTTATCGAGCAATAAGAAAAAATGTTGTTAAATTATTTTGGATATCCTGTAAATTCTCGTCGATAATCTCTAAATCATAAATTTTCGCCAATATTTTTGGCCCCAAAATAGTCGTGTTTTTGTCAATGTTATTTTTTGATAACGCTTCAGCGCATTTTGCCGTATCAAGCAAATCTCCATGACCGCTCACTAATTTTAGATTAGGCCATCTTTTTTTCAAATTATCTTTGCACTGACGGAAATTTTGTGAATGAGCCATTATTATTTTTATTTCGCCAATTGAAACATCCTTCCGTTTCATTAAAAAATGACGAATTAATATCTGAAATTCTTCAACTATTTTGAATCTATATCTTGCCATCGCACAGGTTGATTCCTCAACCACTCCTCCAACGGCATTTTGAATTGCAAATAAACCAAAATCTATATTTCCTTCATGTAAACTCCTTAAAACTTTTTCACTGGTAAATAAATATTTCATTTTGAACTTTTTTATTTTCTGTTTTTTGACATAAAATAAGATCGCTTCTTCATTAAAGCTGCCTTTTCCACCTTGGATTCCGAAAATGATTTTTTTTGAATTAACTCTTTTTGGTAAAAGTTGATCGTAGAGCGAATCATACGTCCGTCCTAGTTTTAATCGCATTACTTTTGTGTACGGATTAAAATTTTGTAAATCATTAAATAATTGCCAGGTATCATTACAAGTTTGATCAATCACCTCATGAAGTTTTTTCGTTCCCAGACTGTCAATCCCCGTTGGTTTCAAATTAAATTTTTCTAATAAACGACCAATAAAATGAGTTAACCCTTGCGAATTTGCCGCCAACTTATCATGTTGTTGAGCTGTCATCTCAATAATCCTTAACCCTTTTCTCACAAAAAAATCTTTCCAAAAAGAAAAATTTTTATTTTCTGTCTTAAATTTATCCAAAATAATCGGTAATCCGGAAAAACCATTTTTGTTGCTGTCCGGTCCAAACATCGGATGAGTTAACAAAGCTTGTGTTTTTGAACCTCGCAAATATTTTTTGAAAACTTTTTTTGGGTGCATTTTGACTGACAAAACATCAATTAAAAGATGATTTTTTTTAAAAAATTTCCTATGCGATCTAATCACAGACTCAAATGTGGAAATTGGTATGGCAAAAAAAATTATTTCATTTTCATAAATTTTTTTTAAATCGTTTTCTGTTTTGGAGTTTTTACTATCAAAAACGGACACTAAAAAATCATCCTTCAATAAATTAAAAAGGACCGGACCAAAGCGACCGTTACCAATTATAGCTATTCTTTTCATATTGATTTTTCTATTTCTAACGCTTCTTTATGAATTATTTCCCAGATTTTTTTGATATAACCTTTTTTTGATTCGATTACCTTTTTCCAACGGACTAAATCAAATATAAGAATGTTTTGTTTCTTTTTTAATAATCCAATGTTCGTGACTATTTTCATTCTTTTGGCCAATAAAATAACTATCTTATTGTCAATCTCATCAATTTGTTTTCGTAATATATTTATTTGGTTTTTCATAGGTTTTGAGACTTATTCCTTAAAAAATGATCCATAATTGTTAACGCTGCCATTGCTTCAACGATTGGTACGGCCCTTGGCAAAACGCATGGGTCATGACGTCCGGTTACTTCCAACTTAACATCTTTACCATTTAAGTCGACTGTATTTTGTTCTTTTCTAATTGTTGAAACCGGTTTAAAAGCAACTCTGAAGAAAATATTTTCCCCGTTAGATATTCCACCCTGAATTCCCCCGGAAAAATTCGTTTTGGTTCTAATTTTGCCGTTTTTATCAGTAAAGAATGAATCGTTATGCTCACTCCCTCTCATTTTAACTCCAGCAAATCCTGATCCAATCTCGAACCCCTTAACGGCTGGAATTGACAACATTGCTTTTCCTAAATCAGCGGATAACTTATCAAAAACCGGCTCACCTAGGCCTACCGGAACGTTTTTAATTACTCCACGAATAACTCCGCCGACAGAATCCCCATCATTTTTTGCGGTTTCAATTATTTTTGTCATTTCCCCATCCGATTTTATTTTTACTCCGGCAACTTCCTCTATAGATGCAAAAAATTCTATTTCTAATTTTTCGTTCAAGAATTTTTTGGCTATTGCACCAGCGGCCACCCGCGCCAAGGTTTCTCTGGCTGAGGAACGACCGCTTCCCCGCCAATCACGGGCACCAAATTTTTTTTGAAAAGTAAAATCAGCATGGCTCGGTCGAAAAATATCTTTAAATTTTTCATAATCCTCCGGACGTGCGTCTTTATTTCTTACCATCATCATAATCGGCGTTCCGGTTGTTATACCTTCAAACACGCCTGATAAAATCTCGATCTTATCTTCTTCCTTTCGTGGACTGGTGACCTTGCTTTGCCCGGGCTTCCTTCGATCCAGATCCTTTTGAATATCTTCTGTTGAAACTATTAATCCCGGAGGACACCCGTCGACCACACAACCAACTGCTCCACCATGGGATTCGCCAAAAGTTGTCACCCGAAATAGCTGCCCGAAAGTATTTCCTGCCATATATTAGGTTATTAATTTATAAATATTTTTTAATTTATCAATGTCTATTTGACCTTGTTCTGATGATCCATATTTGGTTTTTGCAAATGTTAAAAAAGAACCAAATAATGGACCAAATATTCTGGTTGCTTTCCCTTTTTTGCCCATTCCCACCATAATCATTTTTTCGTTTGCCTTTTTATTTAAAAGTGTCATAAATAAATTCCTAACATCCTGTTTATTATTAGCTAACGTGGCAATTTTTATTATTCCATGCTTGAATTTTCTCATTACATTCAAAATTGTTTTCAATTTATTAACGTCTGGTGTTTTTTTAAAGTCATGAAAAGATATTATCATTTTGTTCCTTGTTTGTTTTGATAAATTAAAATCTTTTATTAAAGATAGATCAATATCTATAAAATCAAATCCTAAATCTAACACCTTTAAAATAATTTCTTTTCTTATACTGGTAAAAATAACTTTCTTAGTTGTTCTTTTTCGGATTAACTTTAGATCATTTTTACTTAAATCTTTTATTTCATCAACCCGTAATTCAACCATGTCAGAAACTGCTTGAACTTGATCAAGATTATTCAAAAACTTTCTTAAAGTTTTTCCAACCACCGGTGTACAAATTTTAATTTTTTTCATATAAAACCCTCCTCATTGCTTCTTTGGGTGCCTTCCGCCCTGTAAATATTTCAAACTGCGCCGTACCTTGATTTAATAACATTTCAATCCCGTGAATTACTTTTGCCTTTCTTTTTTTCGCTTCTTTTAATAATTTTGTTTCAAAAGGAACATAAACGATGTCAAAGACGATTTGTTTGTCAGTAATGAACTTTGTTGGAATCGGAGTTTTATTTTCCATTGGCTTCATGCCAACAGAAGTTGTATTAATAATAATGTCAAAATCTCCTATTTTGGATCCTACTTCCAAGTTGTTCGCCCGACAACCAAATTCTTTGGCTAATTGTATGGCCGCTTCTTTTGTTCTGTTAAATATTTTTACTTTAACTTGTCTTTTTAATAATCCAAACACTACCGCCCGTGCCGCACCGCCAGCTCCTAAAACCAATGCTTTTTTGCCAGATAATGTTGTAATTTTTTCCAGTGGGGTAACTGCCCCCAGCCAATCAGTATTAAAGCCGATTAATTTTCCGTTTCTATTTAATATAGTGTTAACTGCTCCAATTTTTCTGGCTGTTTCATCAATCTCATCTAAAAATTTTATCACTTCAACTTTATGAGGGATTGTACAGGCTAAACCATGAATCCCCATTTTTTTCATCGACTGAACGACGACACCAACGTCTTTAGTTTTTACTTTTGCGCCAAGAAAAACGAACTTATTGTCTATTCCCAAAGCCTCATATCCCGCATTATGCATAGCAGGAGAAAGCGAATGAACAACTGGATCGCCGATTATCAAACAGATTTTAGTTCTTGCTGAAATTTTCATAATAATTTAATTAAACTATCGGTAACTTGTTTAACAGATTTTTTGTCAGTTAATACCGTATGATCTGCCCATTTTTTGTATATATTTTTTCTTAAATCAAACAATCTTTTGGCTTTAATTTTATTTTTAAATAACGGCCGAATATCATTTCCAAATAATCGTTTTTCCAAGACCTTAAATGATGTCTTTAGAAAAAAAATGACTCCATTTTCTAAATACTTTAGATTTCTATCTTTCATTACTATTCCACCCCCTGTTGACACCACTACATTATTGAGTCCTGAAATTTCTTCGGCTGTTTTTGTTTCCAAATCACGAAAATGTTCTTCACCGTTTAAAGAAAAAATCTCGGGAATACTTTTATTACCGGATTTTGTCAAAATCAATTGATCCATTTCAATTACTTTAAGATCTAACTTTTTTGCCAATATATTTGCGACCGTTGTTTTTCCGCTTCCCATGAAGCCGATTAAGATTATTTTCATATTTTTTTAAACTTTTCCCAAAATTCTGGAAAAGATTTTTTAACCACTTCGGGGTTCTTAATTTTTAACTCCGGAATTCTTAATTTTGCCACTGCAAAAGCCATTGCCATCCGGTGATCTCCATAAGTTTTGATAGTCGTTTTTTGCGGTTTTCCACCAGTTATTATGATCGAATCATATTTAATCTCACTTTTTATCTTCATCGCTTCTAATTCGTTTTTTAATGCTTGTAATCTATTAGTCTCTTTTATCTTTAAAGTCGATAGACCGATAATCTTTGTTTTTCCTTTGGCAAAGGCTGCCACAACAGCTAAGGTTTGAGCCGTATCAGGCAGATTTACCATATCGGCGTTAATACCTTTTAATACTTTCGGGCCTTTGACTTCAATCCATTTTTGCCTAATATTTTTTCTGACCCGGCTACCCATTTTTTCCAGTAAATTAGAAAATTCCAGATCTCCCTGAACGGAATCGAATTCAATATTATTAATTCTTATTGGTTTTCCGGTAACCGCCGCGGCCGCAAAAAAATAAGATGCGCCGGAAAGGTCGCTTTCAACAACATAATCCGTTGACCTATACGATTGTTTTTTAATTTTTAATTTGTTGTTATTAATTTTTTCTACTTTAATTCCAAATTTTTTCATAAGATCAATTGTCATATCAATATATGAGGAAGAGACCAATCTGCCGGTTATCTTAATTATTAGCCCTTTCTCTAATACCGGAGCGATCATTAATAAGGAGCTGATAAACTGGCTACTGATGCTCCCCGATATTGAAACTTTTCCCGTTCGTATTTTTTTTAAGGCATTTCCCAGTTCTTTGATTGGCCGATCTTTTGCCATCGTTGACTTAACGGTCATTTGACCAGGAATAAGGACTGATAGTGCCGTCAAAAACCTTGTTACCGTTCCAGCCTGGCCGGCTTCTATCATCCCATTGAACTCCTGGAAGACACCTCGATTTCCGGATATTTTCAATTCGTTTTTATTAACCTTAATTCTTATTCCCAATTTTTTCATCGCCCTGATCATTATCAGGCTGTCGAGACTATTTGAAATATTTTTTATCTTTGATGATCCATTGGACAAAGACGCCATCAGAATGGCTCTATTAGTCAGACTTTTCGATCCCGGAATTGTTATTTTTAAAGCTTTCATATTATTACCGATTCAATTGCTTTAATTATTAAATCATCAGCAGCTTCAATATTAACTAAAACTTTTCCAATCCTTTTTGGCAAACTCCAGTTGATTTTTCCTGATAATTTTTTTTTGTCAGACAAAATCAGTCTCACCACATCTTTTGGCTTAATATTTTTAATTTTTGTCGGTAAACCAGCATTGGCCACAACCTTTTTAATTAATTCTGACGTACAACCGCGGCGGTTGTGTTTCGGGTTGCGGAGACAAGCTAGATTACTCTCAGCAATTATGCCGATTGCAACCGCTTCTCCATGCAATAACGGCTTGTTAGTCCAGCTTAAAGACTCAATTGCATGGCCGATCGTGTGGCCGAAATTAAGAACTTTTCGTAAATCGACTTCTTTTGGGTCTTTTTTGACAATACTTGATTTAATTTTGATCGATTGCTTAATTATTTGTGTCAATTCCTGTTGATTGAATTCTAACGGTTTTTTTGAAGTCACTAAATCAAAATGTTCACGTCCGGAAATCACTCCGTGTTTAATAATCTCTCCAAAAGCAGCTATTAATTCCCGCTTCGGCAAGGTCCTTAGGGTGTCAACATCTACAACTACCCCTAACGGATTGTTGAAAACTCCTATTCCGTTTTTTTTATTCATAAAGTCGATACCTGTTTTACCGCCAATGGACGCATCAACCTGCGAAAGCAAGGTCGTTGGAATATTTATGAAATTTATTCCCCGCATAAAAGTTGATGCGGAAAATCCCCCTATATCACAAATCACCCCCCCGCCTAAATTAATAAGCAAAGACCTTCTATCAAGACCCGATTCAAACATTTTTTCCCAAATTTTTTTGACAGTTTCAATATTTTTTTCATTCTCACCTGCAGGAATTGTTATTATCACTAGCTCTCTATTTAAAGATTTTTTTATTTGACTAATTTGACTGATAAGGCTCATTTGAATATTTTTGTCAGTCAAGACGGCAATTTTTGAAAATCTAGAAAAATCTAGCAAAGTATTGATTTTCCCAAACAATTTTTTTCCAATTATTATTTTTTCCATATTATTGAACTATTTTTAATAATTTATCCAATTCAGAAAATGTTAATTGTTGTTTTGCATCAGATTTAGCTTCAATCGGCGTCGGATGAACCTCGATCATCATTCCGTCAAAATCAAATTCTTCGGCAATTTTCATTACTTTGAATACATTTTTAACGGTCCCCCCAATATGTGACGGATCAACCAGAGTCGATAGACCGGTTTTTTCTTTTATTCGCATCGCCATCTCGAAATCCGGTAAATTTCTAAAACAATTAGGATTATTCTGCCCGTTTGGCGAAAAACCGCGATGGCAGAGAATTAATCTTTTTGGAGAAATTCCTGATCCAATAACGTGATCAACTATCCCTAACCAGTGTCTTTCGTCTGACCAGGCCTGATTTTTAACTAATAGTTTGACTGTTTTTGGCATTTTTTCTTTTATAATCCGGGCAATTTCTCTTTGAATCAGATGATTTTGATTTCTTGAACCAATCCATAAAAGAACCTTGCCCAAATCACCTTTCTTGTTAATGCCCCGAATCAACTGAGTCAGTTGATGAGGTAGTAATATTTCCGTCGCTACTGTTATACCCATGTTTGTTACCTCAGCCAACCAAGAGATACCTTTTGCCCCAACTCCTTCAAATCCTGGGGCCGTCCTCGGTTTCCAAAGACTGGCCCGCATGATTTTTATTCCTTGTTTTTTTAAGGCTACGGCACAATTAATGACCTGCTCTCTTGATTCAGCCGCACACGGTCCGGCGATGATAATTCTTTGTTTAGTTTTCATATTTTTTTATTTTGTAAATTTATAATAATTTTTTTAAAAACCCCGCTTTTGGCGGGGTTTGTTTTTAACCATAGTTAAAACTCCCGCCTTAAGCCGGATAAAAATAAAAGTAAAATTTTAAAACCAATTTTATATTCATAATATTATTGAAACCCAAAAAAAAGCCCCGCTGGTGCGGGGGTCGTTATTAATTGCTTTTTATTCAACAATTACAACTACCACCGCAAGGTGGGTCATTGTAAAAATAAAAATTTTGGGCTGTCGTGTTTTTCATGATTATTAAATTATACTCCTCATTTTTTACTTGTCAAATTTTAGCTTCATTAATCCATTTTTCCCTGACAATTTTCTAAAAAATCACTTAGCAACTTCATTAACTCTTTTAACGGATCAGGAACGTTTAAGATAATTTTATCAATAGATTTTATCGGAATGATTTTTGATGAAGTACTTGTTACAAAAGCTCCATCATAGGTTTTAATTTCTTCAAGTTTTATATTTGATTCAACAATTTTATAGTTATTTCGTTTAGCTACTTTCAACATCACTTTTCTCATTACCCCAAATAAAATATCTTTTTCAAAAGGAGTAAAAATGGTTTTACCTTTGATGCAAAAAAAATTAGTCCTTGTCCCCTCAGTTATAAATCCTTTATTATTGATTAAGAGCGCATCATAAGAACCTGATTTCTTAGCTTTTTTGTAGGCAAGGTAGCTCCGCATCATGTTTAAAGTTTTAGCATGAGGAAAAGCCCTCTCGTATTGATAAGTGATAAACTCTGCTCCGTCCCGATATAATTTATGGTCCGGAAAAAGCGGATTCAGACAGAAGATATTCAAGATAGCTTTTTCTTTGGTGGCTCCGCCAATCAAAAGTATTTTAAGATTAAAGGTTTCTGATTTGTAATCAGAAATGAGGTCCGTGATGCTTTTTTTTATAAATTCTCTGTTAAATAAATAAATTAACCCAATTATTTTTGCTGATTCCATCAATCTTTCAATATGATCATCAATAAAATAAATCATTCCATTTACAACCCGCAGACTTTCATAAACCCCAAAACCATAGGAATATTCTATATTGTTTAAAGGAATAACTGCCTGTTCAATCGGCAAAATTTTTCCATTTTGAGAAAAGTATTTAAAGTCCATATATTTTACTCCCACTCCATCGTTGCCGGGGGTTTGGTGGTAATATCGTAGACGACGCGGACAACCTCAAAAACTTCAGTAACTATCCGTTCGGAAATTTTAGCTAAAACATCATAAGGTAGCCTTACCCAGTCGGAGGTCATCGTGTCTTTTGATTCAATTGCACGGACTGCAATCAATTCGCCATATTTTCGTTCATCACCGGTCACGCCCGTAGTTTTTATGCCGGTAAAAACGGCAAATGCCATCCAAATTTGATCGTAAAGGCCAGCTTTTTTAATCTCCTCAATGACAATTCTGTCAGCTCTTTTTAAAATATCCAGTTTTTTTTCCGTTACCTCTCCAATTAAACGAACTGCCAGTCCCGGACCGGGAAAAACATGACGGGTGACCATTTCCAGTGGAAATTTTGATTCTGTTGCAATTTTTCTTACCTCATCTTTGTAAAACATTCGCAGTGGTTCTACTATCTTAAAACCGTGTTTTTCAGGCAGTCCGGCCACATTATGATGGCTTTTTATTTTATGCGAGTGTTGTGTTCCCTGACTTTCAATCACATCCGGATAAATTGTTCCTTGAATAAGGATTTTTGCTCCAATTTTTTTCGCTTCTCTTTCAAAAATCCTTATAAATGTTTCGCCAATGACGGTTCTTTTTTTCTCAGGATCAATCACGCCCTTAAGTGCTGTCAGAAAATCTTTTTTTCCATCAATAACTTTAAGAGGAAGTTTTAATTTATTTTTAAAAGTATTTATGACTTCTTCCGTTTCCCCAATCCTCATCATCCCGGTATCAACGTAAAAACAAGTCAGGTTTTTACCAATTACCTGATTAGCCAAAAATGCGGCTACCGATGAATCGATCCCGCCGGATAATGCACAAACTGCTTTATTGTTACCTATTTCTTTTTTCAAATAACTTTTTATTTCCTCAATTTTTTTAGTTTCAAGCAATGGATTTTCTCTGCAAATTTTTATGACAAAATTATTTAATATCTTCTGTCCATATTGAGTATGGTGAACTTCCGGATGAAACATAATCCCGTAGATTTTCTTTTTTTCATCGGCAAAAGCAGCTACTGGAACAGCCGAAGTTGATCCGACAACAACCGATCCTTTTGGAGGTTCAACCACTTGGTCAAAATGGCTCATCCAAACTTTAAAATCTGCCTTATTTTTTTTCCAATCAGAAAAAAGTGAACATTCCTTTTTCAAACTAAATTCCGTAGGACCATATTCCTTCTTTTTTCCGGGAGCTACTTTTCCACCCAGCATCTGCCCAAGCACTTCCAATCCGTAACAGATTCCCAATACCGGAATTCCCAATTCAAAAATTGCTTTATCAACTAAAAGAGCGTCCTTTCCAAAAACTGAAGCCGGGCCGCCTGACAAAATAATTCCCCGCGGAGCTAATTTTTTGATTGATCTAAACGCATCTTGAGGAAGAACAATCTCTGATTTTACCCCCAAATCCCTGATTCTCCGTCCGATTAAATGAGTTGTCTGGGAGCCAAAATCAACAATAACAATCATTTGTTATTTCAAAAATATGTTAACTTCTTTTTCAGGCAGACCAATTTTTATCAATCTTTCTCTAATCTCTTTTATTTTTAAACCGCTTTTTTTCCACTTTAAAGCTAATCCATCAATCACTTCCCGCCTTTCATGAGGAAAAACGATCCAAGCGTCAGTCTCGCTGCCGACAAAATCCGGTTTTATGACTGCAAATTTTGGTTTGTGAAAAAGTGTTGCCGTTGTGATTGAAGTAGGACCGAAATGTTCCAAATATTTTATTGCATATTTTAAACTATGCCCGGAATCATTAACATCGTCAAATAAAATTACTCTTTTTTTAGCTAAAGGAATAGTTAATGGAATTTCCAATAAAGGTTTTCTTAACTTTATTCCGGGAGAGGAAGAATCATAAAAAGACAGTTTAAAACTTGAAAGTTCATAGACCTGCAAAATGTCCGCCATCGTCCGGGCCCAAGTCCAGCCGCCTTTGGCCAAGGTAATTAGAGTGTCAAACTTTTTTTTGCTTTCATTTATTTCAACTCCTAAATCAAGACAGATCTGTCCCATCTCTTCCCAAGTTGGAGCAATATACGCCCAGGATTCTTTTAAAAACTGGGTTTTTTTGAAGAGAATTTTATTATTACTCATTGATGATTATATCATAGCTTATCAAAGAAAAAATTCAAGGGAGAAAAAATTACAATCTTTCAACTGGGGCTTTATTGTTAGAAGTAAGAGCTATTATTCCTACAAAACCCCATGCCAAAACATTTGCCAATCCTTCCCATCCGATCTTTAAAGCCGAGTGGGTTGCTTCTGAAGGAGGTGTAACTAAATTTGAAATAAAAGGAACGCTCATAAATAAAAGTGATAAGGCTACTCCTACAATTTTCCCAAAATTATTTTTTATTTCTTTAGCTTGAATTACCGCCATATTTTAATTATTATACCAATCTATGTGTAATTTTCAACTTTCCTATTGCTTTTTTTGTTTTTTTACGTCAGAATGAAATCATGCTGATTAATCCAAAACCAGAAGTAGTTAAAAGCTCCCATATCAAAGATTACGAAAAACTTTATAAAGAATCTATTGCCGATCCTGAACTTTTTTGGGAAAACATTGCTAAAGAATTAAGCTGGTATAAACCTTGGGAGAAAGTCCTGGATTGGAAATTCCCTTATGCCAGGTGGTTTGTCGGCGGACAAACAAATATTGTTTATAACGCCCTTGACCGCTGGCAAAATACTGATGTTAAAAATAACACAGCTTTGATTTGGGTGGCCCAGGACCAAAGTGAACGGCGATTTACTTACGGACAATTAAATGAAGAGGTCTCAAAATTTGCCAATTCTCTTAAATCTTTAGGAGTCAAAAAAGGTGATAAGATCACAATCTATCTGCCAAGGATTCCGGAGCAATTCATTGCCATGCTTGCTTGTCTAAAAATCGGAGCTGTTCATTCTGTCGTGTACTCTGGTTTTTCGGCTGATGCTTTAAAAAACAGGGTCGAGGATGCTCAAGCCAAAATAGTCATCTGCTCTAATTTATATCCCTATGGGAAAAAAATTGTTGAATCGAAAAAAAATGTTGATGAAGCGTTGAAAGAAAATAAAACCGTTGAAAACGTGATTGTGGTTGAGAGAATTAAATCTGATTCGCCAGCTGGCGAACAAAATCCTGAAATTAAATCATATAAAGAAATATTTTGGAATGAATTGGTGAAAAAGCAAAGTCCTGTTTGTCCGACTGAGGTTATGGAATCTTCTGATCCGGCTTTCATTCTTTACACGTCCGGAACAACAGGAAAACCGAAGGGCATAATTCACGGACATGGAGGTTATATGGTTGGAATTTATGCGACTTTAAAATTTGTTTTTGATATTTCTCCCTACGATGTTTTTTGGTCAACGGCAGATGCCGGCTGGATTACCGGACATTCATATATCCTTTATTCTCCTCTGATTAACGGAATTACTACGTTCGTATATGAAGGAACTCCTGACTTCCCCGATATCGAAATCTGGTGGAAGTTAATTGATAAATATAAGATTACAAAATTTTACACAGCCCCAACCGCCATCCGGGCTTTGATGAAGTTTGGTGAAGATCATCTGAAAAAATATGATTTCTCTTCCCTCAAAATTTTAGGATCGGTCGGCGAACCGATCAATCCTGAAGCTTGGCTATGGTTTTATAAAAATGTCGGACGGGAAAAAATTCCAATTATGGATACCTGGTGGCAGACGGAAACCGGAATGTTTATGGTGACGCCTGTTCCTTCAGTTTCTTTAAAACCGGGCAGTGCCTTTAAACCTTTTTTTGGAATTGAAGCCGACGTTGTTGATGATAAAGGCAATAAGATTCCCACAAATACCCAAGGATATTTGATTGTCAGAAAGCCTTGGCCGGCTATGTTGTTGGACGTATATAACAATCCAACCCGATATAAAGAAACTTATTTCGAAAAAATTCCTAACGTTTATTTTGCCGGCGATTCAGCTAAAATTGATGAAGATGGATTTTATTGGATCGTCGGCCGGAACGATGACGTTATTAAAGTTTCCGGACACAGGCTAGGGTCAGCAGAACTTGAAAGCGCTTTTGTTTCTAATCCAAAAGTGGCTGAAGCCGCTGTCATAGGCAAACCTCACGAGGTTAAAGGTGAATCAATAAAAGCGTTTGTGATTTTAAAACAAGGAGTTGTTCCGTCTGATGAATTAAAAATGGAACTTGTCCAAACGGTCCGTAAATCAATCGGTCCAATCGCCACACCTGACGAAATTGATTTTGTAGATAAGCTTCCAAAAACCCGCTCCGGAAAAATCATGAGAAGGGTCCTGAAAGCTCAAGAACTTGGGTTACCTGTTGGAGATACCTCGACTTTGGATGATTAAACATTTTCTTCAGCCAGAGCTTTTTCTTTTTGTTTTCTTCTACTTTCTTTAACTTCATCGGATTGATCTTCGGACATCTCATTTCCACAAGTGTTCATATTTTTACCTTTTATTTTAGAAAAATAAAGAGCTTCATCTGATTTTACAACTAAATCTTCTTCACTCTTTATTTGTGTCGGAAATATTTTCTCACGGTATTTTTTCTCATTATTAGAGTTATGAAAAGAGGCAAATCCAATACTGACGGTAATTTTTTCTTTTAATCCTAACATGTTAGCTATTCCTTCATTTAGTCTTTTTGATAATTGTTTTGCGCCGTCGATATCGGTATCGGGTGAAAGAATAAAAAATTCTTCTCCTCCATATCTAAAAGGAATGTCAGTGGTTCGAATAACTTTTTTGATTAACTTAGCTACTTCCTGCAGGACAATGTCTCCTTCATTATGACCATGTCTATCGTTGTACAATTTAAAATTGTCTATATCAATCATAAGTGCAGATAAGTCATGTTCTGATCGAGAAGCTTCTATAAATTTGCGTTCTAATTCTCCTGTACCTGTCGGATTTTTCACCAAATAACCAAGGTGTAACCTGTTGTACAAACCTGTCAAAGGATCAATTAATGATTTTGCCTGTTCTTCCAGAACTCTTTTGTGTTCGTTCTTATAAAGTGGGTCGTGTCTCGATTTAAAAAGAATTTGTCTTGCAGCGGCGTCTCTTGCTTGTTGCACCGTTCTATAACCACCAGTTTTTTTTCTTTCACTTAGTTTATCAAAAACAACTTCTTTATTTATTGATTTATACGTTTTTTCCAAGGACTTCATTTCTGGGTTATCTAACATATTTAAAAAAATTTGCTAAACTATCTCTATGACTGATTTTGATAAACTAAAAAAACTTTGTCAACTGATCCGCTACGATATTCTTACTTCAACGACCGCAGCTAAGTCCGGCCACCCGTCAACCGCTCTTTCTGCTGTTGAACTGATGACAACCCTTTTCTTTGCCTGTCCGCCAGCTGGCGGATTTTTCTATTCCGACTTAAAAAATCCTAAGGATTTTAACAATGACCGGCTGATCTTTTCAAAAGGTCACGCTTCCCCTCTTTTTTATTCATTGTATCACGCTACCGGGGCTGTGTCATATGAAGAGTTGATGACCATGCGAAAATTTGCGTCGCCTCTTGAAGGTCATGCTACTCCAAGATTTGCCTTTGCTGATGTTGCTACCGGTAGTCTTGGCCAGGGATTGTCAATCGGAATCGGAATGGCGTTAGGAATTAAATTACGGATCGCAAATAACGAATTACGGATTAAAAGGGAGCCAAAAGTTTTTGTTCTTTTGGGTGATTCTGAGACGGCTGAAGGCCAGGTTTGGGAAGCTTTGGAAATTGGCTCTCTTTATAAACTCAATAATGTTGTTGCTATTTTGGATGTCAACCGGCTCGGACAAAATGGGGAAACCATGATCGGTTGGGACCTTGAAACTTATGCAAAAAGAGTTGGATCATTTGGCTGGGAAACAATAGTTGTTGATGACGGCCACGATTTAAACAAGGTTTTTAAAGCTTTCGAAAAAGCTACTAGTTCAATCGATAAGCCCGTGATGATTATTGCAAAAACAATTAAAGGTAAAGGGGTTTCTTTTATTGAAAACAAAGATGGCTGGCATGGAAAACCGTTACCAAAGGACATGTTGGAATCAGCGTTAAAAGAATTAGGAGAAGTCGATCTTAAAATAACAGGAAAAGTCACCTTACCTCAATATCAAATATCAAACATTAAAGATCAAAAAGACAAATTAAAAATCAAAAATGTTTTCAATTTCAAATTAGGTGATCAAATCGCAACGAGGGAAACTTATGGAGATGCCTTGGTTGCTCTTGGAGAAACTAATAAAAATATCGTCGTCTTGGATGCAGAAGTTGGCAACTCGACCTATGCCAATAAATTTCAAAAAGTATTTCCCGACCGATTTTTCCAATTATTTATTGCTGAACAAAATATGGTTTCAGTTGCGCTGGGACTGGAAAAAATTGGCTTTGTTCCTTTTGCGGCAACTTTTTCTGCTTTCTTAACCCGGGCCTTTGACCAAATTAGAATGTCTCAGTATTCCGACGGAAATATTAAAATTACCGGTTCACATGCAGGAGTATCGATTGGTGAAGACGGCCCATCCCAAATGGGTCTTGAAGATATTTCCATGATGAGAAGTCTTCTTAATAGCATTGTTTTTTATCCTTCCGATGCTGTTTCAACGGCAGAACTGATAAGAATAATGGCTGACAAAAAAGGAATTTTTTATCTTAGAACTACTAGAGGGAAAGCACCGGTGATTTATAATCAAAATGAAGAATTCAAAATCGGAGGATCGAAAATACATAAACCTGTAGGGGTCGGTCGTCGACCCTCGGCGTTGATAATTGCAGCCGGCGTTACATTACATGAGGCGTTGAAGGCGCAGACAGAGCTGGCAAAATCAGGCATTGAAACGGTTGTTCTTGATTGTTATTCTGTCAAACCTTTGGATGTGCGATCAATAAATCAATTAGCTAAGGAAGCAAGAAATATCATCGTCGTTGAAGATCATTATCCAGCCGGCGGTATTGGCGAAGCAGTAACTGATTTAATTGTAAATAGTAAATTGAAAATTGAAAATTACACTCATCTTTGTGTTAAAAAAATTGCTTTTTCGGGCACTCCAGAAGAACTGCTTCACTTCGAAAAAATTGATGCCAAAGCAATCGTTAAAGCAGTAAAAAAATTATCGTAATCTTACTATCTTCTTGACTATATATATTCCTGTTAATGCCAACGCTGAAAGACCAACAAATTCAAAGAAAACTAGGGTTGAAACCGGTAAAACTTTAAATGTTCCTGCTGAAAACGGATGACTTAAAATAATAAATTGAAAAACTAACGGTAAAAGAAAAGCTAAGAAAAATAACGACGAAAAAAGATGTCTGATATTTTCATGGATATGACGATGACTTAACCATAGATCTATAAATACAAAAGACTGAATCATAGTTAAAACTGAAAAAGCGGCTGTTCCGCCTAATTTTTGATTTGAAAAAATGTAATAAGAGGCAACCACAAGGGTTGCCCCTACGATCCCAACCGCACCAATATATGACTGATCTTTATTTTTTAGTAAAACCATTTCTTTTTCCGGGGAAATATTCATAACATTGGGATCCCGTGGAGAAAAGGACAACATTAAAGCGGGCAGTCCATCTGTAACCAAATTAATATATAAAAGCTGAATTGGGTAGAAAAACGTTGGCAGTCCAAGGATCAAACCAATAATTAAAGCAATTGCTTCAGCAACATTACAGGATAACAAATATTTAATGGCATTTTTAATACTGTTTATTATATTTCTTCCTTCTTCAACGGCTGTGACAATTGTGGCAAAATTATCATCGGTAATTACCATATCGGCAGTTTCCCGGGCTACATCAGTCCCAACTAAACCCATTGCCACTCCGACATCAGCTTGTTTCAAGGCAATCGCATCATTAACTCCGTCTCCTGTTACTGCCACAATCTCCCCTAATCTCTGGTAAAGAGAAACAATCCTGTGTTTTTGAAAAGGATTTGTCCTGGCAAATATTTTGACCCTTGGTAATATTTTGGAAAGTTCTTCGTCATTATATTCTTTTAGTTGACTGCCGGTTAAAATTTCATCACCATCTTTTATCAAACCACTTGAAACTCCAATTGCTTCAGCAGTTCTTTCATTATCGCCGGTTATCATAATTACTTTTATCCCAGCCCTTTTTGCTTTTAGAATCGCTTCCTTAACTTCGGGTCGTGGAGCATCATGAATAGCAACCATACCCAAAAAAACGTTACTTTTAAACGAAAATGCTAATACTCTTAACCCCTGTCCTGCCCAACTGTCAACTTGTTTTTTGATCTTATTTTTTTCTTCTTCGCTTAATTTAATTTCTTTTTCTCCTCCAATCATTATTTTGTTACAGACGCTTAAAATAGATTCTGGCGCTCCCTTACTAAATATTATTTTTGATTTTTGATCTTTGATCTTTGACCCCACTATCACTGTCATCATTTTAGTCACGCTATCAAATGGTTTTTCATCAACAATCTTCCAGTTGGCTCTAATTTCATCAATATCCAATCCTTGTTTTTGAGCCATAAATAATAGGGCTCCTTCTGTGGGATCACCAAGCACATCCCAACTGCCGTGATCATGAATATAGACAAGAGAGGCTGTGGAACAAAGAATGCCATTTAGAATCAATAATTCTCGTGCCTTGCCGTCTTCAGCATAGATTTCCTTTACCTGCATTTTGTTGGTTGTCAATGTCCCTGTTTTATCAGTTGCTATTAATGTAATGCTTCCCAAAGCTTCGATTGCTGATAATTTTCTAACAATTGCTTTTTTTCCAGCCATTTTTTTCATACCAATTGCTAAAGTAATCGTCATTACTGCCGGTAGTCCTTCAGGGACAATCGCCACTGCCAGGGAAACTGCCAATAAAAATGCCGGAAAATAACCGGTGCCTTCTATCAGGGAAACCATAAAAACAATCACTGATAAAATTATCCCACCAATACCTATAAATCTGGTTAAGTTGGCTAATTTTTTTTGAAGTGGTGTATTATCATCTTCAATTGACATCAAACTACCCGCTATTTGGCCAAACTTTGTTTTATCTCCGGTTTTTTCCACCTTGATCAAGCCTCTGCCTTTAGCGACAATTGTTCCTGAAAATACTTTATCATTTATTGTTTTTAAAATTGACAGCGATTCTCCTGTCAGAGCTGATTCATTTATTTCTAAATTCATTGTTTCAACTACGTTGGCATCTGCAGGAATCTTCACTCCTTCTTCCAAAAAAACAATGTCGCCGGGAACCAAGTATTTATTGTCTATTTCTATTTGTTGGCCATCTCGGATAACCCTGACCTTAGTTACCGTCATCTGTTTAAGCGCTTTTAATGATTCCTCCGCTTTTGCCTCTTGATAAAGACCGAAGAATCCGTTTAGAATTACAATTCCAATGATTAATCCCCCGTCCAAGGTCTCCCCTAAAAGAAAAGAAAAAATGGCCGCTCCGATAAGCAAGATTGTTAAAAAGTTATTAAACTGTTCAAAGAATTTAACAAAAATTGACTTTTTCTTTTGCTCCGTAATGACATTTAAACCGTATTGGGTTAGAAGTTGAGAAACTTGATCAGAAGTTAAACCTTTCATGAAAAATATTAAAAAATATTATTGACTTTTGATGCTTGATTTAATTTTTGATAAACCTCTTCCATTGTCCGAAGTATTTGCATGCAGATTCCTCTGGCCTCATTAAAATTGATCGCTTTGACGTTATGGGGAAAGTAATGGAAGATTTGGTTGCGTCCGTTTTTCCAAACGTTCCAAATTTTATCGGCTAGATCCCTCGAATATTGATTCTCTATCTTTATGTAAAGAGAGTCCGGTCCTAATTTTCCGATTAGATTCGGCGACATTAGTTTTCCCAAACGTAAATGATCGGAAATATAATCAAGGCGGCTTATTAACTTTTTATCCCTGAATATCTGCTTCAAAAATCCTTCATAAGCTTTTGCGAAAGGAAAAACCAAAAAAGAATAATCTTTAAACTGGTAGGCTTGGTCACGGATAATATCGTCCATTAAATACAGCCCCTCTTCAAGTAAATCTTTCTGCCCTTGGGAAAGATAAGACCAGAAAGAACTTTCCTTATTAATTAGATAATCCATAGTTCTAATACTATCAGATTGTGATATAATTTCGCTATGGAAAAATTTTATAAAATTTTTCAAAATAACTTTTTATCCAGATCAAAAAAAATTTCTCAGCTGACAAACGGCCCACTACCTCTTATTACCATTTCCCGGGAAATGGGATCGGGTGGAAAGTCAACCGCTAACTTAATCGCCTTACGATTGGGAAAACCTTGGAAAGTTTACGATCATGAACTGATTGACAAAATTGCTAAAAATAAAAACTTAGAAGAAGAATTGATAAGATCTATTGATCCAAAGAGATTGCTTCTTGCAAATATTATTACTGCAAAAACTTTTGGTAAAAGATTTACTCGTCTTTCCGGATATCAAAGACATCTTATTAAAGTTATGACCTTAGTAGGATTAAAGGGATATGTAATAATTTTGGGCCGTGGCGGAAATTTTCTCTTTCCCCATGCCTTAAATATCCGAATGATTTGTCAATATGATCAACGGATCATTTGGCAGATGACCTATGAGCACATTGCAAGACCAGAGGCAGTAAAGCGGATTGAGGAATCAGACAAAGAAAGAAAGGAATTTGTTGAGTCACTTTTCAATCATAATCACTGTAAGGCTTATCATTACAACCTGGTTATTAGAACTGGATCGGATATAACCGTTGAAGATGCGGCTAATATTATCATTGATCTCACTAAAAGGAAGTTTAAAATATAAGTTTATTTATTCAGCTCTAGCTTCACGGACGGACTCATTGTTGTCTTAATAAAAGCATTCTGAATGTGAGATTTTCCGACGGCGTCTAAAAATTTTTCAGCATTGGCAATCAGGTTCTTTTCCCCAAAGGAAATCTTTCCAATCATCTGGTGAATTAGAGGAAACTTTGCTTCAGTCTTCCATCTTAACATTCCTTTTTCAAATTTTTTAACGACTTCTTCTGGTTTCATAGAGACAGTCCCCGCTTTCGGATTAGGCATAAGACCCTTTGGACCTAAAACCTTGGCAAATTTTGCCAGTTTTGGCATGAAAGAAGGATGAGTCACCAAAACATCAAATTCAATTTTCCCTTTTTCCAAATCACTTAAAATTTTATCATCAACGATTTTTACCCTAACAATTTTCCCTGTTGAAAACGGTAGTTCAACTTCCCCCTTTAGTCCACTCTCATCGACAACAAAATGCAACTCTACTGACTGATCAAATTTGGTTGGTTTAATTTTTTTCAATAATACCACTGCTTCCTGTAAGGAGTAATATTTATTTCTGTCGATCATCTTCCTTGCCTCCTGATAATTTTTTCCATGTAAATTAACGGACGAAATTTTTGTAGCTTTTGAAGACTTTAGAGGTTTTTCCTTTTTTTCAACGACCGGTTGGTCAACGTCGGCTCCAACGTCAGAAACACTAGACTTTTTCTTTAACATTTTCTTTTCCAGCGCTTTAGTCTTTTGTTCTTTTTTTTGCTTTTCTTCAATCTCGGTATCCCCGATTAATCTTGGTTTGACTTTTCCCATAAATTCAATTTAAAAAAATTTTAATTTTTATTTTTCAATATCTATCCCCATCGATCTTGCTGTTCCTGCTACAATCTTCATAGCCGCCTGAACATCATTAGCATTTAAATCAGCCATTTTTTCTTTTGCAATTTCTTCTAATTGAACTTTTGTCAATTTTCCCACTTTTTCCGTATTTGGTTTACCCGAACCTTTTTGTAATGATAGCTTCTTTTTTATCATCGCAGCTACCGGAGGCAATTTTGTGACAAAAGTGAAGCTTCTATCCTCAAAAACAGTAATTACGGCCGGAATAATCTGACCTTTCATTTTTGCCGTTTTGGCATTATATTCTTTGATAAACTCCATTATCGGCACACCATGTTGACCTAAAGCCGGACCAACTGGAGGAGCTGGAGTTGCCTCCCCTGCTGCTAAGTTTAACTTAAGGACTATTTTAATTTTTTTTGCCATATTTTTATTAAATTTTCAATTACCAATTTACAATTTTCAATAAATTTTCATTTAATCAATTTTTCAATTTGATTCATTGAATCATTGTATAATTCAATGTAAATTGAAAATTTGAAAATTGAAAATTATAGTTTAGTTACTTGTAAAAAGTCTAATTCTACCGGTGTTTCTCTATCAAATATTGAAACTAGTACTTTTATTTTCCCTTTTTCTTCGTCAATTTCTTGAATACTTCCAAGAAAGTCAGAAAAAGGTCCGTCCGTAATTTTAACAGCTTCTCCGAGGGAAAACTTTGATTTAAATTTCGGTTGTTCTTGTTTAACAAATTTCATGATCGCTTCAACCTCTTTATCAGAAATCGAAGTAGGTTTTAATCCGGCACCAACAAAGCCTGTTACTCCTTCAGTAGTTCGGACTACCAACCATGAATCATCATCCAAAATCATCTTTACCAAAATGTAACCGGGGAAAACCTTCTCAATTGCTTTGGTTTTTTTCCCTTTTTTAACAACAATGATTTCACGGGTTGGGATAACAATATCAAAAATTTTATCTTCTACGCCAAGACTTTTAACTCTCTGTTCAAGTGCTTGTTTGACCCGACCTTCATAACTGGTTTGGATATGAATGACATACCATTTAGGAACGGGTCCCGTCGGAGCCACTGGAACATTAGTTTTTAAAGCCTCTTTTTGCTCTTGCGCTATCTGAGTTGGATTTACCATATCTAAATTAAAAGTATATTAATTCTTACCTAGCGATTATCTGAACTTAGTAATTATTTCCAAACCTTTTGCCAGTAAGATGTCTATTATACCCACATAAAGTCCAATTATCAAGGAAACAATTATGACAATTGTTGTCAGTCTAATAGTTTCGGCTTTCGTCGGCCAACTAACCTTCTTAAGCTCATCAATAATATCTGTTGCAAAATTAGCCTTAACAATTTGATTCGCCATTTTAGTATTGTAACATAAAATTTGAAAGCTCGATACCGAAAATTTTGCTATATTTAAATTATGGCTAAAGAAATCACTCATGCATTAATCTTGATCTTTGCCGTGGCTTTAACATTTATTTTTCCAAAAACAAACTTAGCTCAATACAACCTGCAGATTAGTGCCGGACTTTTTATTCTTCTTTATTTAACAAAAAATTTTGTTGTTTCTAAAAATATCTATTCACGCCTGATTGAATCTGTCATCTTTACCTTAGTAATTATGGGAATTGTTAATTCAACCGGCGGACTAAATTCTCCGTTTTTTTTCCTTATTCATTTTCTGCTTTTCTCACTATCAATTATTCTGGAACCAATTATTCCAATTACAACGACGGTAACTTTAATTATTTTTTTTCTGTTGAATCTTCCTCAAGGTCAAAATTTTAATACTCTCATGCCAATTATTTCGCTCGCTTTTATTACACCATTTGCTATGTTTTTGGGTCAGGAAAAGATAGAAAGTGAAAAATTAAAAATAAAAGGTGAAAAAACTCAAGAAAATACTTTTCTTTTTTTATCGCTGCTTTTGAAAAATCATTTGAAAAATATTAAGGAAGCAGCGCAAAATTTTGTTGGAGATCATCAATTGGAAATTATCAAGAAATCAGTACAACGAATGGAAAAACTGATTGAGAAGTTTGAAAATCAGGATTGAAAATTATGAAATATTTTTTTGTTTTATTAATTCTTAATTCTTCATTCTTAATTTTTAATTTAAACCAAGCGAATGCTGTGCCTATGGATTCTTCCAGATTTAAAATTGAATCTGCTAATGTTTCTGTTACTGGAGGCAATAAAAGTTCTGATAGTTACAAACTGTCTGACACAGTAGGCCAACTGGCAGCTGGACAATTTTTATCAAATGGATACGTCGTTAAAGCTGGTTTTCAATACCTTTATTCCATTATTCCTTTCCGTTTCTCAATTTCCAATACTAATATTAACTTTGGGGCATTAGCCCCTAATAGCCCATCGACTGATACAACTAATCTGACTGTCCACTTCGGTGATGTTGGAAATTATCAAGTAACCGCGATCGAGAACGGTCCTTTAAAAACTCAGTCAGGTAATGTCATTTCTGACACTGCTTGTAATGGTGGAGGTTATACCTGTAATGAATCAATAGCAAAAGTTTGGACTTCAACCACCTCTTATGGTTTTGGTTACAACATAACCGGAGACGATATCCCTAACGATTTTATTGATACTACCTACTTTCGGCCATTTCCCGACTTAACTACCGGCGAATTGCCGATTACTATTATGACAAATAATAATGTCAGGAAAAACCGTCGATCAACATTGACTTTTAAAACCAATGTTTCTTCGGTCCAGCCGGCAGGAAGTTATCAGACTATTATTAGTTTTGTAGCAACGCCATCTTATTAAATAATTAAATAAATGACAAATAAACAAATTGGCTTTAAATTTTTTTTCTTATTTCTTTATCTCTTTATTTTTTTATTTTTTTATTCTGGGAATGTTCGAGCTCAGCAGGTTTCTCTCTCAATCTCTCCTCCTCTTCTTGAATTATTTATCAAGCCCGGAAAATCGATTATGGTCGCCTATAATTTAAAAAATTACGGAGATCCAATATTTTTAAATTTAAAAATATTGCCCTTTGAGGCCAAAGATGAGCTGGGAAATATTAGGATAAAACAAGAATTTGAAGGCCCTGTGAGATTTGATTTAGATAATTCTGATCTAAAACTTGATCAACCGTTTTTTTTAAAAACCAATGATACTCAACAAATTTTACTTAGAATAAGAATTCCCGAAAATATTACAGACGGTGATTTTTATTATAGTCTTCTTGCTGAAACAATTCCTCCAACTGCTAGTGAAGGAATTGGATCTGCCCGAACTAAAGCAACAATTGGCTCAAACATCTTAATAACTATTTCTAATTCTGGAGATGTTGAAATTAAACCGAAGATCGCTCTTTTTTCTATCCAAGGAGGATTGCCGTTGAACAAGGAAGTTAAAATTTTTGATAGCTCTGATAAGATCCCGATAATTCTAACTGTTGCCAATAAAGGAAAAAATATGATAAGACCGGAAGGTCAAATTAATCTAAAAGGGAACTTTGGAGAAACAGCAAAATACGATATTATTTCAAAAAACATATTAGCTGGATCAGAAAGATTAATGGAAGCTACTCCTTCGGCGCAGATTGACTATGACAATAAAAATACCTTAGTGCTGTCCGGATTTTTTATCGGAAAATATAATTTGTCGGCTCAAATTACATTTGGAGAAAATTCTCCGACAATTTTCGGCTCTACTATAATATTCTACGCTTTCCCATTTAAAATCGCTGGCGGCATACTACTGGCCCTTATTACCGTTATATTTATTATTAAAAAAAAGAAAGGATGAGGATATATCTATTAACGTTTTTTTACTTTTTCAACAATCTAATTCTCTGCTTTTGTAGGTTATAAGCGATTGACTATACAATTCCTTATAAATATTCTATTGCCATGAGCAACTTTTTTCAATCTTTTTTGCCTTTACTGAAAAAGCTCAGATTAAAAAAATATTTTCTAGAAATTCTTCTTTTGTCTTCGGCTGCTCTGATTACGGTTGTATCCTTGAGCATTTATCTTAACAGTACTAAAAGCAATCCCAAAGTAACTGAGACTTCACAAACTTATTTAACGTCTGAAAATACGATTTTTGTTGATGTTTCCGGTGCTGTTAAAAAACCTGACCTCTATGAATTTGTGGTTGGAACCCGCATAAAGGAAGTTATTAATAAGGCTGGCGGCTTATCTGACGAGGTAGATTTAGCGTTTTTTAAACGCAATTTTAATCTATCTCGAGTTGTTAATGATCAAGAAAAAATTTATGTCCCCTCAAGCATGGAAATTAATGCTGGAATTTTTATTCAAAATATACGAACGTTTGATTACGTTTCACCCGCTTTGAATGTTTCTAATAACACTTCAATCGACCAACCTCCAGCTAATCAAATGATTAGCCTTAATTCTGCCACAATTGAAGAGCTTGACCAATTGCCGGGAATTGGTCAAGTAACAGCAAATAAAATTATTATTAATCGACCTTACTTAACGATTGAAGAACTGTTAACAAAAAAAACTATCAATAAAAACGTATTTGAAAAGATCAAAAATCTAATTAGCATATGATTACCCCACTAATTTTTACTAACGTAATAAACTCATATTTACCTGAACCTGAAGCCTCATTGCTTAATGGAATAATTTTTGGAATAAATATAAAAACAACAAAAGAGTTTTATCAGCAACTTAAGGTCGTTGGTCTTTTACATTTGGTTGTTCTTTCAGGAATCAATATAACGCTAATCGCGGCGATTATTAGCTCCATTACCAAAAATTTTAGCAAACTTATATCAACTATGATAACGATACTATCTATAATTTTGTTTGTTATTTTTGTTGGACCGCAAGCCCCGATTATCAGAGCCGCTTTTATGGGTATTTTAACGCACGTAGCAATTATAACGGGAAGGAAAAATTATACTTTATACGGACTTTTTCTTTCTGTTATTTTTGTTTTAATTTTTTGGCCTGACTGGTTAAGAACAGTTTCCATGCAACTTTCGTATGGTGCTACTTTAGGAATTATTTTATTTGGCCAGGGTAAAAATAATAACTTTATTATTAATAATCTTCGCCTAACTTTTGCGGCACAAATTTTTACCATTCCAATAATTTTTTTCTATTTTAAACAGGTTTCTTTAATTTCTCCTGTCGCCAATCTTTTAGTAGCTGAGATTGTTCCTCCGCTTATGGTTTTTGGTTTTTTAACAGCTATTTTAGGAAGTATTAATTATTTTTTAGGGTTAGTGCCGGCCTATATCTGTTATGGCCTTTTAAATTACCTAGTATTTGTAATCAATATTTTAGCTAAAATTCCTTTTAATTTTTTCAGTTTTTAATTATGTTCGAATCTCCTGTAAAAATCCGCAGTTTGATTTTATTTTTCTTTTTTTCCCTGACGATTATTGTTTTTTGTATTTTTTCTTCAATTTTTGACGACCGTACTAAAATTGTTTTTTGCAATGTGGGTCAAGGTGACGCTGCATATATTAGAATAAATAACAAAATTGATGTTTTGATAGATGCCGGACCGGATAAAAGTGTACTTTTGTGTCTTGGAAAATACATGCCTTTTTGGGACCGGAAAATTGAGCTGGCTTTTTTAAGCCATCCAAACATTGACCATTACGGCGGTTATCAATATATAACCTATCGTTACAAAATAGATAAATTTATTACTGTGAAGAGCCCTTTCACAAATAACTCATATAAAAAATTACTTAGTGAATTGTCTGTTAAGAAGATTCCCTTATCATCTTTGATATCAGGTGATAGATTTATAGCTGGAAATGGACTTTTTAAAGCATACTGGCCTTTAAAAAACTTTAATTCATCGAATGATAACGATTTTTCATCAGTTATTTTGTTTGAATGTTGTAAAGATGGGTCTCGACCCGCCCAAACTATATTGTTTACTGGTGACGCATCTCCTTTTGTATTAAGCAGATTGTCAAATGGCTCTCTAGGTAAGATTTCCATCTTAAAAGTTCCTCATCATGGCTCAAAAAACGGATTAACTAAAAAGTTTTTAGATTTAGCAGACCCTACTGTCGCTGTGATAAGTGTTGGTAAAAACAATTCATACGGTCATCCTAACAAACAGACTTTAGATATGTTGAAAGCCAAAAATATTAAAATATTACGTACAGATGAAGAAAAAGATATTGTTTTTAACTTAAAAGAATAGATTTAATTTCTTTAAAAATACTCCACCCTTCAAAACCAATCCACGTCTCGCCTATTAATTCTTTTGGAAGCCCCGGATCTTGGCGAAGCAAGTTAATGTATTCATTAATGACTTTTTTTAGTTTATTTACTTTTTCATCTTCTGATGATAAAATTTCGTGCCATTTTTTGAAAAGTTCACGGTATGACTTATCTAAAACGGCTTTCCCCCAAACTTTTTCAATTAAAAACACACGGTCTCCAAATGTATGTTCTGCTTCAAATGCTTGTATGTATTGTTCCTCCTCTTTTTGAGAAGTTAAAGCCTTTAAGGTGGGTAAAATAGGGTGAGGAGTGAGCCAAAATGATCTATGCCATGGACCTAGTCCCCAACCCTGCATTTCTCGACGTAAACGATCGCGAATTTCCCGTTTTTTTTCCGGAATTTCATAGGAAATGATTCTCCATTTACCATCCCATTTTTCCCGCTGAAATCTAAAAAATGGAAATTCCAAACAGAGCGCGCTAAATCCTTTATCATTTAGACGATATTGGTTTTCTTTTTCGCCTTTTTCTATTGTTTTCTCTTTAAGAAGACCTGAGATTGTTCCCCTAGTCTTTTGGTTTATAGAGAGATCAAATATTTTTTGTATTTTATCATCAAAATTAATATGGGTAAATTCAACGTCTGAAAGTAAATATAGTGCAAGTAATATCTTCGTCCGTCTTTCTTTTATTGCCATATATGTAACAATCTAACAGACGGAGTTTTTTATGTCAAGAGGTAATTTTGATTTTAACAAATAACTTCAAAAGCTTTAATAAAGCTACTATACTGTAATTAAGCGTTATGATTAAAAAAATATTTTTATTTATTAAATTAACTCTTGTTTTTGTGATTCCCTTTCAGCTTATTTTTCTTTATGGAAAAAATACTAATAATTCCATAGAAACTGTCGCCGGGATTCAAAATCAACAAACAATTGATGTCAAAGTTACCGCTACAATTGGTGACAGTCATCTTAATCTTTACGGATATACTTCACCTCAGGCATTAGTTACTCTCGAGGGGATGGGAATATTAGACCATTCATATGCCGACAACGAGGGATATTTCCAATTTTCTACTCTCTTTTCATCTAAATCATCACGTGAAGCTTGTTTAAGTTCAAAAGACCAGTTAGGAAGATCCAGCTCACCAGTCTGTCTTCCGCCTTTTCCGGCTGGAAACGATGTTAGTGTTGGCCCTGTTATTATGCCTCCTACCATATCGCTAAACAGTCAAAATTATTATATGGGTGATCAAGTAATATTAAGTGGGCAGGCTGTTCCAAATACAGAGGTGAGCCTATCAATGTTTGGAGACAATGAAAAAACTTCTGATTTTGCCTTGATTAGGCCTGTTGAAGCCTTCACCTTTCCTGAACTCAAAATTAAATCAGACAATAAAGGTAATTTTTCAATCAACCTCCCCTCATCTAATCCAAAAAAATTTCGTTTATTTGCTCAAGCTAATTTCATGAAGTCAATTTCAGCAAATAGCATCAATCTAAACTTTGACATTCTCCCTATTTGGATGATTGTCGTGAAATATTTTCTGTTTTTTATATCGCTTCTTTATCCTCGACTATTAGAAATAGTAATTTTATTTGAGATTGGATATGTTCTTTATACCTTAAAAAACCATTTTCATGAAAAAGCCATTATTATTTATCAAGGTCAGCTCCCTATGGTTGAAGCAAGCAGTCTTCCCTCTATTATTTCAACAGCAAAGAAGTCACTAATTGAATACTAGGTGAGCTTTTTGGTTTAGAGCTTTATCGTCAACTTTTATCTCCAAAAAGTATTGAGCCGGTTTTGTGGCCGAAATATCAAAATACGCTTTACCATAGTTGTCTGTTGAGCCTTGAATTGTATTGATTTCTAAAGATGAATTTGTTTCTATAAGAACTTTTTTACCTAATACCCCTAAACCCTGGTTGTTTAAAATAAAAACTGTTAAACGTATTTTTTCTTGTCCGTCGGCTCTAGCTTGAGAGGGGGTGCTAAAAATATATGAATTGTCAACAGAAAAAGATGCTTGGCTGACATCAGCTCTAGTATTGAAAAATTTCACTTCATAAAGCCCAAAAGCAGCTATAAAACCAAACAATACAAGAAGTAAAACTGCAAAAAAAAGTACATACCTTTTCATCAATTTAAATGATAATCCAGCTCAGAAATAAAGTCAATTACAGTTTATGACAACTATAGGTAGAGCTTGACAGGTTTAATGTACACTACATGTAAATAAAAGGCGTTAAAACAAGCTAGGAAAAAAAAATTATAAAATAGCAGATAAAAATTTAGATTGATAATTTTCAAAAAAACTATCTCTTTTTAAATCTATTAAGAGAAAAAATAAATAAAAATGACACTATAAAAATTTTTAGCTTGTTAACTTGTGTGATTTTAAATATTTATATAATAAAAAGTTAAATAAAAATGCTAATAAAAATATTATTGGAATGTTTTTTTATAACAAAACACTATTTTTAAGTTTGTAACCACTATTTATTATAGTAATTATTATAAGATTAATGATACTTATTGATATACTAGCGTTCTTAAATATTTTATGCGTTAATTATATTAAATTCGATTAAATATTAATTTTAATATGTTCTTTCTATTTGGAACAGGTCTCTTCTACCACATCATAATATATACAAAATACTCTTGACAAGCTATGTGAGACTAATCTATGATGAAATTGTATGCCGAAAACGTATAATCTTTATAATCTTGAAGCCCCGTTTAAAAAATATCTATCTGCGGTAAATCATAAGTCAGTTTCAATCAGGAACTACCTATCTGATATTCGTCACTTTTTTGGTTGGCTAATTTTATATTTTAAATTAAAAAATATCTCGATTGAATCAGAGATAGTAGCGCCACAATTTATCACAATTGATGCTGTTTTTGAATACAAATCATATTTGTTAAAAAACAATACTCCTCATAAAACAATTAATCGTCGACTGTCTTCTGTGCGTAAATTCTGTTCATTTTGTATCTCCCAAGGGTGGATAAAAGAAAATCCGGCAAAACAAATAAAGAATATTGGTTTAATTAATAACAACTTAGAGGCTTTAGAAAGCCCTATAATCCATAAAAATACATTTAAAACATTTTTTTTATTAGCTAAAAATCAAATATTAAAATTGATTAATAGGCAGAAAAAACATATTCTGCCAACTGTTAATTTCACAAATTTTGGCCTTCAATATTATGTTGGATTAATTATTATTCTTATTTTTGTTTCAGTCATGGGAGCCGGAATTTATAGTCAATTTTTTACTAAAAACCGTCAGTCTTTTGCCTATCCCACAACTTTAACAAAGGCAGGAAGAATTTTATCTTTTCAAGGACGTTTGACGGATACCTTAAGTAATTCCATCACAACTTCTACGAATGTTCGATTTAGTCTTTATAACAGCCCCAGTGGTGGTAACACTCTTTATACTTCTGGTCCTTGTTCGATCACTCCCGATCAGGATGGAATCTTTTCGTCATTAATTGGTTCAAGTTGCGGAAGCGAAATTTCATCGTCTGTTTTTACTGAAAATGCTAATGTATATCTTGGGATAACAATTGGTTCGGACTCAGAAATGACACCGCGTCAACAAATAGCCAATGTCGGATATGCGGTTAACTCTGAAACATTGCAAGGCTTTCCTCCTGGAACAAATATTAATAACATTGCTTATATCAATTCCGACAGTAATCTGCTAATTGCAGCCGCGGCTCCAGGAATTAGGTCCACTTATACTTCTTCTGATTTTACTTTATCAAGCGCTAAGGCCGCAATCATTCAATCTGCCGGTACTGGAGATGTAATTTCACAAGCAACTGAAAGTGGGTCTTTGAAATTTAGGACGGGCGGAGCTACTGACGCATATAACAGACTCGTTATCAATAATAATGGAGAAGCTAAATTTTCAAGCACCATATCTTTAAGCCCTATATCTCAAACTGATGCTGGAACTTGTAATACCCTATCTGCCGGAAAGATGTATTACGATGGAACATCTGATAAATTTTATTTTTGTAATGGAGCTTGTTGGACTGATCTGAATGGTAATACCGTATCGGACTCTGATTCGTCTTGTTCTACAATTAGTTGGAATAATTCATCCGGAACTACAGGAGTTACTGGTGTAACTGGAGTAACCGGACCAACAGGAGCTACAGGTTCTTCGGGTGTCGCCGGCCCTACTGGAGCAACGGGAGTTACTGGTATAACCGGACCAACGGGAGCGACGGGTGTAACTGGACCAACGGGAGCAACAGGTGTTACGGGTTCAACAGGCACTACGGGTGTCACAGGTCCTACAGGAGCTACAGGTAGAACTGGTCCCACCGGAGCTACAGGAGTTACAGGACCGACAGGTGCAACAGGTATAACCGGACCCACAGGAGCAACAGGTGTAACCGGACCGACAGGTGCTACTGGAGTTACAGGAGTTACAGGTCCAACTGGTGCGACAGGTATAACCGGTGTTACGGGTCCAACGGGAGCTACAGGTAGAACTGGACCGACAGGTGCGACGGGAGTAACGGGGGTTACAGGAGTTTCCGGACCAACCGGAGCAACCGGAGTTACAGGTCCAACTGGTGCAACAGGAGTTACAGGGGTCACAGGTCCAACAGGAGCAACTGGAGTCACAGGTGTTACGGGTCCAACAGGAGCAACTGGAGTCACAGGTGTTACGGGTCCAACCGGGGCTACGGGTATTACGGGTCCAACTGGAGCGACGGGTGAAACTGGAGTTACAGGACCGACAGGTGCCACAGGTGTTACAGGAGTCACAGGTCCGACAGGAGCAACTGGAGTTACTGGTGTAACTGGACCAACCGGAGCAACAGGTGTAACTGGTGTAACAGGACCAACCGGAGCAACAGGTGTAACTGGTGTAACAGGATCAACTGGTGTGACAGGAGTTACAGGTCCAACTGGTGCAACTGGCGAAACAGGTGTCACGGGAGCAACTGGAGTAACGGGAGTCACAGGTCCAACAGGTTCGACAGGTATAACAGGAGTAACCGGTCCAACAGGAGCAACCGGAGTTACAGGAGTTACGGGTCCAACTGGAGCAACGGGTGAAACTGGTATAACAGGTCCTACTGGTGCAACGGGCGTGACTGGTCCTACAGGCGCTACGGGTGTAACTGGTGTCACAGGTCCTACCGGAGCTACTGGTGTAACAGGTGTAACGGGGCCCACAGGTGCGACAGGAGCAACAGGAGTTACAGGACCGACGGGTGCAACAGGCGTTACAGGACCAACGGGAGCAACAGGAGTTACAGGACCAACGGGAGCTACGGGCGTGACTGGTCCAACTGGAGCTACGGGCGTGACTGGTCCAACTGGAGCTACTGGAGTTACAGGTCCAACTGGTGCAACAGGAGTTACAGGGGTCACAGGTCCAACAGGAGCAACTGGAGTCACAGGTGTTACGGGTCCAACAGGAGCCACTGGTATAACTGGACCGACAGGTGCGACAGGGGTAACTGGAGTTACGGGTCCAACAGGAGCAACAGGAGTTACAGGTCCAACAGGAGCTACAGGTGTAACCGGACCCACCGGAGCAACAGGAGTTACAGGACCGACAGGTGCAACCGGAGTTACAGGTCCTACAGGTGCAACAGGTGTTACGGGACCAACGGGAGCTACCGGAGTTACAGGACCGACAGGAGCTACGGGAGTAACCGGCCCAACTGGTGCGACAGGTGTTACAGGACCAACCGGGGCTACGGGTGTTACAGGACCCACAG